>NZ_CP083950.1:3832000-4190000 GCF_006439395.2 Mesorhizobium sp. B4-1-4
GTTACATCCTGGTTTTCGGACTCGAGTCTTGTGCCCGCGCCTATGCGGAAGGCCAGCGAGCGGCTCTGGTCCGCCATCGAAGGCCGCCTCGCGCCAATGACGCGCGGCCACCGCCGCAGCGCGCGCACGGGCTCGACCACCCTTCGCCGATCCGCCTCGACATTCGGACTGCCGGGTGTCGCGGATATGAACGGATCCTGTTGCTGGCTCATGGCGATGCCTCGTTACTTGATTGGCGCAAGGGCTTCCGACAGCCCTTTGAGCATTGCGGTCACGGTGATGGTCTGGCCGTCGACGGTTGCATAGGAGATCGCCGGCGTTGCCTTCTGCGCTATCTGCTGGCGCATCAGCGGCCCCACCGGCAGCATGCCGACACAGACCATTTCGTTGCAGCCGTCGAGATGCACGTCGATCGGCTGTTTGCCATCGAACTTCAGCGACACCGGGCCGTCGCTCCTGGCGTTCGGCGCGGTGCGCACGATCATGTACGGCTTGCCGTCCTGGGTGGCGGCAAGCGACCAGCTGAAGGCCATCTTGCCGGCTCCGTCCTCGATCACCTGCGAGACATTGCACACCTTCTTGCGGGCCTTCAGGTTCTCGTCGCAGATCAGCGTCCAGTTCTCGAAGGGACGGATGGTGCGCTGGTATTGCCCGAGCTTCACGTCGGGAGGCACGACCACATCCGAAGGCTTGATCCTGAAGGGCGGAGCCATCTGCAACCGGCGCCAGCCCGCCGGCAAGCGCCAGGCAGGTCAGCACGGCCACGGCAATTGCATCTAGGCCGGCATGGCCTGTTCGCCTGTCCATTCCCGCCTCAAATCCCTCTTCAGTTCAGCGTGAAGCTCAGGCCGGCGCCGACGCCGACGTTTCCACCGGCGGCCGTGCCCGACACATTGGCGCGGATGCGGCCATCCTCGCTGGTGTAGCCCGCGCCGAAGGCGAAGGCGCTCGAATCCCGCCAGAAGCCGCCGCCCGCCGCCACGCTCAGCTTGCCGGGATGATCGTCGTAGCGCAGCGAGGCCGATTGCCGCCGCCTGCCGTGCTTCGTCCCTGATGCCGCTTATGTCGGAATTGAGCTGGCTGAACTTCTGGTCGGTATAGTTTTTAGCCTGCGGCAGGGTCGTGACCGCCACCTGGTCGGTGTAGCTCCTGGATTGGGCCAGGTTCAGGTTCAACTGGTTGACGTTGACCGCGTCGGTGCCGGTAACGCCTGGGCCGACATTGGAGATAACGACAGGCGCATTCGGGTCGCCGCCTTGCAGCGTTATTTTATTGGTCTTGGTCGTCGATCCGTCGGCCATATGCTTGAGGTCACGCTCCGCTCTCCTGGATGGAGTTCTATCGGCGCTTGATTCGCTCAATCTGTCTCAGGAAACGGAATTCTTCGGCTGAGCGTCGCGACCGTCATCCGGCAAAAGCCCAGGCATAAGCGACTGCATTGCCTTCTGCGACCACCCGCTGGATAGTCCGCAAAATGTTCGAGACCCTGGCGACTCACTGGCCCCGAATCCTGGCGATCATCTCGGTGATCATGGCGACCGTCGGCATTGCCCACGCCGTCATGACCAAGGAGGACGTTCGTGCCGCCACCGGCTGGGTCGGCGTCATGCTGCTGTCGCCGATCATCGGTGTGCTGATCTATGCCGTGGCCGGCATAAACCGCATTCGCCGCGCCTCGATCAGCGCGCAGCGGCCACTTGCCGGTGACGCTTCCGTTCGCGACGCCGCCGTCGAGGAGTTGATCGGCAAGCAATATGGCCAGCGCTTCACCGGCCTGAAGACGCTGGGCGACCGGGTGGCACGGCGCGCGCTCACCTCCGGCAACACGATCACCCTGCTTAGAACCGGCGACGAGGCCTATGCGGCGATGTGTCTGGCCATAGACAGGGCCAGGCACAGCATCCTTCTGGAAACCTATATCTTCGACAATGACGCCGTCGGCCTGCTCTTCGTCGAGTCGCTGGCACAAGCCGTGAAGCGCGGCGTCACCGTCCGCGTGCTGATCGATGCCGTCGGCGCCCGTTATTCCGTGCCCAGTATCCTTGGCCATCTGCGCCGCGCCAACATCACCGCCGATCTCTTCAACGGCAACATCGTCATGGGCCTGCGCCTGCCCTACGCCAATCTGAGGACCCACAGGAAGATCCTGGTCATCGACGGCGCGATCGCCTTTACCGGCGGCATGAACATACGCAAGGGATTCTCGGCCGAGTTCGCCGGCCTTGCCAGCGCCAGGGACACGCATTTTCAGGTCAGCGGGCCTGTTGTGACCGACCTGTTCTCGGTCGCTGCCGAGGATTGGCGTTTCGCCGGCAATGAGAGGCTGAAGGGCGATGCCTGGCGGATCACACCATTTTCGTCCACCGCCGGCCAGTCGATGATGGTGCGTGCGGTCGCCTCGGGGCCCGATGCAAGCAACGAAACCAACCACAAATTGCTGATCGGCGCCTTCTCCATCGCCCGCAAGTCGATCCGCATCATGTCGCCCTATTTCCTGCCGGACCGCGAGTTGATCAGTGCGCTGATCACCGCTGCCAGGCGCGGAGTCGAGATCGACATCGTGGTGCCGGCGAAGAACAATCTCTTCCTCGTCGATCGCGCCATGACCGCGCAATTCGACCAGATGCTCAAGAATTATTGCCGGATCTGGCGTACCGCAGGGCCGTTCGATCATTCCAAGCTGCTTTCGATCGACGGGCTGTGGGCCTATGTCGGGTCGTCCAACCTGGACGCCCGCTCGTTGCGGCTGAATTTCGAGATCGATCTCGAGGTTCTCGATGCCGGCTTTGCCGAGGAGATCGAGGCTCGCATTGAAGCAGCGATCGAAACGGCCACACCCGTGACGCTGGAAGCGTTGCAGGCCCGCCCGTTCATCATCCGCCTCTTCGATCGTATATTGTGGCTCGGTTCACCCTATCTTTAACAAAACGACGTGTTTGGCGGATAGCGTGCACCCATGGAACATCGGCCGGAAGACTCTATTTGAGGTGCATGGTGAGAAAAGCAGGGACAGGCATGCCATGCGGATGAACGGGCGCAGCCTGCCGGCGAGCATGCTTTTGTCCATCCGTGACCGGCGGATGCGCAAGGCCAATGCCGCGTCGCCCAAAAAGGCCGGCGCCACCGGGACGCTGGTCGCTTCCTACAACGTCCACAAATGCATCGGCGTCGACCGCAGGTTCGATCCCGACCGCACCAGCCGCGTCATTCGCGAAATCGACCCCGACGTCATTGCGCTGCAGGAGGCGGACAACCGTTTCGGCGACCGTGACGGACTCCTCGACCTGCCCCACCTCGAACGGGAAACAGGCCTGGTGCCGGTGCCGATCGCAGCCAATGGCAAAGGCCATGGCTGGCATGGCAACGTCCTGCTTTTCAAGAAGGGCGTCGTTCGCGACGTGCATCAGATCAGGCTTCCGGGCCTGGAGCCGCGCGGCGCGGTGGTGGCCGAGATCGATCTCGACGGAAACCGGACATTGCGCGTCATCGCCGCCCATCTCGGCCTGCTGCGCCGCTCACGTTCGCAGCAGGCCCAGGTCGTGCTGGATATCATGAACAGCCCCGACGAAACGCCGACGCTGCTGCTCGGCGACCTGAACGAATGGCGGCTCGGCAACCGCTCCGCGCTGAACACGCTGCACTTGACCTTTGGACCGCTGCCGCCGGCCGTTCCCACCTTCCCGTCGAACCTGCCGCTCTTGGCACTCGATCGCATCATGGGTAACCGGCACGGCATGATCTCGGCTGTGGAAGCGCATGACACGCCGCTTTCGCGCGTGGCTTCCGATCACCTGCCGTTGACGGCCTTTGTTCGGCTGTAAGGCCACAGTCCCGGCCGCTCCGACCGGCTTGGCGTCCGCGGCGACGAGTAGCTTACCGATTGGTATTGGAACGCTAAGTCTTTCCACGAGTTGATATGGCTTAGAACCGCAGGAGGACGAAACATGAAAAAATTCATTTTGGCTTCCGTGCTGACTTTGGCCGCAACAGCCGCAGTCATCGCGCCGACGCAAGCCGCAAGTCTGGTTATCCAATCCGACGACGACAACCAATATTCGGATGACCAATCCGATAGCGGAATCGTCATTCGCCGCCACCATCACCGGCACTATAATCAGTATGGCGACGAGAATGTGCAATATGACGACTATGGCAATGGCGATTATCGCCGCTATCATCGGCGCCACCGCTGCCATATCGAAACGGTCGTGCACTGGCGCCACCATCACAAGGTGATCGAAGACGTTCGCGTCTGCGGCTGACCGCTTAGGAACTCATCTCGAAGATCACATAAGGCCTATCCCGTATCAGTCGGGATAGGCCTTATGTGCTTGACTGGCCCTGTACGCCGCTTTTGCTATGTCTGGACACAAATGTTGAAGGCTGAAAAATAGGGAACGCAACCTCGCCATCCGAGGTGGTTCAAAGCATCGGGAGAATAGCCCTGCATCTGGAAGACATAGCCGCTCATCCGGCCTTGCACCGCTACGTTCAGGAACAGTCGCAGTCCCTGATCCGCATCTATGAGGAAAGCCCCCGACTGGCTTCCATCTTTGCCACGCAGCAGCGCTGGCTGATGGGTCATGTCGGCCTTGCCATGCATTTCAGGCGCGACCCGAACGACCGCCGCAAGGAACTGACGGTATCGCGTTTCATCGAGGTCGTGCACCGCAACGCGGTGGCCAGCCGCAATACGGCCGACGCTTTCATCAAGGAGATGCTGCACTACAACATCGCCGAGTATGTGGCGGGCGGGGACGGCCGCACCCACCCGCTGCAACCGACGGCGGCCACCATTGAGAGGTTCACCGGCTGGGTCATCGCCCATCTGCGCACGCTTGACCATATCGACGGCGGCGGCCGGTTGGCCAGATACCTGGAGCGGCCCGACATGCTTGCCACGCTGCAGCCCCTGGTCGCCGACGGCCTGCTCGCTTCAAAGCCGGTGCGCGAGCCCAACCAGACCTTTTCCCTGTTCATCTGGCTCAACAATGGCGGCATCGTCATGGACTGGCTGATGTCGGGCATCGATCCCGATCATGCTGGCCTCGACCGGATTCCAACCAGTGTGGTTTCGATCGGCGACTTCGCCAAATGGCTTAAATTGTCGCGGACCCATCTCGGCCGCAAACTGCGCATGGCCGAGGAACTCGGCAGTATTGGCTGGCTTGGTCAGCGCGGCCATTCAGTGATGTGGGTATCGCACCGGTTCTATGAGGAATACATGACCGTCCAGGCGGCCAAGCTTGCCGTCGTCGACAGCGCCTTCGAAGCCTGCTTTGGCTGATATCGGGCGTCGACCCCGAGCATGCCGGCCTCGACCGAATCCCGACCGGCATCGCCTCGATCGGTGATTTCGCATGACGGCTGAAGCTGGCACGCAAGCTGCGCGATGCCGGGGATCTCGGCAGTGTTGGCTGGCTCGGCCAGCGTGGCAAAGCCGACGCTGGACAAACGTCAGAAGCTGTCCAGCGTTACAGTGGCGTGTACGCCTTCCACCTGTGTCGATTGATGCTCGCCGAGCCTGAACGACACTGGCTTTGGCTAAGCCCCGGCGCTCTCAATCGATGTCGAACGAGACACCCTGGGCAAGCGGCAGGGCCTTGGAATAGTTCACCGTGTTGGTGGCGCGCCGCATATAGGCCTTCCATGCATCGGAGCCGCTCTCGCGGCCGCCGCCGGTTTCCTTTTCGCCGCCGAAAGCACCGCCGATCTCGGCTCCCGAAGTGCCGATGTTGACATTGGCGATGCCGCAGTCCGATCCGTCGACGCCGAGGAAACGCTCGGATTCCTGCAGGTCGCGGGTGAAGATCGACGACGACAGGCCGGCGCCGACCGCATTGTGTTCGTCGAGCACAGCGTCGAAATCCGAGTATTTCATCACATAGAGGATCGGCGCGAAGGTCTCTTCGGTCACCGGCGAAACCTGCTTCGGCATCTCGACCAGCGCCGGATGCACATAATAGGCATCCGGGTGGCCGTTCTCGACCCGCGTGCCGCCGGTCACCTTGCCGCCATGGGCGGTGGCTTCCTGCAGCGCCTTCTGCATGGCGTCGAAGGCGGCCTTGTCGATCAGCGGACCGACCAGCGACGAGGTCTCCAGCGGATTACCGACCGAAACGCTCTGATAGGCCTTCTTCAAGCGCGGAACCAGGGCATCGTAGACGCTGTCATGCACGAACAGGCGCCGCAGCGTCGTGCAGCGCTGCCCGGCCGTGCCCATGGCGCCAAACGCAATGGCGCGCAGCGCCATGTCGAGGTCGGCGGTCGGGCAGACGATGCCGGCATTGTTGCCGCCGAGTTCCAGCACGGCGCGCGCGAAGCGCTTGGCCAGGCGCGGCCCGACATCCCTGCCCATACCGGTCGAGCCGGTGGCCGAAACCAGCGGCACCTTGGGATGGTCGACCAGGATTTCGCCAACTGCGCGGCCGCCGATCAGCACCGGCGCCAGCCCTTCCGGCGCGTCGGTGCCGAACCGCTTGGCGGCACGCTTGAAGATCGCCTCGCAGGCAAGTGCTGTCAGCGGCGTCTTTTCCGACGGCTTCCACACCACCGCGTCGCCGCAGACCAGGGCAAGGGCGGCGTTCCACGACCACACCGCGACCGGGAAGTTGAAGGCCGAGATGACGCCGACCACGCCGAGCGGATGCCAGGTTTCCATCATGCGGTGGCCCGGACGCTCGGTGGCGATGGTCAGGCCATACAATTGCCGGGACAGACCGACGGCGAAATCGCAGATGTCGATCATCTCCTGCACTTCGCCCAGCCCTTCGGAGGGGATCTTGCCGACCTCGATCGATACCAGCCGGCCAAGCTCGGCTTTGTGAGCGCGCAATTCTTCGCCGAGCAGACGCACCAGTTCGCCGCGCTTCGGGCCTGGCACCAGCCGCCAGGACTGGAATGCCTTGTGCGCGGCACCGATGGTCTTGGCTGCGTCGGCCGGCGAGATCGTCGTCAGCGCCGCGATCTGCTCACCAGTCACCGGACTGCGCACGATGAGGTCGCCGCCCGCAAGCGCGTCCTTGGCCACGCCCAGTTTTGCCAGCAGTTCGGCCGTTTCCTTCGCTATGATCATATTTATTCCTTTCAGATCCCATCGCTCATATGGCGTCGGCCACGGCCTGCCGCCATGCCTTCCCGGTGCCGTCAGGCACAGGAGGTGCTGTCATGGCGTGCCATTACCTGTTTCAGGGGAAAATCGCCACCCCGGCATGGTCCAAGCCCAAGCTGCACGATTGAGCCAGCCAGGCGATGGTGGTCAGTTGGCCTTTTTCGCCAGCGTCCGCACGGCGCCATCCTTCATCAGCCGGTCGATATGCATGCGGATATGGGCCGCTTCCGCCGCCGTGTTGGCAAGCGCGATGGCGCGGTCAAAGGCGATACGCGCCTCCTCACCCCGGTCGAGTTGCATCAACAGCCCACCCTTGAGGCCAAAGAAGTGGAAATAGCCGGAAAGCCTCGACTCCAGCGGTTCGATCATGGCAAGCGCCGCTTCAGGCCCGCGCACCTTGGAGACCGCCACCGCGCGGTTGAGCGTGATCACCGGCGACGGCTGCATCTGCTCGAGCAGGCCATAAAGCAGGTCGATCTCCACCCAGTCTGTGTCCTCGGCCTTGTCAGCCCGGGCATGCAGGGCGGCGATGGCCGCCTGCACCTGGTAGGGGCCGGGCTTGCGATGGCGCAACGCCTTATCGATCAGAGCCAGTCCCTCGTCGACCATCTTGCGCCTCCAAAGGCTACGGTCCTGATCCTCGAGCAGCACGATCTCGCCCTCTGCGTCGAAACGGGCCGGTGCGCGCGCGTGCTGCAGCAAAAGCAGCGCCGTCAGCCCCATGATTTCCGGCTCGGTCTGGAACAGCCTGAGCAGCAGCCGGGCCAGCCGGATCGCCTCCTCGCACAGCGGCGCACGGGCGGGTGCCTCGCCGCTGTTGGTCGAGTATCCCTCGTTGAAGATCAGGTAGACCATGGCCGCCACAGCGGCGAGCCGTTCCGAGCGCTCGACCGCGCCTGGCGTCTCGAACGGCACGCCGGCATCCGCGATGCGCGCCTTGGCGCGTGTGATGCGCTGCTCCATGGCGCTTTCGCCAACCAGGAAGGCGCGGGCGATCTGCCTGACGGTGAGGCCGGAGACAATGCGCAGCGCAACTGCGATCTGCTGCGTCGCAGGCAAATCAGGATGACAGCAGATGAACAGCAGCCGCAAGATGTCGTCGCGGTAATGGGCGCCGTCCAGCCGCTCGGCGATATCGCTTTCAGCATCTTCCAGATCGGAGATCTGATCTTCTTCCGGCATCGGCGCCTGCTTGGCGCGCTTGCGCACCGCATCGATGCCGCTGTTGCGGCCGACGAAGATCAGCCAGGCCGCCGGATCGCGTGGCGGCCCGTTCTGAGGCCAGTTCTTCAGCGCCCTGAGACACGCATCCTGGAAAGCTTCCTCCGCCGTGTCGAGATCGCGGAAATAGCGCAGCAGCGCGCCCATCGCCTGCGGGCGGGCGGCGCTGATGGCGGAGCTGATCCAGGCGAGTTCGGTCATGCGGGAATCCTGGCAGGATTGAAGATGGAGACCGGCCGGATCTCGTAAGAGCCGCCGCTCGGGTTGACCTCGGAAAGCTCGCGGGCGAACTCGACTGCCTCATCGAGGTCTGCGCATTCGAGCGTGTAGAAGCCGAGGAATTGTTCCTTGGTCTCGGCGAACGGCCCGTCGATGACGACCGGCTCGCCCTTGACTTTCCTCAGCGTCGTCGCCGCTGTCGTGGGCAAGAGACGCGCCACCGGGCCAAGCCGCCCAGCCTGGGCGTATTTCTCCTGAACGTTGAGGAGATTGGCCATGACTTCATCGTCCTGCGCCTTGCTCCAGGAGCTGACGACGTCTTCGGAGGCATAGCAGAGGATGGCGTAGAGCATGGTCGGTCCTTTCTGTATCAAAGGACGAAACAGTAGGACCGATCCCGACACGGCGTCGATAAAAAAATCCCGACGCCGCTTCCGCCAGCCGCCACGAGTCAACCTTCGTGGATTTTCAACCATCTCAACACGAGCGCCTCCTCGTCGTCGAGACCGTCTATTGATCGCTTGCGCTTGTTGGCCTCCGTCATTTCGGCAAGCAGCCGCCCCTGCGACCAGGCTTCGAAAACCTGCGGGTGGATATAGCATTTGCGGCAGACGGCGCGTGTGTTGCCCAGCCGCTTGGCCACCTCGTCGATGACGCTGTTCATCACCCGCTTCTGCTGAGCCTGGCTTTCGGGCAGCTCCGTTTGCGCAAACAGCGACGCGGCATGGATGGTACCGCCCCAGGTGCGGAAATGCTTCGAGCTGAACGCATCGCCGGCGGCGTCCCTGATATAGCGGTTGACGTCCTCGGAGCGGACCGGGCGCCTGTTGTCCTGCTCGTCGAGATACTGGAACAGTTTCTGACCCGGCAGGTCCTGCGCGCCCCGCACAATCCCGGCGATGCGCCGATCGACCAGCTTTAGGCTCCACTCCTTGCCGGACTTGCCCTTGAAGGCGAACCGCAAGCTCGATCCCCTGATGTCGACATGGCGGTCGCGCAATGTCGTCAGGCCGAAGCTCTTGTTGTCGCGTGCATAGGCGGTATTGCCGACACGGATCATTGTGTTGTCGAGCAGCCAGACGACCGCGGCGACGACACGCTCGAACGGCAGGCCGTGTCGGCGCAGGTCGCTGTCTATCGTGCGCCGCAGGTCCGGCAGGCTTTCGGCGAAGGCAACGAGGCTCGAATATTTGGCGCTGTCGCGTTCTTGCGCCCATTGCGGATGGTAGCGGTATTGCTTGCGTCCCCGCTGGTCCCTACCGGTCGCCTGGATGTGGCCATCGGCGTCGGGCGAAATCCAGACATCCGTCCAGGCTGGCGGAATGGCGATCGCCTCGATACGCGCCCTGGTGCTATCCGAGACCGGTCGCCCGTCCGGTCCCTTGTAGGAAAATCGCTTGCCTGCCCTCAGCCGGCGGATACCGGGCTCGGCATCGCTGACATAGGTCAGCGCGGTGTGGTCGGCCGAGCTTTGCCCACTCTTCCTTGGGACAGCCTCACCGTCAGCTGGCCGGCTGGGCGACGATACGGATCTTTGCAGCATGAGGGCTCCACGGAGGTATCCGTAAATAAGCCGCTGGTTGACAGCTGGTTCCACTGCTGCCCGAGAGCTGCGCGATATCGTCCGCCGATGATGGGATATTGCCTAAAGGGCGCCTTGCAGTTCTATCTGCGGAGCCGACAGGCGGCGCCTTGCAGCGAGCTTGAGCCTGTAGCGCAGGCAGCGCCAAGCCTCCGACCGCCGCTTTGGTGCGGCGGCGGCCACCGCCAGGAAGCGCGCGGCGGTGTTCAGGTCGCCGCGTGCATAGTGGACGCGGGCAATCTTGAGGGCGACGAGCCCTTCCCTGGTCTTGAGTGCCGATATCGGGATGTCGCAATCGGCGAGCGTGCGCAATTCCCGGCGCCACTCGAGGAAGCGCCGCGCCGGGTTGATCGTAAAGCGGTCGTCGGAACGGGCCGGCGAAACCTCGTAAACCATCACGGGTTGCGGAATCATGGCCAGCGATGCCTTGCTCATCAGCCTTGCCCAGAACAGCGTGTCCTCGTCATAGGCCAGCCCGACCGGGAACCGCGTCTCCCCGATCAGGCGCCGGGATGCCAGCACGCTGCCCACCGCGTATATCGCCCTTCACATAGGCCGAAGCGTTAGTCAGGCACGCGGCCTGGTAGCCGTTCGGCACCTTGATCTGCCGATCCTGGCCGTTCACGCGTCGCCGGTAGGCGCCAACCACCATGTCGGCTTTCGGCTGATTGTCCGCCTGCCGCAGCAGCGCGCGCAATCCGCCCTGAAGATGCAGATCGTCGGCGTCGATCAGGTACACCCAGGGATGGAGCGCCTGAGCCAGGGCGACATTGCGCGCAGCGCCGGCGTCGCGGCAAACGGCCGGCAGCACACGTAACGGCAGAGACAGTTGTGCCGCCGCCTGCCGTGCCACATCAGCCGTGTCGTCCGTCGAGGCATCGTCGACCAGCAGGATCTGGCCGATGACTTCGGCCTCACTGCTGAGCGACGCCAGCGTTGTCGCGATAGTTGCGGCCGCATTGTGGGCAGGGATGACGATGCTGACTGCTCTCAATTACGAACCTCGCGCCTGCGCGCTTTAGCAATACAATGACTGTCCCCTCAAAACGAGCATAGAGTAACGGCCCTGTCTATGTTTGAGAAGTCGCCTTGTCCACCTTGAATTGCAGCAACGGGGCGCCTTGCATATACAGGCCCGCTTTCACGCCTTTTCGAGCGCGACCGGGATGACGTCGACGGCCTGCTCGCCGACCTGCCCGCCGGTGGTCTTCAGCACGCCGACGATCGGTGCGACGTCGGAATAGTCGCGGCCGCAGCCGACGGTGATGTGGTCGTTGCTGGCCCGCATGCCGTTGGTCGGGTCGAACTCCTGCCAGCCGGCATCGCGGCCGCACCAGACCTTGACCCAGGCATGCATGGCGTCGGCGCCTTCCAGCCGGGGCTTTCCCTTCGGCGGGATGGTGCGCAGGAAGCCGCTGACATAGCCGGCCGGTATGCCCAGTCCACGCAAACCGGCGATCATGATGTGCGAAAAATCTTGGCAGACACCGCGCTTCAGCCTGAAAGCATCGCTGGCCCGGGTCCGCACCGTGGTCGCCTCGCCATCATAGGTGAAATCGCGGTGAATGCGGTTGCACAGGTTCGTGGCCGTGCCGGCGGCCGAGTTGCCGACGCTATCGTGCGCATATGAAGTGATCGCCGCGTCGATGCCGGCATGGCTGCTGGCGGACAGAAAGTGATGCGGTGCATCCGGCGCCAGCGACCGCACCGCCGCCAGTTCCTGCCTCAGCCGCCCGATATCCGGCGACACGTCGAGCCCCGGCTCGGGCCGCGACACCGACACACGCGCGCTCATCCTGATGTCGAGCGCGTCATGCGCATCGCGAAATGCGATCGAGGTGACGTTGTTGCCGAAAAAGTCCGAAAAATCGGAACGCTCGTTGGGCGCCGGCGCAAAGGACAGGGATGCCGCGATGACGCGCTGCACACCGGAAATCGTCGACGGCAGGACGCGGATCTGGTGGCGGCCGCCGCCGGCCGCGGCTGCATAGTCGTAGTGGAGATGAAGCCTGATGTCGTAAAGCATGCGCTATTTTTCTTGTCCTGGAGCAGGTTTCTGACTGCGCGAGGCTTTGCGGAACCTGCCTAGCCGAAATAGGCCTTGGCGAGGCTGTTGTAGAGACCGCCTATCTCGTTGGCGAGATCGTCAAGTGCGGCGGCAGTCATGTCCGAAGGCTCCTTGATGGCGATGGCCGTATTGAGCTGCAGGATCTCCTTCGCCGCCGGCGACATGTGCCCCTCGCCGCCGATCGACGGCAAGAGGCCGATCTCGGCTTTCAGCCTTTCGAGCTGGAACAGGATGGAGCGCGGATTGAGCGGATCCAGCGCCAGAAGATCGATCACCGTGCGCCGGCCGGCCTGCACCGGATATTGCCGGCGGTGGGTCATCACGCTGTCGCCGATCTCCAGCATCATGTCCAGAGCCCCTTCCGGCGCCTTGGCGCCGGTCAGTCGCGCGAGCGTGCGGGCGATCTGGATGCCGCGCTCCAGCCGCCGGCCGATCTCGAGGAACCGCCACCCGGCAAAACGATACATGTTCTCATGCAGCAGGCCGGAAAACCCGGCGAGCTTGCGCAGGATGACGGTCATTGCCCGTGTCGCGTCATCCCCCGGCGCCACCGTCGTGGCGAACTGGTGGATGGTCTTCGACAGGTCCTTGAGCGCGAGCCAGCCGTCGTGCGAGAAACGGTCGCGGATCTGGCCCGCGCTGTAAACCGCGCTGTCCAGCGTACCGATCAGCCCCAACGGGATCGCCGTGCCGACATCGATGCCGAACGGTTCGAGATAGTCCCTGACGTCGGCCAGCAGCGGCATGTCCGGGTCCGACGTTTCGGCCAGCCGCACGTGATAGGCGCGCAATATACGCACCGTGTCTTCCGAGCGTTCGATGTAGCGGCCGAGCCATGTCAGGTTTTCGGCCGCGCGGCTGGGCAGGCTGCCCGGCCTGGTGCGGCTGAAGCTGTCGCCCTCTTGCGGCAGCAGCGTCTCGCGCTCCACCGGCCTGTCACTGACCACCCAGACGTCAGCCGCCTGGCCGCCGCGCTGCATGGCGATCGCGGTCGGGTCGAGTGACAGTCCGACGCGGGCGAACCCGCCCGGCATCACCGTCCAGCCCTCAGGCGTGCGCGCCAGGTAGACGCGCAGGCTCGCTGGCCGTGGTTCCAGCCAGCCATCGACATAGACGGGCGTCGTCGACAACGTCACCGCTTCCTGGCCGACGAAGGCGTCGCCATCGCGCTCGATGCGCGCCACCAACTCCGCCCGCTCCCCGGCCGACAGTGCCGAGCCGAGCTTGGTCTGGCCGTCATCCTCGAAGGCGAGCCTGGTCGACAGCGCCGGCCCGATCACCATACGGTCGATGTTGGCAAGCACATGGGCGCGCTCGACCTCCTGCCCGCACCACCATGTCGCGACGCTCGGCAGCAACAATTCCTCGGCGCGCAGCTCGCGCGCGATCTTGGGCAGGAAGGCGAGCAGCGCCCGCGTTTCCATCAGGCCGGACCCCAGCGCATTGACGGTGGACACGGAGCCCTGCCGGATCGCCTCGACCAGCCCCGGCGTGCCGATCTGCGAATCCGAGCGCAGTTCGAGCGGATCGGCGAAGGCGGCGTCGAGGCGCCGCCACAGCACGCTGATCGGCATCAGGCCGGAAACGGTCCGCACCATAAGCCTGCCGCCGGAAACGGTCAGATCCTCGCCCTCCAGCAGCATGATGCCGAGATAGCGGGCGATGTAGGCGTGCTCGTAATAGGTCTCGTTGAGCGGCCCCGGCGTCAGTATGGCGACGCGGCCTTCGGTTTCCCTTGCCATGCCGATCAGCGCGTCGCGGAAGCGGCGGAAGAAGCCGGCCAGCCGGTGCACATGCATCTCGCCATAGATGTCCGACAGCGCACGCGTGGTGGCGACGCGGTTCTCCAGCGCGAAGCCGGCGCCGGACGGCGCCTGCGTACGGTCACCCAGCACCCACCAGCGGCCGTCGGGCCCTCGGCCAAGCTCGAAGGCGCAGAAATGCAGGAAATGGCCCTCGGCCGGCCTGATGCCGGCCATCGGTCGTAAATATTCAGGGCTGGCGGCGATGAGTCCTGCCGGCAGGACGCCCTTTTCGATCAGCCGGTTGCGGCCATAGATATCGGCGATGGTTTCCTCGAACAGCTCGGCGCGCTGGACGAGGCCGGCGCTGATCGCGGCCCATTCGGTACCTTCGATGAGCAGCGGCACATGCGCCAGCGGCCATTCGCGCTCATTGGCGCCTGCCTTGTCGTAGACGCGGTAGTAGACGCCGGCGTCGCGCAGATACTGGTCGGCGCGGGCAAAGCGCTGACCGAGCTTTTCAGGCCCCAGTTCGTCGAGCGCCTCGATGAAATCCTTCCAGGCCGGCCGGGGATTGCCTGACGCGTCGACCATCTCGTCGACAACGCCGTCGATCGGCTGGTAGTGCTCCAGCAGGCTGTGGGTCTGCGGCTTGCCGCGTACCCTCTTGTGATTCCCCTTTGCCATATCGGATCACAGTCTTGGCGGGCGCCGAAGGTCAAGGGTCATCGGGAAATCTTGTGCCGGTTGTTCGTCGCGCAGCACATAGGCGGATGGCGTGTGGCCGCGCGGTTCGAAGCGGGCGAGCCGCCGGGCCTCCGCCTCGTTGCCGTTGACCGGGAAAGTGTCGTAGTTGCGCCCGCCCGGATGCGCGACATGGTAGACGCAACCGCCAACCGCCCTGCCAGACCAGCGGTCGTAAATGTCGAACACCAGCGGCGTGTTGACCGGCAGCGCCGGATGCAGGCCGGAAGCCGGCTGCCAGGCCTTGAAGCGTACACCGGCCACCGCGACCTCCCTGTTGTCAGTGACCTTCATCGGCACGAGGCGGCCGTTGCAGACGATCGCATGACGCTCGGGGTTCAGCCCTTCGGTCTTGACCTGCAGCCTTTCCACCGAGGAATCGACGAAGCGCACGGTGCCGCCGATCGCGCCCTGTTCGCCCATGACATGCCAAGGCTCCAGCGCCTGGCGCAGTTCCAGCTTGATGCCCGCATGCCGGACCTCGCCGCAGAACGGGAAGCGGAATTCGAGCTGGGCGTCGAACCATTCAGACCGGAACTCGAAACCACCGAGCTTGAGGTCGTCGAGCACCTCGAGGAAATCGGCCCAGACATAGTGCGGCAGCATGAAGCGGTCATGCAGCGATGTGCCCCAGCGCACGAAACGGCCGTCGAGCGGGTTCTTCCAGGCCCGGGCGATGATGGCGCGCACCAGCAATTGCTGCGCCAGCGACATGCGCGCATTGGGCGGCATCTCGAAGCCGCGGAACTCCACCAGCCCCAGCCGGCCGGTCGGTCCATCCGGCGAGAACAGCTTGTCGATGCAAATTTCCGAGCGGTGCGTATTCCCCGTGACATCGGTCAAAAGATTGCGGAACAACCGGTCGACCAGCCACGGCAAGGGTGCGGCACCCTGGTCCGGATGCGGCACCTGCGCCATCGCGATCTCGAGCTCGTACAGAGAGTCATGGCGCGCTTCGTCGAAGCGCGGCGCCTGGCTGGTCGGCCCGATGAACAGGCCCGAGAACAGATAGGACAGCGAAGGATGCCGCTGCCATTGCAGAATCAGGCTCTTCAACAGGTCTGGCCGGCGCAGGAACGGGCTGTCGTTCGGTGTTGCGCCGCCGACAACGACATGGTTGCCACCGCCAGTGCCGGTGTGGCGGCCATCGATCATGAACTTGTCGGCGCCAAGCCGCGTCTGCCGCGCTTCCTCGTAGATCGCCGTTGTCGTCGCTACGCAATCCTGCCAGTTGGAAGCCGGATGGATGTTGACCTCTATGACTCCCGGGTCGGGCGCAACCCGAATGACGTTGAGGCGCGGATCATGCGGCGGGCCATACCCCTCGATATGCACGGGTAAGCCGATCGCGTTCGCCGCGTTCTCGGCGGCCGCCACCAGTTCGAGATAGTCTTCCAGCGCCTCGACGGGTGGCATGAACACGCACAGGCGCCCGTCGCGCGGCTCGACCGAGAGCGCTGTGCGCACCGCGCCGCCGATCTCGGTGATCTCCTGCTCAACCCGGTCCTGCTGGCCACTTACAGCGGTGAAGGACGCCGCCTGCTGGCGGCGCGCCATTTCGTCGGCGCCTTCGCGTTCGGCTGGAGCCTCACCGGGCAGGATCGCCTCGCGCGCTGGCAGCGGCCCGCGCGGCAGTGACGGATCGACGGGCACGATGTAGGGAAACTCTGCTGGCGGCACATAGGGCAGTGTGCCCAACGGCAAGCGATAGCCGACCGGTGAATCGCCCGGCACCAGGAACAGGCGGCCGCGCCGCGTTGTCCATCTCTCCGAACGCCAGCGCGGTTCCGATGCCTGGCTGTTCCAGCGCTGCACCGGCAGCACGTAGCCCGACGGCTTGGTCAGCCCGCGCTCGAACACGCGCGCCATGCGGCTGCGTTCCTCCGGATCTTCCAGCCTTGAGTTGGACGGATCGACATTGTCGGGCAGCTTGCCTTCCTTGAGCAGCCATTCGGCCGGATCCTCGTAGGCCTCGCTGACCATCGACCTGTCGATGCCGAGTTCATCGGCGATTGCCGTGAGCAGGCTTTCCGCCTGCCGCGGGCCGACCTTGGCGTCGCTCTTCTCGCGCGCGATCAGCGACGGATCGCTCCACACCGGTTGGCCATCGGCACGCCAGTAGAGCGAAAAGGTCCAGCGCGGCAGGCTCTCGCCGGGATACCACTTGCCTTGGCCGTAGTGGAGGAAGCCACCCGGCGCGAAACGTTCGCGCAGCCGCCGGATCAGCGCATCGGCCTTTTCACGCTTGGTTGGTCCAACGGCGGCGGTGTTCCACTCGGCCGCCTCGAAATCGTCGATCGACACGAAGGTCGGCTCGCCGCCTATGGTCAGCCGCACATCCCCGGCCTCGAGTGCCGCATCGACCTGGTTGCCTAGCGCGTCGAGCGCCTGCCAGCTTTCGTCCGAGAACGGCTTGGTGATGCGAGGATGTTCGGCGATGCGGTCGACCCGCATGTCGAAGCCGAACTCGACATTGGCGAAGCTCGCCATGCCCGAAATCGGGGCGGCGTTGCGGAAATGCGGTGTTGCCGCCAGCGGCACATGGCTTTCGCCGGTCAGCAGGCCGGAGGTCGGGTCGAAGCCGATCCAGCCGGCGCCCGGAAGATAGACCTCGCACCAGGCGTGCAGATCGGTGAAGTCGACAGCGGTCCCGGCCGGACCGTCGAGTGCGACAAGATCTGGCTTCAGCTGAATCAGATAACCGGAGACGAAGCGCGCGGCGATGCCCAAATTCCTGAGTATCTGCACCAGCAGCCAACTGGAATCCCGGCACGAGCCCCTGCCGGCGGCGAGCGTTTCCTGCGGCGAGAACACGCCGGTCTCCATGCGCACGATATAGGCGATCTCGCGCTGCAGGCGGGCGTTGAGGTCGACGAGGAAATTGACCGTATTGGGCGCAGCGCGATCGACGGTTTTCAGGAAGGCCGAGAGCAGCGGCCCCGCCGGCTCCGGTGTCCGGTAGATGGCGAGGTCGTCCCTGATCTCTTCCGGATACTCGAACGGAAATGCCTCGGCCGAAGGCTCGACAAAGAAATCGAACGGATTGTAGACCGTCATGTCGGCGACGAGATCGACCTCGATCTTCAGCTCGCTCACCGGCTCGGGGAAGACGAAGCGGGCGAGGAAGTTGCCGTAGGGATCCTGCTGCAGATTGACGAAATGGTTCGCCGGCTCGACCTTGAGCGAATGGCTGAGCACCTTGGTGCGGGAATGCGGCGCCGGCTGCAGCCTGATGATTTGAGGGCCGAGAACCACCGGCCGGTCGTATTTGTAGTGGGTCAGATGGTAGACGGCTGCCAGAATTGCCATAGGACCCCGGAATTCAGCGTTTCAAACGAACGCTAGACCCTGACACAGATGGTAGCCGATCTCCAAGCGGATGTTGCGGTGCACCCAATCGAATGCCTTGTTTCGTCTCCCAAGCAGGTCGACCCCCACTCCGTCTCGGCTGCGCCGAGCCACCTCTCCCCGGTCGACGGGGTAGAGGAAGGGCACGAACCCATCCCAACTGGCTCCCTTCCTTTCCCTCCGGAGGGGGGAGAGGTGGCTCGGCAAAGCCGAGACGGAGCGGGGGAAGGCGGTTCTCAATCCCGCAGACTTTGTAGTGACGCGATCAGCAATCCATTCAGGTGCGAATTGCCTTTATGGCGCTGCCCGTATCAGAAGAACGCCTGCAATCCCGTCTGCGCCCGCCCGAGGATCAGCGCGTGCACGTCATGCGTGCCTTCATAGGTGTTGACCGTTTCCAGGTTCTGCGCGTGGCGCATCACGTGATAGCCGATCTGGATGCCGTTGCCGCCATGCATGTCGCGGGCCTGACGGGCAATGTCGAGCGCCTTGCCGCAATTGTTGCGCTTGACGATCGAGATCATCTCCGGCGCCATCTTGCCTTCGTCGAGCAGGCGCCCGACGCGCAACGATGCCTGCAGCCCGAGCGCGATCTCGGTCTGCATGTCGGCGAGCTTCTTCTGGAAGAGCTGCGTGCCGGCCAGCGGCTTGCCGAACTGCTTGCGGTCGAGGCCATATTGGCGGGCGCGATGCCAGCAATCCTCTGCCGCACCCATCGAGCCCCAGGAAATGCCGAAGCGGGCCCGGTTGAGGCAGCCGAACGGGCCCTTCAGCCCGGAGACATTGGGCAGCAGCGCGTCTTCGCCGACCTCGACGCCCTCCATCACCACCTCGCCGGTGATCGAAGCGCGCAGCGACAGCTTGCCGCCGATCTTCGGCGCCGAAAGCCCCTTGATGCCCTTTTCCAGCACGAAGCCACGGATCTCGTCCTTGCCGTTCTCGCCCTTCAACTTCGCCCAGACGACGAACACGTCGGCGACCGGCGCGTTGGAAATCCACATCTTGGAGCCGGAAATCCTGTAGCCGCTGGCGGTCTTCTCGGCGCGGGTCTTCATGCCGCCAGGATCGGAGCCGGCATCCGGCTCGGTCAGGCCGAAACAGCCGATCCACTCGCCGCTGGCGAGCTTGGGCAGGTACTTCCTGCGCTGTGCGTCGGAGCCATAGGCATGGATCGGATACATCACCAGCGACGACTGCACCGACATCATCGAGCGATAGCCGGAATCGACACGCTCGACTTCGCGCGCGACCAGTCCGTAGGTGACATAGTTGGCCCCGAGCCCGCCGAATTCCTCCGGAATGGTGATGCCAAGAAGGCCGGCCTCGCCCATCTCGCGGAAGATCGCCGTGTCGAAGGTCTCGTTGAGGTAGGCGTCCTCGATGCGCGGCGCCAGCTTGTCGGCGGCGAAGGCCGCCGCGCCGTCGCGCACCATGCGCTCGTCTTCCGAAAGCTGGTCCTCGATCAGGAACGGGTCTTCCCAGACGAATGCATTCTTGTCGGCGGCCATGGCTCTTGATCCTCAAAACGGCTGAAGCCCGGCTTATCGGCCCGCGGCCTGAAAAAATCAAACGAAATTGCTTATCCGATCAATGAGCATTAGGAATGGATCATGAGTGTCCAGCGCCGCCTTTTGCCCAACATCAGCGCCCTTGCCGCCTTCGAGGCGGTGGCGCGGCTTGGCAGTTTCACCGCCGCCGCTCAGGAGTTGGACCTGACCCAGGGCGCTGTCAGCCGGCAGATCAGGCTCTTGGAAGATCAGTTCGGACGCCGATTGTTCGAGCGAGACAGCCGCAATGTCCGGCTCTCGACGGCGGGAGAAATCTACGCCGAGGCGGTGCGTGCCGCACTTGGCCAATTGCGGGATGCCGCGCTTGGATTGATGAGCAATCGGCATAGCGGCATCCTGAACCTTGCCATATTGCCGACCTTCGGCACGCGCTGGCTGATGCCGATGATCCCTGGTTTCGTCGAGAACAATCCCGACATCACCATCAACTTCGTCACCCGCATCGGCCGCTTCGACTTCGCCCGGGAGAGGCTGGATGCCGCCATCCATTACGGCCTGCCTGACTGGCCGGAGGCCGACTCCACGCTCCTGGTGCGCGAGACGGTGGCGCCGGTGGTATCGCCCGAATTCCTCGCCGGCCGCGCCGTCTCCACGCCGGCCGATATCGGCCGCCTGCCGCTGCTGCACATGGCGACGCGCCCCGGCGCCTGGACCGAATGGTTCGAGCACCAGGGCCTGAGCGCGCCGACCGGACCAGGCATGCAGTTCGAGCAGTTCGGCACCGCCGCCCAGGCCTGCATGGCGGGGCTCGGCGTGGCGCTGTTGCCCCTACTGCTCATCGCCGGCGAATTGCAGCGCGGCCAGCTTGTGACGGCGCCCGGCCAACCGATGCAAAGCCGCAGCGCCTATTACCTCGTCGTTCCCCATGACAAGCGCGGCTATCCACCGGCTGCCAGTTTTCGAGACTGGCTGCTGGGCCAGCTCGAGAAGGAGCCGGCTGTCCTGGCGTGGTAGCTACTTGCGCCTCAGCGCGTCCGCCAGCGCCGCGCCGAATGCGCCTTGCTGGGCCGGCCGCTCCGGCTGGCGCTGGGGTGCTGGCGAGCGTGGCGCCGGCCTGCCGCCGCCATTGTCGCGCGGCCCGCCTTTCGATCCGCCGCCCTCGCCGCCGTCCTTGCGCATGGAGAGCCCGATGCGCTTGCGCTTGATGTCGACGTCGACGACGCGCACCTTGACCACGTCGCCGGCCTTGACCACCTCATGCGCGTCCTTGATGAACCGGTCGGCCAGCTGCGAGACATGCACCAGCCCGTCCTGGTGCACGCCGATATCGACGAAGGCCCCGAAGGCCGCGACATTGGTGACGGTCCCCTCCAGCAGCATGCCGGGCTTCAAATCCTTGATGTCGTCGATGCCGTCGGCGAAGGTCGCCGTCTTGAAGCCGGGGCGCGGGTCGCGGCCGGGCTTTTCCAGCTCCGCCAGGATGTCGCGGACCGTCGGCAAGCCGAAGCGCTCATCGACGAACACGCGCGGATCGAGCGCCTTGAGTGCGGCGCTGTCGCCCATCAGCGCGCGCACATCGCGCCCGCAGGCTGCGACGATCTTTTTCGCCACGCCATACGCCTCGGGATGCACCGCCGAGGCATCGAGCGGCTCGGTGCCATTTGGAATGCGCAGGAAGCCGGCGGACTGCTCGAAGGCGCGCGGTCCCAGGCGGGGCACCTTGAGCAGATCCTTGCGGCTGGCGAACGGTCCCGTCGCGTCGCGGTGCGCGACGATAGCATCGGCGAGTGACGCGCCAAGACCTGAAACGCGCGCCAGGAGCGGCGCCGAGGCAGTGTTGAGATCGACGCCGACGGCATTGACCGCGTCCTCGACCACCGCTTCCAGCGAGCGGCCAAGCCGGTACTGGTCGACATCGTGCTGGTACTGGCCGACGCCGATCGACTTCGGTTCGATCTTGACCAGTTCGGCCAGCGGATCCTGCAGCCGCCGCGCGGTCGACACCGCACCGCGCAACGATACGTCAAGGCCGGGGAATTCGGCCGCCGCCGTCGCCGAGGCCGAATAGACCGAGGCACCTGCCTCGCTGACGATCACCTTGAGCGGCTTGGGGCCTGAACCGGCGGGCATGTCGGACAGCATGTCCGCCACCAGCTTTTCCGTCTCGCGGCTGCCGGTGCCGTTGCCGATCGAAATCAGCTCCACCTTGTGCTGGCGGACCAACGCCGCGAGTTCCGTCTGCGTGCCACGCACATCGTTCCTCGGCGGGAACGGATACACCGTCGTCGTCGCTACCAGCTTGCCGGTGCCGTCCACCACGGCGACCTTGACGCCGGTGCGGATGCCGGGATCGAGCCCCATCGTCGGCCGCGAGCCGGCGGGAGCTGCCAGCAGCAAATCCTTGAGATTGCGGGCAAAGACATGGATCGCCTCTTCCTCGGCCCGCTCGCGCAGGTCACGCATCAAATCGAGCGTCAGGTGCAGCAACAGTTTTATGCGCCATGTCCAACCGGCCACCTCCATCAGCCAGCGGTCGCCCGGCAGGCTGCCGCCGATCGCGTAGGCATTGGCGATCATCCGTTCGACCGGCTTTACAGGCGAGGCGTCGTCGGCATCGACCTCGATGTCGAGCGACAGCACCTCTTCGTTGCGGCCGCGCAGCATGGCCAGCGCGCGGTGGCTGGGCACCGTCGCCCAGCGCTCGACATGGTCGAAATAGTCGGAGAACTTGGCGCCGGCCTCCTGCTTGCCGTCGACCACCCTGGCCCGCAGGAAGGCGCGTTCCTTCATGTAGCCGCGCAGCTTGCCGACCAGATCGGCATTCTCGGCGAACTGCTCCGAGAGGATATCGCGGGCGCCTTCGAGCGCCGCCTTGGCGTCGGCCACGTCCTCGGAGATGTAGGCCAGCGCCGCCTCGGCGGGCACCAGCGAGCGGTCCGCCAGGATCGCCGCGGCCAGCGGTCCCAATCCGCGCTCGCGGGCGATCTCGGCCTTGGTGCGGCGCTTGGGCTTGTAGGGCAGGTACATGTCCTCGAGCTCCGCCTTGGTGGTGGCGGCGGCGATCTTGGTCTCAAGCTCCTCCGTCAGCTTGCCCTGTTCGCGGATCGAGCCGAGGATGGTGTCGCGGCGGGCGTCCAGCTCGCGCAGGTAGGCGAGCCGCTCGGCAAGGTCGCGCAGTTGCGTGTCGTCCAGCCCGCCCGTCGCCTCCTTGCGGTAGCGCGCCACGAACGGCACCGTCGCGCCCTCGTCGAGCAGTTCGATCGCCGCGGCCGCCTGTTCGGGCCGCGCCTTGATCTCGGCCGCGATGATGGCTGCGATGCGCTTGATGTCGGATGCCATGTCGTTCCTGCTGTCGTCGAAAAGAGCGGCGACCATAGGCGCAGACGTTCACTCCGCCAACCGCGACGTTTTCAACCGTCACAGGCGGTCCACAAGAAACCATGCGGCAGCTGACCGCGCCTGACGGCTCAGACCAGTCGCGTCAGCGCCTCGAAGAAAGCGACGATTTCGAGATCAAGCGAGTCATCGACCGGTTCCGGCTGCGACGACATCTTGGCAATGACCACTTCCGCCTTCGGGTCGACATAGAGCCACTGGCCATGGATGCCGATGCCGCAATAGGCGCTGCTCGGCTTGCCCGACTGGTACCATTTGTTCCGATAACGGCCCTGTGGAAACAGCGGAAGCATCGCGCCGCGCTGCCAGGCCTCCGAACTGCCTCCGGTCGCAACCGTATCGCGCACCCACGCCTCCGGCACGACCTGCCGGCCATTGGCCATGCCGCCCTGCCGCATCATCTCGCCGATGCGCGCGAGGTCGCGCGGCGTCACCGAAATGCCGCCGGCGGTGCGCGCCGTGCCTTCCATGTCGACGCCGATCGAAGCCTCGCTGACGGCCCCCAGCGGCAACCACAGTCTGTCGCGCATCAGGTCGGCGAAGCGCTGGCCGGAAGCGCGTTCGAGCAACAGGCCGAGCAGGTCGGAATTGGGCGAACGGTAGCGGAAGGTCTGGCCATGCGGCTCGGCAAGCCGCTGCAGGGTCAGGATGAATTCGCGCAGGCTTTCCGTGCCGCCGCCCGGGTTCCACAGCGTGGCGCGGCGATAGCGTGCGAAGGCGCTTTCCGGATCGAGATAGGCCTCCTCGAAATCGAGGCTGACGCTCATGTCGAGCACATGCCGCACGCTGGCCTCGCCATAGGCCGTGCCCACCACCTCCGGGATGTATTGCGTCACCGGCGCCTCCGGATCGAACACGCCCTCGCCTTCCAGTATGCCGGCAATGATCGCCGTCACCGATTTGCTGATCGAGAAGATGATGTGGCGGGCGCCGAAATCCATATGCGGCGCGAACCAGTCGCCGATGATCTTGCCGCCTTTCATGACCGTCAGCGCGTCGGTGCTGGAACGCAGGAGGAATTCAGCCACGGTCTCCGGCGCGCCGGCAACCGAAACTTCCTCGCCGAGCAGGCCGCCGAGGTCTCGCACGGGCTCCTCGGCGGCACCAGGCGTTGCCGTGACGCGCGCGGTCGGAACCAATTCGCCGAGGTTCTGGAACGACCATCGGTTGAACGGACTTTCGCGCCAGTTGGCGAGCAGCACCTCGTTGCGGCGGAAGCCGTAGCGGGTCTCGAACGCGGTCTTGCCGGTCATGGCGTTTTTCCTTCCAGGTCGTTTCTTAAGGGGCTCAGCGCAGGGCGGCGGCGATGGCGTGCACGGCCTTCAGCGTTGCTATGGAATAGGCGAGATTACTGAAATCCGGCCACGTCGAAAGCTTCACCACGACCATCCCTGTGCTCCAGTCGATGTGGATCATCTGCCCGAACACGCCCCGGCACATCAGCGCGCGCGAGCCGGGATTCTCGATCCAGAACTGGTTGCGGTAACTGCCCTCGGGCATGCTGGCGGAGAAATCCGGGCCGTGCCTGCCGTTGCGTGTCGCCTCGGTCCACGCCGCCGGCACGATGCCGCCGCCATTATCGAGGATCATCTGGCCGAAACGGCCATAGTCGCGAAGCGTCGCGTTGAAGCCGCCGTCGGCCAGTGCATCGCCGGCGCTGTCGACGGTGAAGCAGGCGCTTTCGTCGGCACCGAGCTTCTGCCAGAGCTCTTCGGAAACCAGTTGCGCCAGCCGCTTGCCGGTCACCCGCTCCATGATGAAGGCGAGCACGTCGGTCTCTATCGAGCGGTACTCGAATTTTGCTCCGTGCGGACGGACCGTGTCTTTCAAGCCGAGGATCAGCTCGAACAAATGCGAGGGCCAGCGGAAGTCCGGATCGCTGCCCGGCGGCACTGGCTTCCAGCCCGTGGCGACATCGACCTGGCCGATGTCGGAATAGCGGTCGGTATATTCCTCGCAAAAGCGCACGCCCGTCGTCATGTCGAGCACATGCTGGACGCTGGCGCCGGCCCAGCCCGTGGCGGCGAGTTCCGGCAGGTAATCGGTGACCGGCCGGGTGGGATCGATCAGCCCGCGCCCAGCCAATATGCCGAACACCGCGCCGGTGATCGATTTGGCCATCGACTGCGACAGATGCAGCGTTCGCTCATCCATGCCGTTGAAATAGCGCTCATAGGCGACCTTGCCGTCCTTGAGTACCAGCAAGCCATCCGTATAGGTCTCGTCAAGCAACGCCGCGAGCGTTGAAGGCCTGCCTTCGCTGTCCTCGACCGACAGCCCGTCGAGATCGACCTCGGCGCGTTCGAGACGATGGCGGTGGCCATTGCCGCGCCACACTTCGGCGGTCGGCAGGATTTCCCTGATGTGCTGGAACGCCCAGCGGTTCCATGGCGGCCGGTCCCAGTCGAGCTTTGGCGGCACCATGGCGGGCGGCGAGCCCTGCATGACCGGCGGCCGCGGATCTCTGTTGCGGTAGGAATTCATGAAAGGCCATTCCCGGAAAGAAAAGACCCGGCGGCGTGTGCCGCCGGGTCCGTCATGCAGCGCTTACTTCTGCAGTTCGGTCCAGATCTTGGTGTAGATGTCCTGGATTTCAGGCGCACACATCTTCTGGAATTCGCCCTGTGGCTTCGCGGCGGCCGGAATGACGACTTCCGGCGCATCCTTCATGTCGGCCGGCATGTATTTGTCCGAGCCGGTGATGGCATTGGCGTAGCGGTGGAAGGCCGAGAGGCCGGCTGCGTTTTCCGGATCCATGATGAAGTTCTGGAACAGCTTGGCGTTGTCGACATTCTTGGCTTCCTTGAGAACGACGACGTTGTCGCTCCACAGGCCGTAGCCTTCCTTCGGATAATTGTAGTGGATGGCCGGATTGGCCAGTCGCTGGCGCAGCGCAGAGCCGTTCCAGTCGCTGGTGGCCTTGAAGTCGCCGGCGCCCATCTTCTCGATGGTGTTGTATTCCATGGCGATCCAGTTCGGCTTGGCCGCGACGAGCGTGTCACGCACCTTCTTCAGCACCGCCTTGTCGTCGGTGCACTGCTGGCCACCGACATATTTGATCGCGGCGAAGATGACGTCATTCATCTCGGGAACGACGTTGACCTTGCCCTTCAGCTCGTCGGGCGTGTTGAAGATGATGCCCCAGCTGTCGGCCGGTCCCTTGTAGGCATCGGTGTTGACGACGACGCCCACCGTGCCCAGCGCCCACGGCACCGAATATTTGCGGCCGGGATCGAAATCTGGATTGGCCCATTCCGGCGCCACATTCTTGAAGTTCTCCATCTTGCCCGGGTCGGTTTCGAGCACAAGCCCTTCCTTGATCCAGATCGGAACATAGGTCTGCGAGGGCACGGCGATGTCGAAGCCGGTGCCGCCCTGGCGAACCTTGGCGAGCGCGGTGTCGTTGGAATCGTAGTCGGTGATCGTGACCTTGATGTTGTACTTCTGCTCGAACTTCTTGATCACGTCAGGGCTGGTGTAGTTGCCCCAATTGTAGATGTTGAGCACGCCGTCGGCGCGGGCGAGGCCCGTCGAAGCGAGCAACGCCAACCCCATGGCGGTTGCTGTTGTCTTCCAGTTCATGGTTTTAACTCCCATTGTCGGTTTCAGTCTCGTTTCCTGCTGACGAAGAAAAACAACGTGACGATCGCGACCGAAAGCAGCAGGAAGGCGGTCGATATCGCGTTGATCTCGGGTGTGATGCCGCGGCGGATCTGGCCGAGCATGTAGGTGGGCAGCGTGTCCTGGCCGCCCGATTTGACGAACTCGGTGATGACGACGTCGTCGAGCGAGATGACGAAGGCCAGCATCAGGCCGGCCAGGATACCGGGCCACAACAGCGGCAGCGTGATGCGGCGGAAGGTCTTCCACGCCGTCGCGTAGAGATCGGCGGCGGCACGCTCCAGCGTCAGGTCCATATTCTCCAGCCGCGCCCGGATCGGCAGGTAGGCGAAGGGAATGCAGAACGCCGTATGCGCGGCGATCAGGTAACCGAGGCCGGAATAGCCGGTGAAGATCTTGATGCGGGAGAAGAAGATCAGCAGCGCCACGCCGGTGACAATCTCGGGGACCATCAGCGGCTGGTTGATGGCCGCATATTTGAAGGTGAGGCCGGGATAGGACGCCGTGCGCGTGGTGGCGAGCGCCGCCATGGTGGCGAAGATGGTCGACAGCACCGCCGCGATGGAACCGATCTGGAAGGAACGCAGCGTTGCGTCGATGACCTGCGTGTTCTGGTATGCCGACTGGAACCATCTCAGCGAAAAGCCGCCCCATTCCGACGTCGAGCTTGCCGCGTTGAAGGCATAGATCACCAGCACGATGATCGGCAGATAGAGGACCGCGAAGCAGGTCGCCGCGATCGCGGTGAAGCCAGGCTGGTGCTTGATGGAGAAGTTGTTAGCCATGACGCACCCCCGACTTGCCGGCATTGCGCACATAGGCAAGCAGCGCCACCATGACGATGATCATCACCGTGATCGACAGCGCCGAGCCGAGCGGCCAGTTGCGGCCCTGCCCGAACTGCAATTCGATCAGGTTGGACAGCATCATGTTCTTGCCGCCGCCAAGCACGCTCGGCGTCACGTAGGCGCCAAGTGCGGGAATGAAGACAAGGATGGAGCCGGCGATGACCCCCGGTTTGACCAGCGGGAAGATAATGCGCCAAAGCACCCGGAAACGCGTCGCATAAAGGTCGTAACCGGCTTCGACCAGCCGGAAATCGAGCTTCTCCATGCTGGCATAGATCGGCAGCACCATCAGCGGCAGGTAGACATAGGCCATGCCGATCAGGATCGCCGTGTCGGTGTAGAGTATCTGGATCGGCGCCGAGATGATGCCAAGCTTCAAAAGGATCGTGTTGATGATGCCTTCGTTGCGGATGATCTGCAGCACGGCGAAGGTGCGGATCAGAAGGTTGGTCCAGAACGGAATGGTGATCAGGAACAGCCAGAGGTCTCGGGTCTTTTCGCTGCGTGTCGCCATGAAATAGGCGGTCGGGAACCCAAGCGCCAAGGTGGCGATCGTTGTCACGACGGCAAGCTTGATGGAGCGCAGGAAGATGGTGACATGCGCCGCCGCGAGCGAAAGCGTATCGTCGAAAATGTCGCGTTCCAGGAGCACCGACGTCCAGGCGTCGGACGAGAACTGCCATTTCACGTCGCCATAGGCGCCGGGCGTCAGGAAGGAATAGACGAGAACGATCAGCAACGGGCCGGTCGCGGCCAGGAAAATGACCAGCAGTGCTGGCGCTGACAAGAGCCAGCGGTCACGGACATCGCGCCGTTCCGCCGCCTTGGCGACTTCTTCCGCGGTGGCCATCAGTCCCTCAGCACTTGCGCGGCGTCGTTGCCGATCATGATGCCGACCTTGTCGCCGCGCTCGAAACCGCAGCCGGCGCTGCGCGTATTCTGCTGGCGCACGGTGAAGGCCTCGCCGCTGTCGAGCTGGACATGAATATGCGTATCGGTGCCGAAATAGACGATGTTTTCGACCATGCCCGACAACTCACCCTTGTCCTTCGTCAGCTTGGCGTGCTCGGGCCGTACCACCACGGTGGCATTGTCCTTGGGCTGGAAGCCTTCGGCAACGGTTGCTTCGATCGTCGTGCCCGATTTGAGCGTCGCGCGTGCCTTGCCATTGCCGATGCCCGATATGGCGGCGGTGAGGAAGTTGGTTTCACCGATGAAGTCGGCGACGAAACGTTCCGCCGGCTTGTCGTAAATGTCCCAGGGCGAGCCGACCTGCAGGATCTTGCCCGACGACATCACAGCGATGCGGTCCGACATCGTCAGCGCTTCTTCCTGGTCATGGGTGACGAAGATGAAGGTGATGCCGGTCTCATGCTGCAGCCGCTTCAACTCGATCTGCATCTCCTTGCGCAGCTTGTAGTCGAGTGCCGAGAGCGGTTCGTCGAGCAACAGCACTTTCGGCTGCGGCGCAAGCGCCCGGGCCAGCGCCACGCGCTGCTGCTGGCCGCCGGAAATCTGGCCTGTGCGGCGGCCCGCCAGGGCCTCCATCTTGACCAGCTTGAGCATCTCGGCGACGCGCGCCTTGATCTCGGCCCTGGGCTTGCCCAGCATCTCCAGGCCGAAGCCGATATTGTCGGCCACCGTCATGTGCGGGAACAGCGCATAGGACTGGAAGACGGTGTTGACCGGCCGCTTGAAGGGCGGCAGCGGCGCGATGTCCTGCCCGTAGAGCAGGATCTCGCCGGCGGTTGGAAAGTCGAAGCCGGCGATCAGCCGCAGCAAGGTCGTCTTGCCGCAGCCAGACGGTCCCAGCAGCGTGAAGAACTCGTTCTCGCGGATGGATACCGAGACCTTGTCGAGGGCAGCGACCTGCCCCTCACCCGATCCGAAAATTTTGCTGACGTTTACTACTTCAATCGCATTCCGATCCGGTTTGTCCGGCACGATTACGCCTCACTGTTGACCCCGCTCTTGCTGGCGGAGCTTTCCCCTGTTGGATGTGAACACATGGCCGGTAGGTTGGCAAGCCCGGCATTGAATCACAGTTCAGTCAGTCATTTCTGGCTTGGCAGGCCCCATGCCAATGTCAGGCTTGATAGGTAACCTTCCCGCCGCAGATCGTCGTTGCCGGCCGCACCTTGTGCAGGTCTGCCGGCGCGGCCTTCTCGATATCGGCCGACAGGACGACCAGATCCGCCATGTAGCCGGGCTTGAGCATGCCCTTGCGATGCTCGGCGAATTCGGCATAGGCGCCTTCTACCGTGTAGGCGGCGAGCGCTTCGTGCAGCGAGAAGCTCTGGTCCGGGTCGCTTTCTGCCCATGGTTTGCGCAGCACTGCCGCCTGAATGCCCAGGATCGGGTCGACCGGCGACACCGGCCAGTCCGAGGCGAAGACGACATGCGCGCCGGCGTTCTTCAAGGTACGCCAGGCATAGCTCAGCGGCCAGCGAGCCGGGCCGATACGCGACACGGTCGGCTCCAGCGGGAAATCCATGGCGCCGGGCGGATGCGGCGGCTGCATGGAAGCGATGACGCCGAGTTCGGCGAAGCGTGGCACGTCCGATGTGGTGGTGACCTCGATGTGTTCGATGCGATGCCGGCTATCGCGCTTGCCATTGGCCTTTTGCGCCGCCTCGTAGCCGTCGAGCACGGCACGCACCGCGCCATCGCCGATCGAATGTACCGCGATCTGCAGCCCGCGCTTGTCGATGGCGGCGGCGAGGTCAATAAACTGTTGCGGCGTGAACAGCGGCTCGCCGATCCAGTCGGGACGGTCGGCATAAGGCTCGATCATGACAGCCGTCCAGGAATCCAGCACCCCGTCGTAGAACACTTTGACCATGCCCGACGACAGCCACTCGCTGTCGAAGCGTTCGGCCATCTCGGATGCCTTGTCGAGCATGTCGAGCGTCATGAAATTCTTGTAGTGGAACGGTATCTGCACGCGGCAGGGCAAGCCTTCCTCGGCCTCGATCTCGGCCAGCAGTTCGAGCTGGTAGAGATTGCCGTCCATGTTCTGGATCGAGGTGATGCCGTGGCGCGCGCACCAGGCAAGTCCTCGCCGCATGATGTCACGGTCGAAGGCGCGCTCTTCCGCCGATGGCATCGGGTCCGGCTCGCCGCCGGTCGCCAGCCCCAGCCGCACGCGGCTTTCGCCGGCAAGGTCGAGCACCGGGCCGAAGGCTTCGCCCTCGCGCAGTTCGCCATTGGCCAGGCCGTCCTCGCCCATGACGATCTCGTTGCCCGGGCCAAGCACGCGTCCATGCAGAATGCCGGCCATGTCCAGCGCCTTGGTGTTGGCCCACATCGTATGGTGGTCGGGTGCGGCCATGACGAAGGGCCGGTCCGGCAGGATGGTGTCGAGATGATGGCGCGTCACCCGCTCGTCGCCGAGCACGGTATAGTCGACGCCCTGCCCGACCAGCATTTTCGCGTCGGGATGTGTCGATGCGTAGTCGCGGATCGCCTTTTGCAGCGCCTCGAAGCCGTGGACGCCCGAAAGCTGCAAATGGGCAAGCTCGGCCGCACCTGAGAAAAGATGCATATGGGCTTCGATGAAACCCGGGAGCACCGAACCGCCCTTGGCGTCGACAACCCTGGTGCCCGGTCCCTTGAACTCTTCGACGGAGGCGCGGCTACCGATGGCGATTATGGCACCGTCCTTGACGGCAACAGCCTCGGCGGCGGGATTGTCATCGTCCATGGTCAGCACATGACCATTGATGACGATCAGATCCGCATTGTGACCCGCATCCGTGACAGACATCGCGACTCCGCGCTTTTGACGACTGACTGAGACCGGCAACTCCGCGTCCAACCACCTGCCGCTCCGTTGGAGCAGTGCCATGGGACAAAGAATGATGCCAGCGCGCTGTCCTCGAAATTCCCCTTGTTATCCCTGAAGACAGCGTGGATAAAAGAATGCGACTAATTATTCGCGTTTGTCAACATGCGGAATTTGGAATGTATTGTGGACAGCATCCTCCGCTTGTGTTGAGACCGGGCGGGGAACGGGGATATCAAGCAGTGAAGCGCAGTCTCGACCGCAAAACCAGGATAGCGCTCGAACCACGCAAGCAGCCGCGCCAACAACGGTCTAGCAAGGTGGTCGACAGGATACTCGACGCGGCGCTGATCCTGACGCGGGAGCAAGGAACCAAGACGCCGACGACGCTCGCCATCGCGCAGCGCGCGGGCTTGTCGGTCGGTTCGGTATACCAATACTTTCCCAACAAGGAAGCCATTCTTCTGGACCTCGCGCGGCGATGGCTGTCGTCATTTCCCGAGATGATCGCGAAACGCATCAAGGTCCCCCCGCCCACCAACCGCGAAGAGTTTCGGCGCGAAGTGCGCAAGCTCTTCGCCGACACGTCCAGGCTCTATCTCGACAACGCCACCCTGATGCCAGTGATCGAGGCGATCTCGGGCAATGCCGACCTCAGGCCGATCCAGAACGAATATGACGACCAGATCATCGCCCTCTACGCCGCATGGCTGCAGCATGTGAACCCGGCTCTCGAAGGCAAGATCGCCAGCCGGCTCGGCGTGGTGATGATGGAGGTCGGGCACGTCTGCCGGCTCGTCGGGCTGAAAAAGGATCGCCGGACATTCGACCTCATCGAGGACGATGTGGAAACCATGTGGCTCGCTTTGGTGAACCCCTATCTCAACCTTGACTGATTTCGCACTTCGAGAGGAATTTTATGAAGACTGTCTATTCGCCGCTTCATGCCGGCCATTCCGGCCAGATGGAGCTGGTCACCTCGGCCATCGTGCCGGGCTTTGAAAAGCCCTCGCGCGCCGAGTTCATCAAGGCGCGGGTCGAAAGCGAGAGGCTCGGGCCGATCATCGCGCCGGTCGAGCACGATCTTGCCGCCGCCAAGCGCGTCCACAGGGCCGACTACATCGATTTCCTGCCGACGGTCTGGCCGCAATGGACGGCTGAGGGCCACACGGGCACGGCAATGCCCTTCACCTGGCCGACGCGCGGCCTGCGTGGCGACGTGCCGCCAAAGCGCATCGACGCCCTGCTCGGCTACTATTCCTTCGACGGCGGCGCCACCTTCGTCGCGGGGACCTGGGCCGCGATCAAATCCTCCTACGACGTGGCGCTGACCGCTGCCGGTCTGGTCAAGGACGGCGAGAGGTCGGCTTTCGCGCTTTGCCGCCCGCCCGGTCACCATGCCGGCGCCGGCTTCATGGGCGGCTACTGCTACATCAACAACGCCGCCGTCGCCGCGCAATGGTTCCTTGACCAGGGCGCCAAGCGCGTCTCCATCCTCGACGTCGACTACCACCATGGCAACGGCACCCAGGAGATCTTCTATGACCGGGCCGACGTGCAGGTTCTCAACCTGCATGGCGATCCGATGGTCGAATATCCGTTCTTCCTCGGCCATGCCGATGAACGCGGCGCGGGCGCGGGCGAAGGCTTCAACATCAACTATCCCATGCCCTTCGGCACCGGCTGGGACGCATGGAACGCATCGCTGGAGGACGCCTGCGCCAGGCTTGCCACCTATGCGCCGGATGTCGTCGTCGTCTCGCTCGGCGTCGACACGTTCGAGAAGGACCCGATCAGCCAGTTCAAGCTGACATCCGCCGACTATCCCAAGATCGGCCGGCGCATCGCCAGGCTCGGACTGCCGACGCTGTTCGTCCAGGAAGGTGGCTACGCCGTCGAGGAGATCGGCATCAACGCCGTCGGCGTGCTGACCGGCTTCGAGGACCGGTAAGGCTGCCGGCTGATCCGGGCCGACAATGTCAGGCACGACGGAGCAAGGGCGGCAGGTCCGCCCTTGCTCGCGAGCTACATTGCGATGCCGGCGCTCGGCGTCGCCATCTGCGCGGCCGCCTTGCGCGACCGTCCGAGATAATAGACCGCCGCCGCCGCGATGACGCCGGCGGCCAGGATGCCCGCCGCCAGAAGCGGCCGGAACCAGAACCAGGCGATCGCGATCGTCGTCGAGCCGACCAGGATCGCCAGGAAGAAGGCGATGATACCGGTTCCCATCCGCGCCATGCTGCCGAGGAACGGAATGACGTCGAGGATCACGCCGATCGGGCCGAAGAACAGGGCAAAGCCGATGGTCAGCAGCAGCAGACCGGCACCACGCAGCAGCCAGGTGATCAGCGTGTTGACGCTGACCGCTTCGGCGAACATCTTGTCGGCCGGCACCGTGCCGGTGTCGACCATCAGCAACGCATCGCCCGCCTGCGTCTGGTATGGCTCGAACCGGCTGCCGGCCTGACGCGCCACGATGCTGACCACGCCAAGCGGCGCCAATTGATAGCCGATGCGGTAGTCGCCCAGCGCTGGCGATGTGTTGTCGCTGCCGAGATAGATCTTGCCATCGACGATGCTGAGCGGCTTCGTCCCGGTATAGGCGGCCTTGATCGCCGCCGCCTGATTGGCCGACAGCGAATAGTCCTTGTCACCTTCGATACGATCGAGCACCGGCTTGTCCAGATCGAAGGCGACGAGCTTGCCCTGTGGAATCTGGAAGGCGCGGCTGTGGATCGCCATCGGCGGATTCTGATGGCCGTCCGGCTTCTTGAAATCGGACGAATCGATCTGGCTGCCGTCCCACACCCGCGAATAACTGTAGGTGGTTTGCGTCTCCTCGCCACCGCCAAGCTTCTTGGTGGTCTCGGATTTGGACTGTTCCTTCCACTGATACATCTGGACGGTGCGCGACAGGCGCAGCCCCTGCGCGGCAATGCCGAAATCCGGGTCCGCCAGACCGCCGTCCGCGGTCACCGGGCCACTGACATGCACAAGCTTGCCGTCATTACCGGCATCGACGCTGTCGGCGTTCACCGAGACGACGGCGCCGGCGCCTTCGGCCAGCGAGCGCGCCGTCTGCACCGCGCGGCCCTCGTTCCAGAACAACCCGACCACCATCAGCACGATCAGCAGCAGGCCGATGATGACCCCGCCGACCGCGCGCTTGATCCGCCCGAACCACGAGACGGATGCAACTTCCCGAAATGAATCGCTCATCGTTTCCCCCGAAACAAACCTCGCCAGGAGCCGAACGGAACCGCCACGGATAACCATATCCGTCCTGCCGATTGCGCGCGCGACTGTCGAAGGTGCCCTCCCCTTCGACAGTCGCGAATTTATCGCAACGGAGCCGCCGCCGATATGGCCGGCCTGCACGGTTCCGGCGATTTTCGCACATTGAGAGCCGGGAAAATCCCCCCTGAGTCGCAGGCAGAGTCCGCCGGATTCGATTTTGTCAAATCGCGTTTGATGTCGGATTCATCTGCGGGTAGATTAGACCCGAATCAGCCGGTCCTCGGGGGGCGCGGCGACCACCCAAAGTCTCAAGTTCCGGAATTTTCCGGCGCCAGACGCGGACGGCTTCGCGTTCCCTGAATGGATTCCGTCTGGTTGGGCGCGGCCCCGCGCCTCGTGTGCCTCGTAAAAGTAACGCGTTTTAGGGGTTCGGCGGCTGGCTCTCCAGCATCCGGACATCAGAATCGATTCCGGCCAAAAGCAGCAGATGAGCAGTCCCGCCGCGCCTCTTCAATCCGACACATTGGGCTCGCGCCTGACGTCGCGCGGTGATCTCACCAGTTTCTTCATGGAGCTGACCGCCGAGATCGGCGCCGACAGCTACATGCTGGTCGCCATCGTCCACGACCAGGACCGCAACGATGCGCGCATCGTCTCTTCGAACTGGATCTTCGATGCCATCGAGCTGATCGGCAAGCGGCTGATCGCCAGCCTCGCCCAGGGTGCCCTCACCGTCGCGCCCGGTTTCCGTCCGAAGCCGCTGGTGGCGGCCAAAGCGCCGGATGCCGACGGACTGGTCTCCGGCGAAGAGGCCCGCCTTCTCGACGTGCTCGGCCATGCCGAGATCTATTCGCTGCGGCTGAATGTCGGCCGCCAGCGCCTGTTCGTCTTGTTCTCGGCGGCGACGGTCGGCCAGATCGACGAGCCGGCGCTGATGAAGGCGCAGCTGAAATGCTGCTTTGCGCTCTCGCATATTCCGCAACTGATCGCCGCGGCGGCGATGCAGGATCCCCTGTCGGACCGCGAGCGCGAATGCCTCTTCTGGGTCTCGGAAGGCAAGACCACCGACGAGGTGGCCGTCATCCTTGGCGTCTCCTCCAATACGGTCAACAGCTACATCACCCACGCCATCCAGAAATTCGCGGCCAGCAACCGTGCGATGGCCATCGCCACCGCGATCAGGAGTGGCATCATTTGAAACACGCCGACATCAAGGATGCCGCTGAAGCCCTTTTCAACGAGCAGCACAGCCCGTTCGGCGCCTTCACGCTCGGCTCCGAAACGCATCACGCCGTCACCATTCCCGATGCCGTGCGCCGCTGCCGCTGGATATCAGTCGACATCAACGCCTCGGGCTTCGGCCTGTTCTTCGTCAGCCCGTCGCCGGAACGGGCGCGGCTGGTCCCCTGTTTTGATTCAGACTATCCTGGCATCGCGGTGGCTACGAAGTTCATTTCAGGGGCCAATGGCGAGGAGATCGTGCGCCACACCCGCCTTTCGACCGAACCGCGCTGGTGGTCGGATGACGGTGTCGCGGCGATGGTCGACATGTTCGGCAATCTCGCCTGGACCGGACAAATGGCGCCGCTGACGCCCGGCACCAGCGGCATCGCGTTCCCCGTCCACGCCGATCGCGGCCAATGCGGCCTCGTCGTCTTCCTGGGATCGGAGATCGCGATGACGCAGGATACGCTCTACGATATCCACGCCCGCTGCTTCTCGCTGTTCGCAGGCGTCGCCCGCATTCGCCCGGGCGACGCCGGCAGGATGCGCGCCATCTCCAAGCGCGAACTCGAATGCCTGAAGCTGACCGCCAACGGCAATACCAGCGAGGAGATCGCGCGGCTCCTGAAACTGTCGGTGCACACCGCCAACCAGTATCTGGCCCAGTCAACCCAGAAGCTCAACGCCGTCAACCGCAATCAGGCCGTCGCCAAGGCACTGCGGCTTGGCCTGATCGAATAGCGTTTGCTGTCTGATAGAGCCGGTTCAGAAGGCCAGCGGCTCGACCCTGCGGATACGGGCCTGTTCGATCACAGCCTCCAGCAGCGCCGTATTGTGCTCGGGGTCCTCGCCAGGTTTTTCGAACGACACGTAGTTGACCGCGACCGAGTTGCCGGTCTCGCTCAGCGTCAGCTGGAAATAGACGGTTACCCCCGGTGGCCTGAGTTCCAGATCGAGCACGATGCGCGGGCTGCCGCTCCAGTCGACATGCGCCTCGCCGCCATGGCCTAGCCTGAGCGTGCGCGGATTGAAGAACAACTCCGCTGCTGAATCGACCAGATCCGACAGGCAGGCGAAGTGCTCCAGCCGGATGAAGGCGATATAGTCGGCGACATCGATCAGGCGCAACTCGGCCACGACTTGCTCGATAGCGTTGGCGACGATGATCTCGCGGGATTTTGCGTGCGGTTGGCGGTTCATGAAATCTGTCTGCGCTCAGCCTTTTTCGAGTAGACGATCCGCACCAGTTCGGCGACGGCCTGGTAGAATTGCGACGGGATCACATTATCGACCGAAACTTGCTTGTACATGGAGCGGGCGAGCGCTACGTCCTCGAAGATCGGGATGTTGTTTTCCCTTGCGATCTCGCGGATTTTCAGAGCCACCAGATCCTGCCCATTGGCCACCACAAGCGGCGCCGAATCCTCGTCGCGCACATATTTCAGCGCGATCGAATAGTGTGTCGGATTGGCGATGATCAGCGTCGCGCGCGGCACCGCCGTCATCATCCGCTTGCGCGCCCGGTCGCGCGCCAGCGAGCGCAGCCGCGACTTTACGATCGGATCGCCCTCGGACTGTTTGAATTCGTCCTTGACCTCCTGCTTGCTCATGCGCAGGTCCTGTTTCCAATGGAAGCGCGACCAGACGAGGTCGATCGCCGCGATCAGACCCATGACGAAGACGATCGCAACCAGGATGTCGACCGCGATGCCGCGGATGACGAGACCGAAGGCGATGGGATTGGTGATCATCCCGTCGAGCAGTTTGCGGTGATCCTCCGACAGCGTGAAGACGAGCACCGCGATGGCGAAGCCCACCTTGGCGAGGGATTTCAGGAACTCGACCCAGCCCTGGGCGCCGAACATCCGGTTCCAGCCCTTGACGATCGAGATGCGCGACATCTGCGGCCTGATCCGCTCGCCGACGAATTGCGGCATGTTCTGGAGCACCGAGGCGCCGATGCCGGCGACGGTCAAAAGCACCAGCAGGCTGACGAGGGCGCGGCCCACTTCCAGCAAGACGATCTTGTAGAGCGCGATGATGTCGGTCTCGGTGTCCATCGGCCAGGCCTCGGGCTTCTCAAGGAACATCGACAGAAACATGCCGAGATTGATGACCGCGTCCTTGGCATAGAAGACGGTGAACACCAGTATCGCGACGTAAGAGGCGAGGAGCGCGGTTTCCCGCGAATGGGGCAGCTTGCCCTGTTCGATCGTGTCGCGGATCTTCTTTTCCGTCGCCTCTTCGGTTTTCGAGTCCTTGTCGGTGGCGTCGGACATGCCTTACGCGGCGTTCTGGGTCGAGGGAAGTTCGAAAGCGCCCTCGCGCGACAGCCGGATGGTGGTCGTCACGATGGTCTTGCGCGCCGCCAGGATGTCGGCGGCAGGGACGCCGTCCGAACCCTGTCCGAGCTCGGCTTCGATCATGCGCCGCGACCGCGCGCCGATCGCCGACAGCACCGCTTCGGCGAGCGCCGCCGAGGTTCCGCGCAGCGCCAGCGTGACAAGCTCGGTCGACAATCCGTCGAACAAAAGCACACGCGCTTTCTGGGTCAGCAGCGGCAGGTCGTCGAAAGCGAAAAGCCGTGCCCGCACACCGTCGAGATCGGGCGTGCCGGCGGCCTCCAGATCCTGCATGACCTCCTCAAGTTGCGGCTTTTCCAGCTCATTGAGCACGCTGGCGACGCGCGCCTGCCCTGCCGAAGTGTCCTTGGTCGAGGTGTCCGACAGCACGCCGGCGCGCAGCCGGTTCTCGACGATCCTGGTGGCGGCGGGCGGAACATTGGCCATGGTCACCATGCGCTTGATGATTTCGCCGCGCATCGGCTTCGTCAGCGTCAAAAGCACGCCTGCGGCCGCTTGCGGCGCCAGCTTCGACAGCACCATGGCCGCCGTCTGCGGATGTTCGCCGGCCAGGAAGGTGCCCAGCCGCGAGGCTTCGAGTTTTTCGAGATCGGGCCAGATCGGCGGCGGCCCTTCGGGTGCCGCCTCCGGTTTCTTGTTGCCCATTATGGCGCTCATCTCTTCGGGCGACAGCGACTCGTTGAGGATGGTGTCCATCCTGTCGGCGGAATCGAGCAGTCCCGCGCCTTCCGTGAACTCCGCCTCGAACTCGGCGACAATGCGCTCGAGATCGCTCTGCGGAATGGTCCTGAGCAGCCGGGCGCCCTCGATCAGCGCCTTCAGCTCTTCCTGCTTGAAGAATTTCAGCAGGCGGCTGGCGGATGGCTTGCCCATCGCCACCAATATGGCGGCCGCCTTCTGCGCGCGCGTGAGCGTCGTCAGCGGCGTCATGCTGCCTCTCGCCTCCGCCGCAACCGCCAAGCCCCACCAGCCATGTCTAGGCGCCCTTCGTGCCGGCGATGATTTCGGTCAGCCTGATGCCGAAGCGCGAGGGGTCGCTTTCAAGCACCGTGATCTCGCCGCGCGCGATCTTGCGGCCGTTGACGACGACGTCGACGGGTTCGCCGATGCGGCGGTTGAGTGCCACCGTCGATCCCTTCTGCAGGGCCATCAGGTCGGCAACCGCCATCTCGGTGCTGCCGAGGATGATCTGGACATCGACGGGGATGTTCATGATGACATTGGAATTGGCGCCAGCGGCGGCCCTGAACGCCGCGTCGGGGCGCTGCTCCTCTTCATGCAGAACCCCGCGCAATTCCTCGATGGCGCGGTCGAGCTGCTCGTCCGGCTGGTCGAGCTCTGCTTCTACCTTGGTCTTGCCCATGCGTCGTCTCCAAAAGCTCAGGCGCGGCCGGCGCCAGCCGGCATGAGCCCATCGATGAAATCCTGCCCGGCATCGAAGGGATGCCTGATTCGGACGGTGTAATTCTGCCCCAGTTTGCCGAACTCGCATACGAACAGCGTCTTGCCGCGCGCGCTGAGGCGGGCCCGTGACTGCGCTGTCTCGTCGAAGTCGATGACCTGCCCCTTTTCGAGACCGGCGAGGTCGCCAAGCGTCAGCCGCGCCAGCGGCATGGTGGCTTCCAGCGCCACTGTCGAGCGCATCACCTCTTCCGAAAAGCGTGCACGCCAACTGCCGCCGTGATCGTCCTCGGCGACGGGGGCGGTGCCGTCGCGGCCGACCAGCACGACGCGCTGCGGCATCGTCACCGTGATGGAGCCGCTGTCGACTGGCGTCGAAATGCCAAGGACGATGCGGATCGCGGCGCCGTCGCGCAGCACATGCTTTCTGGCCTCGATACCGGACATGGCACGCGGCGCGGGCAGCCGCAGGTCGAGCGAACGCCGCCCCGAACCGTTCAGCGCCTGCGCCACCTCCTGGAACACCATGGTCGAGACATCGGCCTCGATCGGCGACAGGTCGCGCTCGATCGACGATGCCGGCATATCCGGATCGCCGCCAAACAGCATGGACACCATGATCGCGATCGCGGGAGCATCGATGACGAGCGTCATCGCGTCCGAGGATGCAGGCGATCCGACGACGGTCATGGCGAAGTTTTCGCCGGCGCGTGAGCGCGCCTCCGGGACGCGACTGACCTCGACGGCCCTGAGGTCGACGATCACCGGAATGCCGAGTTCGCCCGAGAGGCCCTTTTGCAAGAGCGGTACGGCGCGTTCGGCCATGGCGCGGCCGGCATCGATCACCTGATCGGCCTCGCCGCTATCGCCGACCAGACGCTCGATGATCAGCGAGCGCGCTTGCACGGGGCTGCCTGGGCTGGTCATGACCGTATCGGCACCGATCTGTCGTGCATTGCTCAAGCGGCTTTCTTCTCGGCGGCGCCGGTGGCCATCGTGCTCTGTTCGACCGCGTCGATGGTCGGCCGCTCATAGGACGAGATGGTCTTGCGGCCGAACTCGATCGCCACCTGCGGCAGCGCGCCGTTCATGTAGGCGAGCAGCGTCTGCTTGACGATGATGTAGAGGCGGTTCTTCTTCTCGCGCACCGTCTTGATCTTGGTGGCGACAGGCCCCACCACGGCATAGGACAGGAAGATGCCGAGGAAGGTGCCGACCAGGGCGGCACCGATCAGGCCGCCGAGGATTTCCGGCGATTGATCAAGGGCACCCATCGCCTTGACCACGCCGAGCACTGCGGCGACGATGCCGAGCGCCGGCAGGCCGTCGCCGACCGCGACCAGCGCATGATAGGCCTTCATCTTGTCGGACTTGATGGTCTGGATTTCCTCGTCCATCAGCGCCTCGATCTCATGCGAGCGGGCATTGCCGATGATGATGATGCGGCAGTAGTCGCAGATGAAATTCATCAGGTCATGGTTCTTGAGCACGGTCGGAAAGGCCTGGAAGATCGCCGATTCTTCCGGATTGTCGATATGCGCCTCGACCTCGCTGCGCGATTTCGAGCGCAATTCGCGCATCAGGCTGTGCAGCACGCCGAGCGTCTCCAGGTAATCCTGTTCCTTCGGCACGGCCTGCTTGAAGGCTTCGAGGATGCCCTTGCCGGTATCCTTGACCGTCTTCATCGGGTTGGCGACCAGGAAGGTGCCCAAGGCAGCGCCGCAGATGACCACCGCTTCCCATGGCTGGACCAGCACGTGCAGATGTCCGCCCATGGCCATGAAGCCGCCAAGGACGCAGCCGAGCGTCACCACCAGTCCAATCAGAATGCCCACGGCAGGTCCTTCCGCATTTCACGTCAGCGCAAGGGATAGTCCCCGTGCCTTGTGTGAGGCTTGAATCCGAACGGCCGGACCGATTCAGTTTCGCGCAAGGAAGCGAGATTATTGTCGCGATATTAAGCTTCGGCCGGAGGCATGACGTTGCTCAATACCTTTACCAGCTACCAGTTGATCACCAAGGACATCGGCAAATCCATCGCCCGCATCGAGCAACAGCCGACGGTTGACCGCGATACGCAATATTATCTCGCCAACATCACCAAGGTGAAATCGATCGACGATTTCGTCAACAATGACCGGCTGTTCAAATATGCCATGAAGGCCTACGGACTGGAGGACATGGACTACGCCAAGGCCTTCATGGTCAAGGCGCTCAAGGAAGGCGTTTCCGACCCCGACAGTTTCGCCAACAAGCTGACCGACAAGCGCTACGCCGAGTTCGTCAGCGCCTTCAACTTCGCCGCCAATGGCGCCGATGCGACCATCTACAACAAGGCGCAGCAGCTGGTGACGAAGAACTACGCCATACAGGCGCAAATCGCCGGTCTCGACCCGAATTCGGACTATGTGAAAGGCGAGACGACCTACTATCTCGCCAACATCACCAAGGTGAAGTCGGTCGACGATTTGATGTCGAACAGCCGGCTCTACACCTACGCGCTGGCCGCGTTCGGCCTCGATTCGGCGACGGAGGACAAGGACCTTATCAAGCAGGTCCTGCAGGGTGGCGTGCGCGACCCCAACAGCGTCGCCAACAAGCAGACGAACCCGGCTTACGCGGCATTGGCCTCGGCCTTCAACTTCGAACAGTACGGCGAAAACGCCACCACCATCAATCCGGCGCAGCAGCCGACCGTCGACAAATACATGCGCCAGACGCTGGAGGAGGATGCCGGCCAGACCAATCAAGGCGTGCGGCTGGCGCTCTATTTCCAGCGCAAGGCGCCCACCATCACCAGCTGGTACGACGTGCTGGCCGACACGGCACTTGCGAGCGTGGTGCGCACCGCGCTCGGGCTGCCCGATTCCTTCGCCGCCGCCGATATCGACAAGCAGGCGCAGCTTTTCGAACAGAAGCTCAGCATCTCGGATTTCTCCGACCCCGAGAAACTCGGCAAGTTCCTGACCCGCTTCACCAGCATGTACGAGATCAACAACCCGACCTCGCCGGCCGTGACGTCGGTCAGCGTGTTGTTTGCACAGCCGGTCACGGCTGGCATCTCCACCGACCTGATGATGGCCATGCAGAAACTGAAGTTCTGATCATGCGGGACAGTCTCTACGTCGCCCTTTCCTCGCAGATGGCGCTCGAGCGCCGGCTCGACACGATAGCCGACAATGTCGCCAATGCCGGGACCGTCGGCTTTCGCGCCACCGGTGTGAAATTCGAGGACGTGGTGTCGGGCACCGGCCAGAAATCGGTGTCCTTCGCCTCGTCGGGCAAGACCTATCTTTCAGGCGCCCATGGCTCCTTGACCGAGACCGGCAATCCGTTCGATTTCGCGATCCAGGGCGATGCCTGGTTCGCCATCGATACGCCGGCCGGCACCGTCATGACCCGCGACGGCCGCTTCTCGATGAACGAGAATGGCGAGCTGATGTCGATCGAAGGCCACCCGGTGCTCGACGCCGGCGGCGCGCCGATCCAGCTCGATCCCCGCAACGGTCCGCCCAAGGCCGGCGCCGACGGGTCGCTGCGCCAGAACGATCAGCTTGTCGGCTCGATCGGCCTCTACAATTTCGACCCCGGCGAGAACTTCGTACGCTACGGCAATTCAGGCATCGTGCCGGCGCGCACGCCCGAGCCGGTCACCGACCGCTCCGACGTCGGCGTCGCGCAGGGTTTCGTCGAGGAATCCAACGTCAATCCGGTGCTGGAGATGACCCGGCTGATCATGGTCCAGCGTGCCTTCGAGAACACCGCCGCGCTGATGCGGCAGACGGATTCCTCCACCGACGAGGCGATCAAGACACTCGGCTCGAAGTCGTAGCATGTCGTCAGGCCAGCCATCGATCCGCGCACCCGAAAGACAGTTCCAGCCGGCGCCGCAGGATCGGCTTGCCGCGTTGGAGAGAATATGGCGGCGCTTCGGCAACGCCGATGGACTGGTCAAGCGTGGCGGTCTCGTCACCGAAGTCACGCCCACGCATTACAAAGTGCGCGGCCTTTCCGATTTCGCCAGGCTGGGCGACATCGTCGAACAGCGCGGCCAGACCGGCGCGCGCCGCGGCGAGATCGTCAAGATCAGCCGCGACGAGGTTGTCGTTGCTCCCTTCGAACGCAGTGCCGATGCCGGTATCGGCGATGCCGTGTTCCGCAGGGGGCCGCTCGCGGTGCAGCCGCACGGCTCATGGCGCGGCCGCGCCATCGATGCGCTCACCCGGGCGATCGATGGCGGTCCGCCGCTGATCAGGGGCGACGACACTGCGGGCAGCGCCACGACGCCCGGTGCCATGGCGCGGCAGCGCGTCGGCACCGCCTTCATGACCGGCGTCAAGGTCATCGACATCTTCACGCCGCTGTGTTTCGGCCAGCGCATGGGCGTCTTCGCGGGTTCCGGCGTCGGCAAGTCGACGCTGCTCGCCATGCTCGCCGGCGCCGACGCGTTCGACACCGTCGTCGTGGCGCTGATCGGCGAACGCGGCCGCGAGGTGCGCGAATTCCTCGAGGACACGATCGGCGACAGCATGGCCAAGACCGTGGCCGTCGTCGCCACCAGCGACGAGAGTGCCATGATGCGCCGGCGTGCGCCCGACACCGCCATGCGCGTCGCGGAACACTTTCGCGACCAGGGCCACCGAGTGCTTCTGGTGCTGGATTCGATCACCCGCTTCGCCCATGCGCTGCGCGAGGTGGCGACGGGAACCGGTGAGCCGCCGGTCGCGCGCGGCTATCCCGCCTCGGTTTTCACCGAACTGCCCAAGCTGCTCGAGCGCGCTGGACCGGGGGCGGAAGGTAAAGGCTCGATCACCGCCATCATTTCCGTGCTGGTCGACGGCGACGATCACAACGATCCGGTCGCCGATTCCGTACGCGGCATTCTCGATGGCCATGTCGTGCTCGACCGTGCGATCGCAGAGCAAGGCCGCTATCCGCCGGTCAACCCGCTGTCGTCCATTTCGCGACTGGCGGGCAAGGCCTGGAGCGCCGAACAGCGCGCTTTGGTGGCACGGCTGAAGTCGATGATCTCCCGCTTCGAGGACACGCGCGACATCCGCCTGCTCGGCGCCTACCAGGGCGGCGTTGACGCCGAGCTCGACATGGCCGTGCGCCAGGTACCCCTGATCTACGAGGCGTTGGCGCAATCGCCCAGGGACCGCCCGTCGGCCGATCCGTTCTCCGATCTCGCCCGCCATCTCAAGGGAAAGCAGAATGCCGAACCAGGAGACTGAAGGTCAGTACGCCGAGCGCCTCCTGCGCGAGATGATCGCCGAGGCGAACGCCGCCGAGCAAGCCAGGGCTGAAGAAGACAGGGCTGCCAAGCCGCCCTCGCCCAGGACCTCCCGGGCCGAGACCGCCGACCTGACGCAGGCCAGCCGGGACTCGCTCATCGACGGCCTGTTCCCGGTCACCGAATGGCCGCAGCCTCCCAAGCCGCAGTTTCCCAAGCTGGGCAGGAAGGCGGACCGGCGCAGCGACTTCGTCATCGCCGCGCTCGGCATCACGCTTGGCCTGATCTGCGCGCTGTTTCCCTGGTACATCTTCTTCAACCAGGAACAGTTCGGCGTCCAGGCGATCAAGTTTGGCGGCACCGGCACCAATTCAGGGCGTGAGGGCGGCGGCGTGGTCGCCCAACGCAGTGCACCACTGACGGCCAAGGACGTTCCCAACGCCGATATCGACCTGCTTGCCACCGGAACGGTGCAGGACGACGCCACGCCGGCCCGGGCGCCCGGTGAGCAGCCCTTTCCAGCCGACGTGGCGAAATTCCGCATGGTCCATGTAGCCAACGGCCGCGCCATGATCGAGGACGACACCGGCCTGTGGATCGTCCAGCGCGGTTCGACGCTGCCCGATTCCAGCAAGGTGTCCTCGATCGAGCAGCGCAACGGCAAGTGGGTCATGCTCACCAGCACCAACCAGATGATCGAGCTTTCCAGATAATCCGCCGTGATTCTGCCCATCCGGCTCCGATCAAGAAACGGGGCATGATGTCGTGCGAAAACCGCTTCACACGTTTCTGGCGGCCGTCCGCAAGGTCCGCGCAAGACTGACGGCCTAGTCTTTGGGCACATGCCCGGAGATTCCCATGGAGCCCGTTTCCCTTTTCGATCTCGCCGCCAAGCAAGCGCAGTGGCTTTCCGTGCGTCAGTCGGCGATCGCCGGCAACATCGCCAATGCCAACACGCCAGGCTACATGGCAAACGATGTCGAGCCGTTCGAAAAGGTGCTCGACCGCACGGCGGTGTCGCTGCAGGCCACCGAGGCCGGCCATCTCGGCAACGCCGCGACCAATGCCGGCTTCACCATCAAGCCGCAGGAAGACGACGGCGTGGTCATGCCGTCCAAGAACAGCGTCGTGCTTGAAGACCAGCTTCTCAAGGCCGGCGAAGTGCGCCGCTCCTTCGAACTCAACACGGCCATCGTCAAGGCTTTCCACTCGATGATGATGATGGCGGTGAAGAGCTGACATGGACGCGTTGACCTCAGCCCTGAAAGTCGCAGCATCCGGCCTCGGCGCCCAGTCCGAGCGCCTGCGCGTGGTTTCCGAGAACCTCGCCAATGCCCAGTCGACCGGCACGACGCCCGGCGCCGACCCCTATCGCCGCAAGACCATCAGCTTCGTCTCGGAGCTCGACCGGGCCTCCGGCAGCTCGACGGTCGCGGTGAACTCGATCGACCGCGATCCGAGTGACTTTCCCGTCGAATTCCAACCCGGCAACGAGGCCGCCGACGCGAAGGGCTACGTCAAGTTGCCCAATGTCAACGTGCTGATCGAAATGGCCGACATGACCGAGGCCAACCGTTCCTACGAGGCCAACCTGCAAGTCGTGAAGCAGGCGCGCGACCTCATCTCAATGACCATCGACCTGATGAGGAACCAATGATCGTGAACGGCATCGGCGCGCTTAACCTGAAGCCTGGGCTGGGCGACACGGCAACCGACCTGCTTCAAGGCGGTGTCGCGCCCGCGACACCGGGCAATCTTGGCACCTCCTTCACCGAGGCGCTGAGCCAGGCGGCGTCGAAGACCGTCAACACGCTGCAGAATGCCGAACAGGTGTCGCTGCAGGCGCTCAAGGGCGATGCCGACACCCGCCAGGTCGTCGATGCCGTGATGAGCGCGCAGCAGGCGCTCCAGACCGCCGTCGCCATCCGCGACAAGGTCGTTTCGGCCTATCTCGAAGTCAGTCGCATGGGTATCTGAGGAGTTAGGCCATGAAAGCACTCGCCATTGCCGCCACCGGCATGAATGCCCAGCAGACAAATCTGGAAGTCATCGCCAACAACATCGCCAACATCAACACCACCGGCTACAAGCGGGCGCGAGCCGAATTCTCGGACCTGCTCTACCAGGTCGACCGCACGCAAGGCGTGCCCAACCGCTCCAACGCCTCGCTGGTGCCGGAGGGCGTTTCGATCGGCCTCGGCGTCAAGACGACCGCGGTGCGCAACGTCCACACACAGGGCGAACTGACCAGCACCGGCAACAGTTTCGACATGGCGCTCACCGGCCGCGGCTGGTTTCAGATCGAGGGCGCAGATGGCGGCACGCTCTATACCCGCGCCGGTGCCTTCAACACCAACGCCACCGGTCAGCTGGTGACCGCGGACGGCGCCAGTGTCATCCCGGCCATCACCGTGCCGGTCAACGCCGTCGAAGTCATCGTCAACAAGACCGGCCAGGTCTTCGCCCGTATCGACGGCCAGACCAACCTGCAGACGCTCGGCCAGCTCCAGATCGTCAACTTCGCCAACGAGGCGGGGCTGGCGCCGCTCGGCGACAATCTGTTCCAGGAAACGACGGCGTCAGGCCCGGCCAATGTCGGCGTGCCCGGCGACCCCGGCTTCGCCACCGTCCAGCAAGGTTATCTCGAGGCTTCCAACGTCGACCCGGTCAAGGAAATCACCGAACTGATCTCGGCGCAGCGCGCCTATGAAATGAACTCCAAGGTCATCCAGGCCGCCGACGACATGGCCTCGGTTGTCTCCAAGAACATCAGGTAACGGACGATGGCCATGCCGATCTCCTGCTCCGCACTCCGCCGCGCCGCGCTTGCCTTTGCGTTGGTGGTCGGTGGTTTGCCGGCTTTCGCCCAGGAGTCGACAGGCCAGTCGACAGGCCAAGCGGCAACGCGGATCGCCAGAAGTCAGCCTGCCGGCGAGGTCGTGCTGATCCCCAACCGGGTCATCTATCCCGGCGAGACCATCGAGATCACCGCGCTGAAGCAGGTGACCCTCATCCCGGGCAAGCACAAGCCCGATGCGGTGGCAACCCGCGCCGAGGAGTTGCAGGGCAAGATCGCCAAGCGCACGCTGCTGCCCGGCCGCTACATTCCTTCGACCGCCATCCGCGAGGCCTGGCTGGTCGAACAGGGCGCCGCCGTGCAGGTCTTCTTCATCGCCGGCGGACTGACGATATCGGCGACCGCCGTGACCTTGCAGCCAGGTTCGGCCGGCGACCTCATCAAGGTTCGCAACACCGACAGCGGCAAGATCCTTTCCGGCACTGTGATGGCCGACGGAACCATCCAGGTCAGCGCTTCATGATGCGCGCATTTACCCTTCTGCTTGCGGCTACGCTCGGCCTGCAGCCGGCGCTGGCCGACGGCCTGACGCCCAAGGCCAAGCGCGAACTCGCCGCCAGGAATGGCGGCGTTTACGACGATCCGGAATATGATCCGGCCACCACCACCCGCATGTTCCGCGTGTCGTCCGGGCCAAGCTCGCTGCCGCCGGGCCAGGTCGCCTCGCGCATCAAGGACATCGCCCAGTTGCAGAGTTCGCGCGACAACCAGCTCGTCGGCTACGGCCTCGTCATCGGGCTCGCCGGGTCTGGCGACAGCCTGCGCAATTCGCCGTTCACCGAGCAGTCGATCCGCGCCATGCTCGAAAATCTCGGCATCGCCACCGAGGGCGGCAGCGCGCGCGCCAAGAACGTCGCCGCCGTCATCGTCACCGCCAATATGCCCCCCTATGTGCAATCGGGCGCCCGCATCGACATCGACGTCTCCTCGATGGGCGACGCCACCTCGCTTTCAGGCGGCACGCTGATCATGACGCCGCTGAAGGCGGCGGACGGCGAGATCTATGCCGTCGGCCAGGGCGCGGTTATCGTTTCCGGTTTCACCGCCCAGGGTCAGGCCCAGCAAGTGACGCAGGGCGTGCCAACCGCCGGCCGGGTCCCGAACGGCGCGATTGTCGAGCGGTCGGTGAAGGCCGAATTCGACGATCAGCCGACGCTGACGCTGCAATTGCGCAATCCCGATTTTTCGACCGCCATCCGTATCGCCGACGCGATCAACGATTACACCAGCCAGCGCTTTGGCATGCGCGTGGCGGCCGAGCGCGACTCCCGCACCGTCCAGATCAGGAGGCCGAAGAGCATATCGGCGGCCCGCTTCTATGCCGAGATCGAGAATCTGGTGGTCGAGTCCGACACGCCGGCCCGCGTCGTCATCGACGAGCGCACCGGCACCATCGTCATCGGCAACGACGTCAAGATCTCGCGGGTCGCCATCAGCCACGGCACACTGACGGTGCGCATCACCGAGGCGCCGCGTGTCGTGCAGCCTGAACCCTTCTCCAAGGGTGAAACCGCCGTTGAGCCGTTCACCGCCATCGACGCCAGCCGGCCCAACGGCCGCGTCGCCGTGCTCGACGGGCCTGACCTGCAAACCCTCGTTTCCGGCCTCAACCGTCTCGGCGTCAAGCCGGACGGCATCATTGCCATCCTGCAAGGCATCAAGTCGGCCGGCGCCCTGCAAGCCGATCTGGTTCTCCAATAGGCGATGCCGATGATCCCTCCCCTCTCATCTCATGAAAGGCGCCGCTCCCGCACCATTCTGTTCGCGGCAGCAGCTGTCGCGGCCATGTCCTTTTCCGGCGGCGCGGACGCCGAGGACACCGTTCGCCAGGTTCTGCCCGGAGCGCAGCCCGCGATGGCGCCGCGGCAATTGACGCGGGAAAAGGCGCCTGACCAAAGCGAGATCGAGCGCTTCTGCTCCAACATCGCCGACGCCGCCCGCGACCGCCGCTATGCCTTGCAGGCGGAAGAACTGAAGCAGCTCCAGGCCGGCATCGACCAGCGCATGAAGGCGCTGGACGAGAAGAAGGCCGAATACGAGACGTGGCTCAAGCGGCGCGAGGTCTTCCTGGCCCGGGCAGAGGACGGCGTCGTCAAGATCTATGCCGGCATGAAGCCCGATGCCGCGGCCGAACGCCTGGCGATCGTCAACGCAGACCTGGCCGCGGCCATCCTGATGAAGCTCGATTCACGCAAGGCCAGTGTCATTCTCAACGAAATGGACCAGAAGGCGGCGGCGACGCTCACCGGCATCATGGCCAGCGCAGCCCGAAGGGTAGATCCGTCATGATCCGCAGAATGCTCATCCTGTGCGCGGTCGCAGCGCTGTCCGGCTGCGGAACCAACCTCAGGGAGGTCGGCAAGGAACCGGCGCTGTCGCCGGTCGGCTCCGGCATCGATGGCGGCAACACCGGCTCCCTCTACAAATACCCGGAGTCGCCACGCGCACCGGTCAAGAAATTCTCGCTTTGGAACGATCGCCAGAGCCGGCTGTTCACCGATCCCCGGGCGCTGTCGCAGGGCGACATCCTGACTGTCAAGATCAGCATCAACGACCGCGCCAACTTCAAGAACCAGAACGACAGAAGCCGCACCGCCAACCGCAAGCTCGGTTTCGACATCAGCGCGCAATGGGACAAGCTCAGCACAGCCGGCAAGGGTTCCGGCGCGCTCAACTCGGCCACGGATACAACGGCTGACGGCGAGATCAAACGATCGGAAACGCTGGAGCTCAATGTCGCGGCCATCGTCACCGACGTCCTGCCCAACGGCAATCTGATGATCACCGGTTCGCAGGAGGTACGCGTCAACGCCGAACTCAGGGTGCTGACCATCGCCGGCATCGTGCGGCCGGCCGATATCGGTGCCGAGAATACGATTCCCTACGAGCGCATCGCCGAGGCGCGCATTTCATACGGCGGACGCGGCCGCATCACCGAGATCCAGCAGCCGGCCTACGGCCAGCAGGTTCTCGACCAGGTTCTTCCGTTCTAGGGTTGGAGAACAGCGTGGCCAATGTCGAACAGCTTCAGGCTCGCAAGGGACCTTCCCTTGCCGTCCAGGGCGCCATGCTGCTGGTGGTGACGGCCGCCGCCATCGGCATGGGCTGGCTGTCCGGCGGCTATCTCAAGGGCGTCGGAGGACCGGCGTCGGTTCCGGTCGCGCCGGAGAACGAGGGCAAGGCTGCCCAGCCCGCCGCCGCGCAACAGCCGGGCACGGGGCCGACGCTCGTGGCACTGGCGCCGATCACCACCAACATCGCCTCGCCTGCCGACACCTGGTTCAGGATGGAGGCATTCGTGGTCTATGACGCGCCGCAGCCGCCGGCGATGGCGGAGGACATCCAGCAGGACCTTCTGGCCTTCGTGCGCACCTTGAAGATGCACCAGATCGAAGGCGCCAGCGGTTACCAGCACCTGAAAGCCGATCTCGAGGAACGCGCCTCGATCCGCAGTCAGGGCCATGCCAAACAGGTACTCATCAGGACATTGCTGGTCGAATGAGGAAATTCCTTCTTGCAGCGGCGCTGATCGGCGCTGCCACATCCGTCGCGGCGGCCCAGCAACTGGACCTCGGCGGCATTGGCAAGGCCGATGGCACCACCGTCGGCTACATCATCCAGATGTTCGGCCTGCTGACGGTGCTGTCGGTGGCGCCGGGCCTGCTGATCATGGTGACGAGCTTCACCCGCTTCGTCATCGCTTTCTCGATCCTGCGCGCCGGCATCGGCCTGCAGTCGACGCCGGCTAACCTCATCCTCATTTCGCTGTCGCTGTTCATGACCTTCTATGTCATGGCGCCGACCTTCGATCAGGCCTGGAACACCGGCGTCAAGCCGCTGATGGACAACCAGATCAGCCAGACCGAGGCCTTCGAGAAGATCTCGGATCCGTTCCGCACTTTCATGCTGCACAATGTGCGCGACAAGGACTTCGACCTTTTCGCCGACCTCGCCCGCGAGCGCGGCCAGACGGTCTCGCGCGACACGGTCGACCTGCGCATCCTGGTGCCGGCCTTCATGATCTCCGAGATCCGGCGCGGCTTCGAAATCGGCTTCCTGATCGTGCTGCCTTTCCTGGTCATCGACCTGATCGTCGCCACCATCACGATGGCGATGGGCATGATGATGCTGCCGCCCACCGTGGTGTCGCTGCCATTCAAGATCCTGTTCTTCGTCCTGATCGACGGCTGGAACCTGCTTGTCGGCAGCCTGGTGCGCTCCTTCACCTGACTGTTTCCGTCGCACGGCCCCGGCAAAAGGCACCGTCTGCCGACAAGGGTGGGCGGTGCGGGAACCATCATCGAATTCCCAGATTATTTTCGATTAACCGTCGGATTTAGGTCTTTGGTAGGAACTCGCCGCCATAGTCGCTCGCAGATGGCGGGTGATCTCTTTCGACGATCATTGGCATGATGCCGCTCCGTCATACCGGACAAGCCGGTATGTCAAAAAAACACCTGTAAAATCAAGGTACGAGTAGCCATGTCCAGCATCATGACGAACACCGCCGCATTGACGGCGCTGCAGAGCCTCAACGCCACCAGCAAATCGCTTCAGGACACCCAGGCCCGCATCTCGACGGGCTATCGCGTCTCCCAGGCTTCCGACAACGCCGCCTACTGGTCGATCGCGACCACGATGCGCTCCGACAACCAGGCGATGTCCACCGTTTCGGACTCGCTCGGCCTCGGCGCCTCGAAGGTTGACACCGCCTACACCGGCATGAACAGTGCGATCACCACCATCAACTCGATCCAGCAGAAGCTGACCGCGTCCTACGGCCAGACCGACGCCTCCAAGGAAAAGACCCAGGTCGAAATCAAGGCGCTTCAGGATCAGTTGAAGGCCTACGCCGATGGCGCCACCTTCTCCGGCACCAACATGCTTTCGCTGTCCACCGCTTCGGGCACGGCGGCCGACGTGAAGATCGTTTCGGCCTTCAACCGCGACGCCAGCGGTGCTGTTTCGATCTCGACGATCGACGTCAACGTGGAAAGCATCAAGCTCTATGACGCCGGCGCGGCCCCGACGGCCAAGGGCATTCTGGACACGGATCGCCTCGGCGCCACCGGCGCTGCGGCAGCAGCTTCGGCCCCGACGCTCGGCGCTGCCGCAGCGGCTACCGACACCTATTCGGTCGCCAGCCTGGCCATCTTTTCGGGTGGCACGGCCGCCAGCGATAGCCAGATCTCGCAGATGATGACCGTCGTCGACGCCGCGCTCAAGGACATGACGACCGCCGCCACCAAGCTCGGCGCCGCCAAGAGCTCCATCGACCTGCAGAAGACCTTCACGTCAAGCCTGATGGACTCCATCGACCGCGGCGTTGGTCAGCTCGTCGATGCCGACATGAACAAGGAATCGACCCGCCTCCAGGCCCTGCAGGTTCAGCAGCAGCTCGGCGTCCAGGCGCTGTCGATCGCCAACGGCTCCTCGCAGTCGATCCTGTCGCTGTTCCGCTAATCCACTTCGCTCAACCTTAGAGCGTAGTAAACAACGGGCCGCGCCAAAAGCGCGGCCCGTTTTGCGTTTGCTCCAGCCCCGCGCAACCCTCGGTCCTTAACCCTCAAAAGCGAGCCTTTAACAGGCCGTTAACCATAACGCGCTAGTCATGGTTAACCAATAGCTTACAAAGGATTGGCGAATCGGCCCGTGGCCGCGACGGCAATCCATGGGCGAGCGAACGCTCGCGAGGGCAATGCCGGTTTTTTGAGACCGGGTGGGAAAAGGAGCGAGTTTCTTGGCGAGCATCATGACAAACGCCGCGGCGTTGACCGCACTTCAAAGCCTCAACGCCACCAACAAATCGCTCGAGCAGACACAGGCCCGAATCTCCACCGGTTACAAGGTCTCGGAGGCCTCCGACAACGCCGCCTACTGGTCGATCGCCACGACGATGCGCTCGGACAACCAGGCGCTCTCGACTGTCCAGGATGCGCTCGGCCTCGGCGCCTCGAAGGTCGACACCGCCTACACCGGCATGAACAATGTCCTGACGACGATCGGCCAGATCAAGACCAAGCTGCTTTCCACCGTCGGCCAGGCCGACGCCGCCAAGGTAAAGACGCAGACTGAAATCACGGCGCTCCAGGCGCAGATGAAGTCCTTTGCCGATGCCGCCACCTTTTCGGGTTCGAATTTCCTTTCAGTGACGTCGAAGCAAGTCGCCGCGCCCAATGATGGCGTGCAGCCCGACGCCAAGATCGTCTCGTCCTTCAATCGCTCCTCATCCGGCGCCATTTCGCTCGGAACGATCGACATCGATGTCGAGAGCACCAAGCTGTTCGATTCCGGTCTCGCCACCGACGTCAAGAACTACGGCACGCTCGACCGCCAGACCTCGGTCTATTCCACCGCGGCCGCCCAGAGCCAGTACGATACAGCCTACGCCACCGCGATCGCGGGCGGAGCCACGGACATCGCCGCAAACACCGCCGGCCAGGCCGCGGTGACAGGCACCCCCGCCAAGATCGACAACGTCTCCGCCTATAATCTCGACATTACGGCGGCCGGCGTTACCGACGACATCATCACCCAGATGATCGGCAAGATCGACAAGGTGATGAGCCAGTTGACCGACTCCGCCACGATCCTCGGTTCGGCCAAGAGCTCGATCGACCTGCAGAAGACCTTCACGCAGAGCCTGATGGACTCCATCGACCGCGGCGTCGGTCAGCTCGTCGATGCCGACATGAACAAGGAATCGACCCGCCTCCAGGCCCTGCAGGTGCAGCAGCAGCTCGGCATCCAGTCGCTGTCGATCGCCAACAGTTCCTCGCAATCGATCCTGTCGCTCTTCAAGAACGGCTAGTTCCGCCGTAGCTGGCGGATACTTCCATTTCCAATTCAAGGGGCCGCGCCGCAAGCGCGGCCCGATTTCATTTTCGCACAAGCTTCGGAGGCTAGTGTTCCGGCGGACAGTCATGCTGGGAGTCGCTAAATCGTGCCGGAACAGATCCAGAGCATCATCTCGAATCTCCGCGGTTTTGGTGTGAGGCGCCTCGCTATGCTGGCGGGCATCGCTGTTCTGGTGATGGGCGTCATCGGCATCGCCTCGGTCTACCTCAACCGCCCCGCCTACGACACGCTCTATGTCGGGCTCGATCGCTCCGACGTGAACCAGATCGGCCTGGTGCTGGGCGAGGCCGGCATCGGCTTCGATGTCGGCGCCGACGGGACCTCGGTGCTGGTGCCGGCCGGCACCACGGCGCAGGCGCGCATGCTGCTCGCCGAAAAGGGCCTGCCGACCAGCGCCAATGCCGGCTACGAACTGTTCGACAATGTCGGCTCGCTTGGCCTCACCTCTTTCATGCAGCAGATCACCCGCGTGCGTGCGCTGGAAGGCGAGATCGCCCGCACCATCCAGTCGATATCAGGCATCAAGGCGGCACGTGTCCACATCGTCATGTCCGAGCGCGCCAATTTCCGCCGCGACGAGCAGCAGCCTTCCGCATCGGTCGTCATCCGCTATGCCGGCATCGATGCCGAGAAAAGCGCCCAGTCGATCCGCCATCTCGTCGCCGCCGCCGTGCCTGGCCTGTCGGCCGACAAGGTGACGGTGCTCGATTCCAACGGCAACCTGCTGGCCGCCGGGGATGATCCCTCCAACACCAGTGCAGCCCGCACGCTCGGTGTCGAGCAGACTGTCGAGGCACAGATCGGCGACAATATCCGCCGCGCACTCACCCCCTATCTCGGGCCCGACAACTTCCGCGCCAGCGTCAAGGCCGAGATCAACACCGACACCCGCCAGACGGAAGAGACCATCTTCGATCCGAATTCCCGCGTCGAGCGTTCGGTGCAGTCGGTGCGCGCCAATGAGAACAACAACCAGAGGCAGGCCTCCACCCCCGCCAGCGTCGAGCAGAACCTGCCCGAGACCCAGGCGACGGCGACCGAAGGCCCGCAATCCTCCTCGCAGAACGACCGCAAGGAAGAGATCACCAACTACGAGATCAACTCCAAGAAGATCGCCACCGTCTCCAACGGCTACACAGTCACCAAGATGTCGATCGCCGTCGTTGTCAACCAGGACCGGCTGAAGGCGATCCTGGGCAAGGACGCGACGCCGGACCAGATCGCCAAGCGCGTCGCCGATATCCAGAAAATGGTGGCGTCGGCCACCGGTTTCGACGACAAGCGCGGCGATGTCGTCGACGTCTCGGCGGTCGAGTTCATCGATGGGCTGGACGGCGAGGCGATCCCGCAGGCTGGAATGCTCGATTCGATCGGCCAGCATGCCGGCACGCTGATCAACGCCGGCGCCTTCATCGTTGTCGTATTCCTGGTGGCCTTCTTCGGCCTGCGCCCGATGGCGGCGGCACTGACGGCAAGGGCGACGCCTGCCATAGCTGGCCCCAATTTCGACGAGGTCCAGCGTTCGCTGCCGACTCCGGAGGCGGCCGCTTCCGCCGACGCAGGTGTCGCCATCGGCGCCCTGCCGGGCGCGCGGCCCGGCGCCACCCCGCTCGATGATCTTCGCCAGAAGATCAGACCGGCACCGCAGGAGCGGCTTGCCCGCATGGTCGACATCAACGAGGAGCGCACCGCGCAGATCCTGCGCAAATGGGCCGCCCAGGAAGTCGCGGCCTAAACCATGCCCTCCGCAGCCCTTTTCGATCTTCTCCCCGATTTCGGTCCGCGTGCGCCGCGCGTCAGCAAGGCTCAGGCCGCGACCGAGCACAGGCCGGAAGCAGCCGAGCCGCAGGCCGATATCGGCACGCTGATCGCCGAGGCGGTCGCCCAGGCGGAGGCGACGCTTGCGGAGCGGCTTTCGGCCGCCCATGACGCAGCGCTGGAAACCGAGCGCCAGGCGCATGCCGAGGAAGCAAGGATCTTTCTCGAAAGCTTCGGCGGCGATGTCGGCAAGGCGGTCACGTCGCGCATTGACGCCATGGAGACGCGCGTGGCGGATCTTGTCGCCGCAACGGTCGCCCGCATCATTGGCGGCGTCGTCAGTGACGATCTGCAGCGGCGCTCGCTTGAAGCGCTCGCCAGCGCGGTTCGCGAAGCCGTCGGCGACGGCGAAGCGGTGCGCATCGTCGTCCGTGGGCCGCTGTCGCTGTTCGAAACGTTCAAGGCATCGCTTGGCGCCCGCGCTGCAAATCTCGACTTCGTCGAGGCGCCCGGCTTCGACCTGACGGTCACCGTTGACGAGGCCGTGTTCGAGACACGCATGGCCGAATGGTCGGCAACCCTCTCCGAGGTGCTGTCATGAGCGTCGCCGAAGCCGATCATGGCAGGCACGAGATCATCATCGTGCGCCGGGGTCATGACGACCACGACGAAGGCCACCATGGCGGCGTCTGGAAGATCGCCTTCGCCGACTTCATGACCGCGATGATGTGCTTCTTCCTGGTCATGTGGCTGATCAACGCCGCCAACGAGCAGACCAAGACGGCCGTGGCCAGCTACTTCAATCCCGTCAAGCTCGTCGACCGTGAGTCGAGCCGCAAGGGCCTTAAGGATCTCGGCAATGGGCCGCGCTCGGTCGGGCTGACGGCCGACGAGCCGCAGGACGCGACCATCAAGACCGGACAGGATGGCATCGGCGCCGTGGGCTCGTCCAACCGCAAGCAGGACAAGCAGGCACAGCAGCCGCAACAGTCCGACGATCACCTCTTCGCCGACCCTTACGCCGTGCTCTCCGAGATCGCCACCGACACCGGCGTCATGCAGAATGTCAGCCAGAAGGGCGACGGCGGCGCGCAAAATGCGGGTCCCGCGACCGGCGCCTCCGGCGGCGCGTCCTACCGTGATCCCTTCGAGCCGGATTTCTGGTCGCAGCAGGTCGCCGCGCCCGTCGCCGAGGCAAGCGCCCAGCGCCCCAGGATCGAGGGCGACCCGCTCAAGCCCGGCGACAAGGCCGCCGAGACACAGGTCGCCAAGGTCAAGGCCGTGCCGCCGGCACCGCCGGTCGAGGACGCACCGCTCGAGCCCCTGGCACAGGATGGCGAGGACGCCGCCATGGCCAAGGCCGGCGCCACCAAGGCCAGCGACGCCAAGGCCGGCGACGCCATGGCCAGCGACGCCATGGCGGCCGACGGCAAGGCGATGGATGCGACCGTCGCACGGCAAGAGGCTGCAAAGCCCGGGGCCGCGGAAAAGACACCGACAGCCGCCGCGCTGAAAGCCGCCACCGAGGTCAAGCGTCAGCTGGCCGATGCCTTCAAGCCTGGCGACAAGCTGCATGACGGCGTCTCCGTCGAAGCCACCGACAAAGGCGTCGTCATATCGATCACCGATCAGCTCGACTTCGGCATGTTCGAAATCGGATCGGCGCTGCCGCGCCGCGAGCTGGTGCTGGCGATGGAAAAGATCGGCCGCATCGTCAACAGCCAGAAGGGGACGATCAGTATCAATGGCCACACCGATGCGCGGCCCTTCCGCAGCGCCAGTTACGACAATTGGCGGCTGTCGACGGCGCGGGCGCATTCCGCTTACTACATGCTCGTGCGCGGCGGCGTCGACGAACGCCGCATTACCGAGGTTGCCGGCTTCGCGGACCGCCAGCCGAAGGATCGCGCCGATCCGATGTCGGCGGTCAATCGCCGCATCGAGATCCTGATGGCGACCGGCGGATGAAGCGGGCGGCCGTCATCAGCCGCTTGATGGGCCTGTTGCTGCTGGCCGCCGGATATCCGTCCGCCGGCTTCGCCCAGGACACGCTGCAGCCTTACCAGCTCGTGCGCTCGCTGCAACTCATCCAGGACCGCATCGCCGCCGGCGATCACGCCGCGATGCCGATGCAGGCCAAGCTGCTCGAAATGACCGATGCGCGCCTGCGCGAAGCGGATGCGGAGGACTTCAAGGACGCCAGGAACTTTCGCGCGCTCCTGGTCTACGGCATGAGCGGCGGCAATCCGGTGACCGTCGAGACGGCCGTCTCGCGCGCCGCCGCTGATCCGCCGAACCTTGCCATCGCCAGGGGCGTCATCGACTATCTCAATGGCCGCCCCGGCGAGGCGATCGAAGCGCTGACGCCGATCGATCCGATGATGCTCTCCGGCGATCTCGGCGCATTCCTTGCCCTGGTCAAAGGGTCGCTGCTTGCCGGAGATCAACCGGCGGTGGCGCTCACACTGCTCGACGAGGCCAGACTTCTCAGCCCCGGCACGCTGGTCGAGGAAGCCGCCTTGCGGCGTTCGGTCGGCATTGCCGCAGCGCAGGGCGATGCGGCGCGTTTCGCGCTTGCCTCCACCCAGTATGTCGAGCGCTATCTCTATTCGCCCTATGCCAGCCAGTTCGCGGATTCTTTCGTGTCCGGCGTCATCGCGCTGCACATGTCAATCGGCCAGGACAAGCTGGCCGACATCACCTCGATGATGGATCCCGAGCGCGAGAAGGTGATCTATCTGCGCATCGCCCGCCGTGCCGCGATCGACGGCCTTGGCGAATTGTCGGCCTTCGCCTCGGCGCGGGCCGTGCAGGGCCGCGACGGCAACAGCAACCAGGGCGATCCGCGCGCCCTGCTCTACTCCAGCCTGTCCACCGTGACCTCGGGCACCATCGGGGATGTTCGCGCCAAGCTTGGCAAGATCGACCGCAGCAGACTGTCGGACGGTGATCGCGCCCTGCTCGACGCCGCGCAGACCATCGCCGGTGAGGTGGTGGCGCCACCGGCTTCCCTTCCAGCCACCAGGGTAGCCCCGCCGCCCGAACCCGAGGCCGCCGCCGCACAGGCCGACGACGCTGCCGGGTTGCCGCCTGTCGAAGGTGCCGTCTCCGAACAGCCCGCCATTGCGCCATCCGGCACAAAGGCCGCCGCGCCGGCTTCGGCGCCTGCAGCCGATTCAGCGACGGTCCTGCCTGCATCGGCGCCAGCCACCTCTGCCGGTCCCGGCACAACCGATCCGACCGACGCCGCCATGATGAGAACCCGTCGACAGCTCGACCTGATCGACCAGATGCTTGGAGCCGCCCCGAAATGACCCCCAACCTCGGCCCGGCCCTGCCAGGATTTACCGCCGCGCGTACGACGGCGGAGCAGTCGGCCACGCCCGGAAATACGGATGATGCTGGTTTCGGCAAGATGGTGCGTGCCGGCGCAAGCCGGGCCCACTCGGAAAAGCAGCCGGCGACCGAGGCCATCTCGCGCGATCCGCGCTGGAGCAAGCTTGCCTCCGACCTTGCGGCGCAAGCCGGCGAGGACGAACCGATGCCAGTCGGCAAGACGAGAGCCGCGTCCGCCGGCTTCCCAGCCGCGAAATCGATGAAAGACGGCAAGGACGTTGGGACGGACAAGGACGCAGACGCCGAAACGCCGGCGACTGGCGCCGCACCGCTCGACGACCATCTGCCGCTGCTGATGGCGTTTCATGAGCTGCGCCACTTCTCGACATCTGCCACGTCGGCCGATGCAGACGAAACCGGGCAGGAGCCGCCGCCCGGGGGGCAAGTCGCGCCTAAGGCCTATCGGGCGAAATCCGCAGCCGGGCATGACGATCTCGAACCCATGTCGAAGCCCGAGCGGGCATCGCTCGTCGATGGGCCGCTGACGAAGCTCGACGGCCAGTCCGTCCGCGATACCGCCGCTGGCGCGCCAGGGCGTGAGAATGCGATCGCCGCTGGCCCGCTTCCCGAGGCGGCGCCGGCCGAGGTGCCGGGCGCGGAGCCGAAACAGGCGGCGCCGCAACCGAGGTCCATCGCCGACGTTCAGTCATCGCTGCGGTCAGATCCAGGAAAACAGCTCCCGGCATCGGCGCGCATCGACGTGGTTTCCGAGCGCAGCTTCCCTGCTCCGCCGCAGGCTCCGATGAGCCAGGCAGCCCTCAACGTAATCAATGCAATAGCGGCCGATGGCGGCCCGCGCCAAACGCTTTCAATGGCGTCGGCGACCAGCCATCTGGCCGGCTCTGTTGCCGTTCCGACACATGTCTTGAAGATCGAACTTCACCCGGCCGAGCTGGGCATGGTGACGGCCCATCTTCGCCTCTCGGGAGAACAACTTTCGATTGAACTGAAGCCCGAAACGCATGATGCCTACCGCCGCCTTTCCAGCGACAGCGAGGCGATCGTGAAATCGCTGCGCGGCCTGGGATTCGAGGTGGATAAGGTCACCATCATGCAACCATCGGTAGCTGTCCCGGCGACAACCCGGACGGATGCAACCGCCTCCCTGACCACGACACCTGGCCGCGACCAGTCATCGTTTCAGCCCGGAAACTCCGGCGGCGGCAGTGGGACCGGCGGCCAGCAACCAGGTCAGCAATCCGCAAGGGGTAGTCATGATGACGCGCAGGATTACGGCCGTGCCGCTTCGCCTTCTCGCGAGCGCGCTGGCGGCGATATTTTTATCTAGTCTCGCGAACGGTGCCGTCGCCGCCACCAACCCTTGCGAGCCCGAGATCCTGCGCGCCGCCGACCGTTATGGCGTGCCCGCCGGCATCCTCTATGCCGTCGGTCTGACCGAAACCGGCAAGAAAGGCAGCCTTCAGCCTAACGCGTTGAATATAGAAGGAAAAGCGATCTTCCCGGGAAGCCGCGCGGAGGCGCTTGCCACCTTCGCCAATGCGCAGCGCGAGGGCAAGACGCTGATCGATCTCGGCTGCATGCAGATCAATCACCACTACCATGCCTCGCATTTCCGCAGCGTCGAGGACATGCTCGATCCGCGCCAGAATGTCGACTACGCGGCGCGCTTCCTGGCCAGTCTCCATGCCCGCCACGAGACCTGGTCGATGGCCGTCGCCCGCTATCATGCCGGTCCCGACAACGACCCCGCGCAAAAGGTCTATGTCTGCCGGGTGATCGCCAACATGGTTGCCACCGGCTTTGGAAAATGGACCGCCAACGCCCGCGCCTTCTGCAACCCATAAGCGCATTTTCTGCTTCTAATGGGCCGAACTCACTTCTTCGGGCCTGCGCTTTGACTTGATCAAGACTTGCCACCCCAGACATATCTGGCTGCACGCTAATGCAACCGGTGCGATTCCAGACTCCCAAGAAACTAGCTACAAGAAATGATGGTGTTCAGGATTCCCGCCAGCCGTTACGCCTTTCCTCACGGGGCAGATGAGCTGATTCGGAGGCGGGGCCGATGATCGTTATCGTTGACGAGCGAGAGCTCGTAACAGAGGGATACAATTCACTTTTTGACCGCGAAGGCGTTGCCTGCGCCGGTTTCGCGCCCAATGAATTCGGCGAGTGGGTGAACTCGGCCGCCGATTCCGACCTACGCTCGGTGCGGGCCTTCCTGATCGGCGACTGCCGTGACGGCGCCATTTCTCCACGCCAGATCCGCGACCGCACCGGCGCCCCGGTGATTGCGCTCAGCGAGCAGCATTCGCTGGAAAACACGCTGCGGTTGTTCGAGAGCGGCGTCGACGACGTTATCCGCAAGCCTGTCCACATCCGCGAGATTCTCGCCCGCATAACCGCCATTCGCCGTCGCGCGAATGAGGATGTCGCCTACACCGAGATCGGCGCCATGCGCATCTTCATGGACGGCCGCGATCCGGAGATCAACGGCCAGCCGCTGCCCTTGCCGCGCCGCGAACGCCGCATCCTGGAATATCTGGCGAGCAACCGTGGCCGCCGCGTCACCAAGACCCAGGTCTTCAATGCCATTTACGGCATCTTCGACGAGGAGGTCGAGGAGAACGTGGTCGAAAGCCACATCAGCAAACTGCGCAAGAAACTGCGTGAGAAGCTGGGCACCGACCCGATCGATTCCAAACGCTTCCTCGGCTACCGGCTCGTGTTTTGAAGCAGCACCGCGCCAGCCTCGCGCAAGACAGGACGCGTAGCCTCGCCGCCAGTGGCATGGATATTGCGGAGACATCTCGATGAGCCTCTACGGAATGATGCGGACCGGCGTTTCCGGCATGAACGCCCAGGCAAACCGCCTGTCGACGACGGCCGACAACATCGCCAACTCCGACACCACCGGCTACAAGCGCTCCTCCGCCGAGTTTTCGACGCTGATCATGCCGTCCACGGGCGGCGCCTATAATTCCGGCGGCGTCACCACGACGATCCGGCAGGCGGTCAGCGATCCGGGCGTGCTTCAATACACGACCTCGGTCTCCGACCTTGCCGTCAGCGGCGATGGTTTCTTTGTCGTCCAGGATCCCGGCGGCACGCCTTTCCTGACCCGCGCCGGCGCCTTCGTTCCCGATGCGCAGGGCAGGCTGGTCAACGCGGCCGGCTTCCAGTTGATGGCCTACAGCTACGCCAACGGCGTGCCGGCGGCGACGGTCAACGGCTTCGAAGGGCTGGTCCCTGTCGTCATTTCCGACCAGGGGATGACGGCGACGCCAAGCACCCTGGGCAGCTACAGCGGCAATCTGCCGGCGGGTGCGACCCCGGTCGCGGCCGGTAACCTGCCCTCCACCAACTCGGCAGGCGCACAGTACACCTCGAAGTCCTCGATGGTCGCCTACGACAATGTCGGCAACAAGGTGCTGGTCGACGTCTATTTCACCAATACCAGCCCCGGCACCTGGGAAGTGTCGGTCTTCGACCAGTCGAAGGCCACGCCTGGAACATCCTTCCCCTATACTGGCGGCGCGCTGGGCTCGGCCAACCTGACCTTCGACACCACCACCGGCAAGATGACCGGCGCGACCACCGGCGTTTCATTCACCGTGCCGAACGGCGGCAGCCTCAATCTCGATCTGTCGAAGCTGACCCAGCTCGGCACCGGCTTCACGGTTTCCGACGCCCAGGTCAACGGCAACGCGCCGAGCACCATCGACAAGGTTCAGATCAGCAAGGAAGGCACCATCTACGCGCAGTACAAGGACGGCTCCACCAAGCCGCTCTACAAGATTCCGCTGGCCGACGTGCAGAGCCCGGACCAGCTCAAGGCCCTTCCCGGCAACGTCTACGCGCAGGGCACCGATTCCGGCGCGGTCCGCGTCGGCTTTGCCAACGAAGGCAAACTCGGCTCCATCATCTCCGGTGCGCTCGAGAATTCCAACGTCGATATCGCCGAGGAACTGACCGACATGATCGCGGCGCAGCGCAGCTACACCGCCAATTCGAAAGTCTTCCAGACCGGTTCCGACCTGATGGACGTCCTTGTCAACCTGAAGAGATAAACCGGGCGCCGCCCGTGAAAGACCAGCATGTCGCTATCCTCCGCATTGAGCATCGCCCAATCGGCGCTTATGAATACCGCGCGGCAGACCAGCGTTGTCACGCGCAACGTCTCGGACGCTTCCAATCCGGACTATACGCGCCGCATCGCCGCCATCACCAGCACGGCGCCCGGCGCCCGTTCGGTTGATATCCAGCGCGTCACCAATGACCTGCTGTTCCGGCAGAACCTCGGCGCCTTGTCGGCCTATAGCGGCCAGAACGCGCTCTACAGCGGCATGGATCAGCTCGACGTGTCGGTCAATGGCGTCGACAACGCCTCCTCCCCCTCGACCGCCATCGCCAACCTGCAGCAGGCGCTGCAGCTCTACGCTACCTCGCCGTCCAACCAGAATCTCGGCTCCACCGTCATCGACGCGGCCAGGCAGGTCGTCCGCTCTCTCAATGAGGGCTCCCAGGCCATTCAGGCTTTCCGCACCCAGACGGACGGCCAGATCGACACGGCGGTCAAGGACCTCAATTCGCTGCTCAGCCAGTTCCAGGACGCCAACCAGGCGGTCATTTCGGGAACCCGTTCCGGCACCGATATTTCCGACGCGCTGGACCAACGTGACGCGCTGCTGAAGAAGATCGCGGACTATGTTCCGGTCTCGACCTTCACGCGCGGCGACAATGACATGGTCATCACCACGGGTGACGGCACGACGCTGTTCGAGACGATACCGCGCACGGTGAGCTTCACGCCATCGGCCGGCTATGCCGCCGGGGCCGCCGGCAACACCGTCTATATCGACAACGTGCCGGTCTCGGCAGGAACCGGCGGCAACACCAGCGCCAGCGGCAAGCTTGCCGGCCTGCTGCAGTTGCGTGACGGCGTCGCCTCGGCCATGCAGGGCCAGCTCGACGAGACCGCGCGCGGCCTGATCACGGCCTTTGCCGAAACCGCGCCTTCCATGCCCGACGCCGCTGGTCTGTTCACCTGGTCTGGCGGGCCCGCCGTGCCGGCCGCGGGCACTCTGGTCAATGGCCTTGCGGGCACGATCAGCATCAATGCCGCGATGGATCCGAGCGCTGGTGGCAACCCGACCTTGCTGCGCGATGGCGGCGCCAACGGCGCGGCCTATGTCGCCAACGCCAGCGGCGGCGCTTCCTATTCCAGCCTTCTGGTTGCCTATGGCGACCGGCTCGACCAGCCGATGACGTTTGACCCCGCCGCCGGGATTTCAGCGACGTCCAGCGTTTCCGACTATGCCGCCAATTCGATCGGCTGGCTCCAGGGCATGCGCCAGCAGGCCTCCACCGCCGCCGATGCCAAGCAAGCGCTGGCACAGCGCAGCGCCGAGGCTCTGTCCAATGCGACCGGCGTCAATGTCGACCAGGAAATGTCGCTGATGCTCGACCTCGAACACACCTATCAGGCGTCAGCCCGAATGATGAAAACCGTCGACGATATGATGACGGCCCTGTTGAACGCGGTGGGATAATCCATGACCTCAGTTTCCTCGGCCGCCATCTCCAATGCCATGCGTTATCAGCAGATGCGCATGCAGGCGGACCTCGTCAAGGCAACGAAGGAATCCTCGACAGGCAAGGTCGCCGATGTCGGTCTGGCATTGGGCGGACGCACCGCTCAGTCCGTCACCTTCTCGCGCGACCTCGACCGGCTGAACGTGATCATCGATTCCAACGGGCTGGTCGCCGCCCGGCTTTCATCGACGCAAACCTCGCTCGGCCAGCTCTCCGGCGTGGCGCAGACCTTCCTGTCCAGCCTGACCACCGCATCGTCCGGGGACAATTCCGACAGCCTGACCCAATCGACCGGCCAGACGACGATCCAGCAGCTTGCCTCGATCCTCAACACCAGCGTCAATGGCGAATACCTGTTCGCCGGCACCAACACCGACGTCAAGCCGATCAACGATTTCACGGCGGCCGGTTCGCCGGCCAAGGCCGCTTTCGACGCGTCCTTTGTCGCCAAGTTCGGTTTCACGCCCGATGATCCGGCCGCTGCCACCATCACCGCTGCCCAGATGGACGATTTCATCACCAACGATGTCACGCCACAGTTCCTCGGCGCGGGCTGGCAGGCCAACATGTCGAACGCCACCGACCAGCAGATCGTCAGCCGCATCGCGCTCAACGAAACCACCGCGACCTCGACCAGCGCCAACAGCGATGGTGTCAAGAAGCTCGCCATGGCGGCCGCAATGGTCTCGAGCCTGATGTCCACCAACATCAGCCAGGCGGCGAAGGATACGATCATCACCCGCTCGCAGTCGCTGGTCGGCGAGGCGCTGAGCGGCATCGGCCAGGTCCAGTCCGAAACCGGCATTGTCCAGAAGCGCGTCTCCGACGCCAGTGACCGCATGAAGACGCAAGTCGACCTGTTCGAACGCCACATTCTCGATCTCGAGGCCGTCGATCCCGCCGAAGCCGCGACCCGCGTCGCCGACCTGACGCAGCATATCGAGACGTCCTTTGCCCTGACAGCGCGCCTGCAGCAGCTCAGCCTGTTGAATTACCTGACCTGACAACTCCCAGCGGAACGGTAGAGCCGACGATGTACCAATTTTCCTATGCCGACATCCAGAGCACCTCTGTCGCGGACGCCAAGGACCGCGAGCGTGAGCTGCTGACCCGCTCGATCGACATGCTGTCGGCGGCAGCGGTGGCCGGCCAGGATTCGATGGAGGCGGTGGAGGCGCTGCATTTCACCAATCGCGTCTGGATCGCCTTCGTCGAGGACCTCGGCTCCAGCGACAACGCGCTCCCCAAGGAATTGCGCGCCAACCTGATCTCCATCGGCCTGTGGCTGCTGCGCGAAGCGGAGGACATCCGCCAGGGACGCACCAACAATTTCGAAGGGCTGATCGAAGTATCCCAGATCATCCGCGACGGCATTCAATGACCAACACGCTGAAGATCTCGCTGAAGCCCAACGAGAAGATCTACATCAATGGCGCCGTCATCCGTGTCGACCGCAAGGTCACCGTCGAGCTGATGAACGACGTGCAGTTCCTGCTCGAGAGCCATGTGATCCAGGCCGACCAGGCATCGACGCCGCTCAGGCAGCTTTATTTCATCGTGCAGGTCATGCTGATCAACCCTGCCGGCGCTGGCGAAGCACGCGAGATGTTCCGCCGCTCGCTGCCGCTGCTCATTGCAAGTTTCGAGGATGCCGAGATCTGCAGCGCCTTGAAACAGATCGATCGCATGGTCGGCGAGGATCATATCTACGAGGCATTGAAGGCGATCCGTTCGCTTTATCCTCTCGAACGCCGCGCGCTTGGCGGCAATGACGATGTTCCGGGCGCCTCGCGCCCGCTGGCCGTGGGAGCACGCTACTGATGACCGTGGACATGACGACGACGATACCGGTTGGCGCCAACCAGACCACCACGCAGGCATCCAAGACAGCTGTCGACTACAACTCGTTCCTGAAGCTTCTGATCGCCGAGATGAAGAACCAGGATCCGACCAAGCCGATGGATTCGACGCAATACGTCGCCCAGCTCGCCACCTTCTCGCAGGTCGAGCAGTCGGTGCAGACCAACACCAAGCTCGACCAGATCATGCAGTCTTCGGCGCTGTCGCAGGCCGACGCTCTCATAGGCCGCAACATCACCTCGGCCGACGGCAAGACGTCAGGCACTGTGGCTTCGGTGACGCTTGGCAGCAACGGACTGATCGCAGTGCTCCAGGATGGCACCACGGTGCCGGTCGGCGCGGGCGTATCGATCAAGCCGGCGAGCTAGGCCAACCGCCCACATGAACGAGGCCGACGCTCTCGACATCGTCCAGTATGCGGTGTGGACGGTGCTGACCGCCTCCGCGCCCGTGGTGCTGGTCGCCATGGCGGTCGGCATCGGCATCGCGCTTATCCAGGCGCTGACTCAGGTGCAGGAGATCACCTTGACCTTCGTGCCGAAGATCGTCGCCATCATGCTCGTGGTGGCGCTCACCGGCCCGTTCATCGGTGGCCAGATATCGGCCTTCGCCAACGTCATCTTCGAGCGCATCCAGAACGGGTTCTGAAACCCCTCGGGAAGGGTGCGGCGGCTTCAACTCGGAATGCTTGAAAACAGCGGTCCGCTTGCGGCGGCGCCCGTTCTGGCTAGATTGCCGTATAGCCATTCCCGGCCAGGCGATCATTTTGTCCCGATGACTTCTCGCAAATCCCCGGAGCAGCCAGGACCGACCGACGGACCATGTGCGGCATAGCCGGCGTATGGCGCAAGCGGAACCCTGTCTCCGGCGGCGATCTCGCCGCCGTCGGCCGCATGATGCAGGCGCTGGCGCATCGCGGTCCTGACGACCATGCCACGTGGAACGACAGCCGGCTGGCGCTGGGGCACCGGCGGCTCTCGATCATCGATCTCTCCGAGCATGCGCGTGAGCCGATGCTCACGGCCTGTGGCCAGGGTGTGCTGGTCTACAATGGCGAGGTCTACAACTACCGATCCTTGCGCGGGACACTTGAAGCCGAAGGCAGGCGGTTCCGGACGGTCTCGGACGCCGAGGTGGTTCTCGAGGCCCTGCACCACTGGGGGCCGGACAAGGCCATTCCGCTGTTCGACGGCATGTTTTCCCTTGCCTATTTCGATGGGCGGGCCACCACGCTCTGGCTGGCGCGCGACCGTCTTGGCATCAAGCCGATGTCGGTGGCCGAGACCGCCGAGCGAATCCTCTTCGCTTCCGAGGACAAGGCAATCCTTGCCTGTGACGACGTCGCCCGCGCCATCGATGCGCGTGAGATCACCCTGCGCCTTGCCTGGCAGAGCCGTGACTCCCGCTCCAGCCTGTTCGAGGGCATAGAGCGGCTGCCGCCAGCAGGCCTGTGGAAGATCACCGATGCCGGCATCGAGAAGCGCTGCTTCTGGCACGTCCTCGATGTGCTCGACGCGGCCCGCATCGTCGACGACGACGCCACGGACGCCGAGCATATGACGACGCTGGAAAAATTGATCCAGGACAGCGTCGGGCTCCATTGCATTGCCGACACCAGCCTGGCCGCGGCCTGCAGCGGCGGTATCGATTCCGGCCTCGTCACGACACTGGCGAAACGGTTCAGGCCGGAAATGTCGGCCTATGTCGTTGACCCACGCATCGGCCACAGCGAAGCCGACGATGCCGAACGCACCGCCAGCCATGCCGGCGTGACCTTGCACAGGATCCCTATCGACAAGGACCGCTTTCTGGAACTCTGGCCAAGGACGATCTGGCACCTGGAAAGCGACGGCTGGCATGCAAGCCATGCCTGCCTGCTGGCGCTTGCCGAGCAATGCCGGGCCGATGGCGTCAAGGTGCTGCTGACCGGCGAAGGCGCCGACGAACTCTTTGGCGGTTATGATTGGCAGGAGGCCAGCATGAGGCTGTGGCGGCCCTGGTCATGGCCGGGACGCCTGTTTCGTTCGAAGCGTTACTTAGCCCAGCGATTCGAACGCCAGAGATACGCCCCTTTCCGGACATCGATCGCGAATGCCCATGGCTGGGATCGCAACATCGTGCTCAGGGCGCTGTCGCCGGAACTGAATTTCCTTCAGGCCAAGATCTTCGATCGGTTGGAGCCGTTGCCGTCGCTCAGCGATCGCGCTTTCCTGGGCTGCTGCCTGCACGACCTGTATGGACACATGCAGGATCTGTTGAACCGGCATGACCGGCTCAGCATGGCGGCCTCGGTCGAGCTCAGGGTGCCGTTCATCGAAAACCGGCTGATCGACTTCGCGATCCATCTGCCGAGACGGCACAAATACCGCCACAAGCAGGGCAAATGGCTCTTGAAGAAGGTGGCGGAAAAACACATTCCGCGTGAGAATGTTCATGCCCGCAAGAACGGGTTCCAGGTTTCCGCGAATTTTACCACCGGCACGCAAGGGCTGTTGCGCGGCGGCTTGCTGCGCGATGCCATGAAATGGCCGGCAGCTTCTGTGGACGACCTGATCGATCTGGCAAGGCGCGACCAGGCATCGCGGATGCGGCTGGTGGGTATGGAGCTTTTCCTGCGCCTGCATGCCGGCGGCCAGACTGCCGGCCATCTCACCGAAGCACTGCAGGCCGCCGTCAATGAGGCGGGTTGATAAGGCCTGATCGCATACCCCAACGATAGCGTTGCGAGGCTGATGGCTACGTGGCCCCTCGCTATCCCCTTGTTGGACCATGATCTTCCACGCAAGACATTCGCCCTTTGCTGCGTGATGCCATAGTTTCGGCTAACGATCCGGGGAAAGGGATCACCGCAAGGATCCGCAGGCCGTGGCAGGGACCCATCCATGATTGACGAAAAGCCGGAAAGCGAGAGCGTCTCGGCGCTGGCGCCCTTTCGGCATGGCATTTTCCGCGCCGTCTGGGCCGCAAGCCTCGTCTCGAATTTCGGTGGCCTGATCCAGGGTGTCGGCGCGGCCTGGATGATGACCACCATCGCCACCTCGCCCTATCAGGTCGCCCTGGTCCAGGCCTCGACCACCTTGCCGATCATGCTGTTTGCGCTTGTCGCCGGCGCCATCGCCGACAGCTTCGACCGGCGCAAGGTGATGCTGGTTGCCCAGACCTTCATGCTGGTCGTCTCGCTGCTGCTGACCGTGTTCACCTATTGCAACCTGATCACGCCGTGGACGTTGCTTGCCTTCACCTTCCTGATCGACAGCGGCACGGCATTGAACAGTCCATCCTGGCAGGCCTCGGTCGGCGACATGGTGCCCCGCAACAAAGTGCCCGCCGCGGTGGCGCTGAACTCCATGGGCTTCAACCTGACGCGCAGTGTCGGTCCGGCGATCGGCGGCATCATCGTCGCGGCCGCTGGTGCCGCGGCCGCCTTCGCGGCGAACGCGGTGAGCTATATCGGCCTCATCGTCGTGATGGCGCGCTGGAAGCCGGATGTGCCGGTATCGACCTTGCCGCGCGAGTCGCTGGGCGCGGCCATGGGCGCCGGCCTGCGCTATGTCGCCATGTCGCCCAACATCGGCAAGGTGCTGGTCAGGGGCGCCGCCTTCGGCTTCAGCGCCGGCGCGGTTCTGGCGCTGCTGCCGCTGGTGGCGCGCGACGTCGTCAAGGGCGATGCGCTTACCTATGGTATCATGCTGGGCGCCTTCGGCATCGGCGCCGTCGGCGGCGCCTTGATCAGCGTGCGGCTGCGGCAGTTGCTCTCCAGCGAGACGATGGTGCGCTGCGCCTTCGCCGGCTTCGCCGTCTGCGCCTTCAATGCGGCGATCAGCCAGCATGCCTGGCAGACCTCGCTCGGCCTGCTGGTTGGCGGTGCCTGCTGGGTGATCGCGCTTTCGCATTTCAACGTCACCGTGCAGATGGCGACGCCGCGCTGGGTGGTCGGCCGGGTGCTGTCGGTCTACCAGACCGCGACCTTTGGCGGCATCGCGCTCGGCAGCTGGATCTGGGGCGTCGTCGCCGATGCGCATGGCGCTGAAACCGCGCTGATCGCGGCCGCCATCGCCATGCTGGCCGGGGGCGCCATCGGCCTTGTGCTGCCGCTGCCGCAGCAGCAGGTGCTGAACCTCGATCCGCTCAACCGCTTCAAGGAGCCGCATCTGGCGCTCGACCTGAAGCCGCGCAGCGGTCCCATCGCCATCATGATCGAATATGTGATCCGCCATGAGGACGAGGCGGAATTCCTCGCCACCATGGCCGAACGCGGCCGCATCCGCCGCCGTGACGGCGCCCGCAACTGGACGCTGGCGCGAGATCTCGAAAACCCGATGATCTGGATCGAGCACTACCACACGCCGACCTGGCTCGAATATGTGCGCCACAATGGCCGCATAACCCAAGCCGACGCCACTGTCGGCGAACGCCTGCGGGCGCTGCACAGCGGCAGCGAGCCGCCGCGCGTGCGTCGCGTGATCGAGCGCCCGACAACCGCCGGCACCGCGCTGGTGATGGCCAAGGGGCCGATCGAGCACTGATCCGCTGCGAAGAGCTGGTGTCCGCCGGTCAGCCGGCCGACTTGATCATGTAGAGCTTGCGCGTGGTCTCCCGGATCCGCCATTCGCCCTTCCATCCCCGCGGCAGCACGAGAAGGTCGCCCGGCCCCAGCTCGCGCGCCTCACCGTCGGCGCGGCTCACCTCCACCCGCCCTGAAATGATGTGGCATATTTCCGACGAACCCGACCGATCGGCGGTGAAGCGGCCGGGCGTGCACTCCCAGATCCCGACATCGACGGTCCCGTCCGGGGATTGGAAGAGCGAGCGCACCGCCTCGACCTGATTGCCCTCGATGGAGGTGGGCTTTGGGGAGAACGCGCCGATGTCAGCCTTGGCAAGGTCGTGGAAGGTCGAAAGATCGATCAAGTCGGACTCCATGGATCAGAGCAATTCCGGGAAAAATGCAACGGTTTTCCGCCCGGAATTGCGAAATAACAAAGACTTAGAGTGGGTCAACGATTCCACCCAACGCTGAACCGCCCTAATGGCCTGTGATGCTGTCGGCCAGGGCGGCAAGCCTGGAAGTATGTGCCAGGCCGGCGGCTTCGTGGCGATCGGCGAGATGATAAAGCTGGTACATCGAATGCACGCCGAGCCAGCGGAATGGCTCCGGCTCCCAGCGCCGCACGGTGCGGTTGACCCAGGGCAGGCGCGTCAGCTCCGTGTCTTGGCCGAGGATCAGGTCGGCAAGCGTGCGCCCCGAGAGATTGGAGCTCGACACGCCAAGCCCGACATAGCCGCCGGCCCAGCCGATGCGGGTCGCGGGATCGAGGCCGACGGTCGTGCACCAGTCGCGCGGCACGCCGAGCACACCGCACCAGGCGTGCTCGATGCGGCAGCCCCCAGTCTGCGGCAGGAGCGTCATCAGGATCTGGTGCAGCTGATCGATCGTGGCCTGCTGCGTCTGCCCCTTGATATCGGTGCGCGAGCCGTAGCGATAGGGCACGCCGCGCCCGCCCATGGTGATGCGGCCCTCGCGCGTGCGCTGGGCATAGCAATAGGCGTGTGCGGCATTGCCGAGAAGCTCGTGGCCTTCCCAGCCGATCTGGCGCCAAAGCTCCTCGGACAGCGGCTCGGTCACGATCTGCGCGCTGTTGAGCGCCAGCCAGGTCCGCTCCTCGCCGGGAATGCCGGCCGTGAACCCCTCCGTCGCCCGGATGATGGTTTCCGCGCGCACCGTGCCCCGGTCGGTTGTCACGCTGCCCTTGGTGATGGCGGTAACCGTTGTCTGTTCGTAGATCGGCACGCCCAGCCGCTCGACGGCGGCGGCAAGCCCGCGCACCAGCTTGGCCGGCTGCACGCGCGCCTGGCCATGGATGACGAAGCCGCCCATGAGATTACGGATGTTGATGCGCGCCCGGGTCGCCTCGGCGTCGAGCAGCTCGATGCGTTCAGGGTCTGCGTCCCACAAGCGGATCGTCTCGCATTCCTCACGCACGCGTTCCAGCTGCGCCGGATTGGTGGCGACCGTCAGATTGTCGACGCGGCGGATATCGGCATCGATGCCCTCTTCCGTCGCCACCCGGATCACCTCGTCGACGCAGCCCGCCATCGCCTTCTGCATGGCGGTGACGCCTTGCCGGGTCGAGGTCTTCAGATATTTCTCGCGCGACCAGCCGAAGCCGCCCGACAGCCAGCCGCCATTGCGCCCCGATGCGCCGAAGCCGGCGAACTCGCGTTCGATAAGCACGATGCGCAGCGAGGGCTTCGCTTTCTTCAGGTAATAGGCCGTCCACAGCCCGGTATAGCCAGCACCGACAATCGCGACATCCGCCTCGATATCGTCGGGCAAGGGTGGCCGGGGCGCGGGAACCCCGCCCAGATCCGCATACCAGAACGATATGTCGCCGTTGCGCTTGGCTTGCATGGGATGACTTTCGGATTGATTGGGATCAGGTCAGCGTTGTGTCGGCCGTGCTGTCGTCGGCCAGAAGCTTGGCGTCGGCACCGTCGAAGCAGAGCTCCACCGTCTCGCCGAGGCCAAAGCTCTCGCCGGTCAGCGGCGAGCGCACGATCGCCGTGGAGCCGTCGGCGAGCCTGACTTCGTATTTCGATCCCGAGCCGAGATAGATGGCTTCCGCGATCGTCCCCGGCAGCCGGTTGGTGGCCGCCGCGCTCTGGCCAGGCCGGCGGATAGCGAGCTTTTCGGGGCGCAGCAGCATGACCGGGCTGGCCTCCCCGGCGATCCGGCGCGGCGCCGTCACCGTCTCGCCGGCTATGCGCAGCGCCGTGCTGGCGCCGTCGCTTCGCGCCTCTCCGCGCAGCACGGTGGAGTCGCCGATGAAGCGGCCGACGAACAGCGTCTTCGGTTCATCGTAGAGCTCGCGCCCGGTACCGACCTGCTCGATCCGTCCCCGATTGAACACGGCGATGCGGTCGGACAGGACCAGCGCCTCTTCCTGGTCATGCGTCACATAGACGAAAGTGGTGCCGAGCTCGCGGTGGATGCGCTTGATCTCGAGCTGGAGCCATTCGCGCAGCTTCTTGTCGAGCGCGCCGAGCGGCTCGTCCATCAGCAACAGCGGCGGGTCGAAGACGATGGCGCGCGCCAGCGCCACGCGCTGCTGCTGGCCGCCCGACAGTTCGCTGGGGTAGCGATGCGCGAAATCGCCCATCTTGACCATGTCGAGCGCCCTTGCCACGCGCGCCTTGCGCTGTGCCTGGTCGATGCCGCGCAGCGTCAACGGATAGGCGACGTTACGGCCGACGCTCATATGCGGGAACAGCGCATAATGCTGGAAGACGACGCCGATATTGCGCTTGTGCGCCGGCACGCCGACCACGCTTTTTCCTCCGACCATCAGCTTGCCGCTAGTCACATCGGTGAAGCCGGCGACCACATTGAGCGTCGTGGTCTTGCCCGAACCGCTCGGGCCGAGCAGCGTCATGAACTCGCCGGGCTCGATTCGAAGCGAAATGCCGTCCAGCGCCTTGAAGCCGCCATAGGCCTTGCTGATCGACTCCAGATCGATCGCCGCACCCTTGCTCTCCTGTTTCCGCTTCATTGGCGTCCCTTCGGCTCAAGGCCAAGAAGGAGCATGCCGCCACCGATCAGGATCGTGGTGGCGCACAGCAGGATGGTGCCGACGGCCGCGACCGTCGGGTCGGCGTCGCGGGTGATGGAGGAGAATATCTGCACGGGCAAGGTCTTGAGATAGGGGTTGGTGATGAACAGCGATACGACGATCTCGTCGAAGGACGTGGCGAAGGCGAAGAGCAGGCCGGACAGCATGCCGGGCAGGATCAGCGGCATCGTCACGGTGCGGAACGTGGCGAGCGCACCGGCGCCAAGGCTTGCGGCGGCCGTTTCCAGGCGCCTGTCGAACACTTCGAGACTGGCCGAGACCGCGATCAGCACGAAGGGAAGCGCAAGGATGGTATGGGCGAGCACGAACCCCACCAGCGTCCCGACCAGCTGGGCATCGAGATAGACGGCATAGATGCCGATGGCCAGGACGACGCCCGGCACCACCATCGGGGTCAGCATCAGCATCCGCAGGAGATTGGCGGGCCGCGCCTTCATGCGATCCAGGCCGAAGGCGGCAAGCGTGCCGAGCACCGTAGCCAGCACCGCCACGATCGAGGCAACCTTCAGCGAATTCAGGAAGCTGGAGGACCAGTCCGGATTGGTGAGGAAATTCTGGTACCACTGCCAGGAGAAACCCTGCGGCGGGAAAGCAAGCGACTTGTTCCCGTTGAACGACATCGGCACGACGACCAGCGTCGGCGCCACCAGCCAGATCGCCACCAGCAGGCAGACGAGGCCGAGAATCACACGGGTGAGCGGCTTCATTTCCATCAGCGTCGCTCCGCTTCCCGATAGCGCGAGCGCATCACCGGTGCCGCCAGCGCCAGAAGCACGAAGGTGGTGACCAGAAGCACCACGCCCATGGCGCCGCCCCGGCCCCATTGCAGCAGGCTGAGCACCTGGGTCTGGACCAGCGTCGACAGCATGGTCGAGCGCGGCCCGCCGAGCAGCGCCGGCGTGATATAGAAGCCCAGCGCCAGTATGAAGACGATGATCGCCCCGGCATAGACGCCCGGCAGCGACAGCGGCAGATAGACGGTGAAGAAGGCGCGGGAAGGTCGCGCGCCAAGACTCTGCGCCGCCCGCATCAGCCTGAGGTCGATGCCTTTCATCACCGAATAGAGCGGCAGGATCATGAAGGGCAAAAGCACCTGCGCCATGCCGATCACGACGCCGGTCTGCGTGCGGATCAGTCGGATGCCGTCAAAACCGGCCGACCTCAGCAACGAATTGATGACGCCCGAATCCTGCAGCAGGATCACCCAGGAGAGCGTGCGCACCACGCCGCTCACCCAGAACGGGATCAGCACGCACAGCACCAAGATCAGCCGCACGCGCGGCCCGACGGCGGTCATCAGATAGGCATAGGGATAAGCACAGGCCACACAGACCACCGTGACCCAGGCCGAGATGACAAAGGTGCGCTGCAGCACCGTCAGATTGACGGGCGCGCCGAAGAACCAGATGTAGTTCTGCACACCCCATTGCGGCTCCGACAGGCTGCGCAGCACGATGGTGAGCAGCGGGTAGCCGATCACGGCCACCAGCAGGAGCAGTGCCGGCAGCGTGAGCGCGTACGGCCTCCATGCCCAACCCGCCCGGTTCGCGGCGGAAGGCGTCGTCGGTTCGAGCGCGCTCACGGGATTGGCCTCACTCAGCCGGTCAGTTGCCGGCCATCAGCGCGGACCACTTCTCCTGCGCCATCGCGAAGTTCGGGACCCAGAACTTGAAGTTCTGCTTGTAGCCCTGCTTCTGGCGCTCGGGCGTGTTGGTCAGGAAGGCGGCGACGGAAGCGTCGACCTTGGGCTGCGCGTCGCTGTTGATCGGCGTATAGGACGTCTGCTCGGTCAGGACCTCCTGGGCATGCTTGCCGAGATAGGCATTGAGCAGCGCGTAGGATGCGTCCGTATCCTTGACGCCGACCGGGATCGTCATCTGGTCCATCACCACCAGCCAGTCCTGCCAGGCCGGCGCATATTTGGCGCCGTTCTTGACGGCGGTCATGGCGCGGCCGGTCCACATCATCAGCATGTCGGCCTCGCCGGACTCCGCCAGCTGCTGCGATTCAGCCCCCGTCTTCCAGAAAATGGTATCGGGGCCGAGCTTGCGGACCACGTCGATGGCCTTGTCGATATCGGCCACGGTCATGGCCTTCGGGTCGCCGCCGGCAACCTTGAACGCCTGTTCCAGCAAGCCGCCGGTCGGGCTGCCGGAGCCGTCGATCCCGCGCACGCCGGGGAATTTCTGGGTATCGAAGAAGTCGGCCCAGCTCTTGGGCGGGTTATCCTTGTACTTTTCCTTGTTGTACATCAGCACGACGCCGTAGTTCATCGCCGGCACCGAGCATTCGCCGACCTGGCCTGCCGGAATCTTCGAGACGTCGAGCTTCGTCAGATCCAGCTTCTGGAACAGCTTGCCGCAATAGACGTAAGGCGGCAGGTCGTCGGTGTCGACGACATCCCAGGTGACATTGCCGGACTCGACCTGCGCCTGCAGCTTGGCGATCTCTGTCGGCCCGTCATTGAGCAGCTTGACCCCGGACTTGTCGACGAACTCCTTCAGCGCCGCCGCCTGGCCGTCCTGGTAGATGCCGCCGTAGGAGACGAAGGTCAGGGTCTTGCCCTTGAGCGACCCCTCCTTCACCTCGCCTGCCACCGGCTTGTCCTGCGCAAAGGCCGCGCCTGTCAGGATACCGAGCGCCAGAGCGGCGCCAAGCCTTGCATATCTCGATTTCAACATGACACTAACTCTCCCATTCATGCCCGCGTTTTGATCGGACTACCTGGCCGCGAGCGGTTTCCAGGCCGTGTATTGATCGAGTTCGGCGCGCGCCGAGGTCGGCGGCGCGATAATCCACATCACTTCGGCTCGGCCACCGCCGATGTTCTCGCTGCGATGCGGCGTCGATGTCGTGTATTCGATGCTGTCGCCCTCTTCCAGGACATGGCGCGCCTCGCCGAGCGAGACCTCGACGATGCCGCGCAGCACGACGAGCATCTCATGCGCGTCGCCATGCGTGTATTGGTCGTGCCCGGTCGAGCCGCCTATGTCGAATTCGCCGACATAGACCTCCATGTCGCTCAGCGGCGGGCGCGAGAGCAGCATCTTGCGGCAGCCGTCGCTGGGCGGCAGGCTCGGCCGCTCGCTGCGCCGAAGCACGCCGTGGTTCCGCGCGGCACTTTCCTCGAACAGCATCGCGACGCTGACGCCAAGCGCCGAAGCCATCTGGTTGAGCGAAGCGGTGCTGGCGCCGGTCAGGCCGCGTTCGAGCTGGCTGATGAAGCTGGCGCTGGTCCCGGTCGCCTCCGCGAGGTCGCGCAATGACAGCCTGCGGGCGAGGCGAAGGCCCTTGAGCCGCATGCCCAGCACCTGATGGGCATGGGTCGCGGCTGATGCGTCGAGCGTCTTCACTGAAGTCTGGCCGGAAGCCCTGCCCATGCCGTCTCCTCACCTCACTTAACGAAATGTACAGTACCACTGTACAGCTGGCAAGCCGCGCATGAGGCCAGGACCGCGGCACTACTCGGGCCAGGCTTGCAGCCAGGAGGATATTTGCGCCGGAGCAGGATGTGTCTGCCGGACGACACGAGGACGGGCAGGAGAATCCCCTACCCTTCGCCGGAAAGGTCCCGGCGCGCCTTTTCGAGCTCCTCGGCATAGCGCCGCATCAAATGGCCCTCGGTCAGCAGGCCGAGCACGATGTGATCGGTGAAGTCCTCGACCACGGCCAGTTCTTCGGCGCCGGCGCGCTGGAACGTCTCGGCGGCGGCCTGCACGTTCATGCTTGGCACCAGAACGGCATCCTTGTACTGGGCCAGATCGCGCACCGGCACATCGTCATCGGAGGGGTCGCTGTGCAGTTCGGCCACGATCAGCACGCCGACATACTCATCACCCGGGTCGACGGCGATAACGCGCTGGGCAGAGCCGAGCGGGATTTCCTTGCGGAAGGCGGCAAGCTTCGTCGAGGCATCGATGGTCTTGATGTCTTCGCGCATCATCGAGCCGACGGTGAGGCTGCGCATCCAGCCGACGTCGTGGGCGCTGCGGATGGTCTCGCCGCGCAGATGGAAGCGCCATGTCGAGAACGAATAGCCGAAGGTTTCGCGCACCAGGATCGCCGCCATGATCGAGGCCGCCAGCACCACGCCGGTGAGCGTCAGGTCGCGGGTCGATTCCAGCGCCAGGAAGGTCATCGTCAGCGGGCCGCCGACAACACCGACGGCAAGCGAAGTCATGCCGACGACGGCGGCGACGGCAGGGTCGATGCCGGTCGCCGGTGAGACGAGCGCCATCACGCCGGCGAACGCCTTGCCGAGCAGCGCGCCGAGGAACAGCGAGGCGAAGAACAGGCCGCCACGAAAGCCGGAGCCTAGGGAAATGGCCGACGCTGCCAGCTTCAGCACGAAGACGCTGGCCACCGCCGCCAGCCCGTAATTCATGGCGAATTCGCGATGCAGCGCGCCATGGCCGCTGGACAGGACCTGCGGCGTAACCAGGCCCAGCAGGCCGACAATGACACCGCCGATGACGGGCCGCACCGAGGCATCGATCGACAGTTTGGCAAAGCCGCGTTCGATCAGCGTCACCAACTGCATGATGGCGATCGAAGCGGCACCGCCGAGCAGGCCGAGCAGCAGGAACGGCACATATTGGCTGGGCGTCAGTGCCGGCAGGCCGGCGAGCTCCAGCGGGAACGGCACGCCGCCGAACACTTCCGCTGTCAGCGAGGCCGAGATAGCGGCGGTCATGACAGGCGCGACGTTGGCGACCGAATAGATGCCGATGACCAGTTCGAAGCCATAGAACGCGCCAGTCAGCGGCGCGTCGAAGGCGGCGGCGATGGCCCCGGCCGCGCCGCAGCCGACCAGGATGCGGACATCGTTGCGGCGCAGCCTGAAGATGCGCGCCAGCCGCGATGCCAGGCCGGAGCCGACCTGTGTATAGCCGGCTTCCAGCCCGACCGAGGCGCCAAAGCCGCTCGAGATCATCGTCTGGCAGACGATGACGAAAGTATCGGTGAGCGACATGCGCCCGCCATAGAGCGCATTGGCTTCGATCGGATCGACGGGTGTGCGGAACTTGCGCTTTCTCAGCCAGATCACGCTCAGACCGAGCAGGATACCGCCTATTGCCGGGACCAGCGCCTGCATCGGATTGGCGAGCGAGAACATGCCGGAAAGCCGGCCGCCAGGTTGAACGCCGAACAGCAAGCCGTGCAGGTCCTGCACGATCTGGCTCATCGCGGTGACCAGAATGCCCGCCATGACGCCGACAACGCCAGCCAGGATGACCACGGCGATGCCGCGCGCCTCGAGCAGAGGAATTGACCTCAGGAGCACCGCGCGCATCCGGCGGGCGTAGACTTCGCTGTGGGTTCTGGAAAGCACCGGGGCGGCTCGCCGAAATGAAAGGCAATGGAAGACCCGCCTGATACGCCGGGCGGCTCGGCAAGACAACCACAATGCCGACATCAAAGGCGCCATTATGGCCGAGAGACCGGCTGATTTCGGTCTTTCCCGCCCCTTGGTCGTGAAGCCACCGGTTCCGCCGTCAGTCGGTATCCTGATTGTTATTCGATCAGGTCGGCATAGGCTCGCCGGCCTCATAGAGCACGAGGTTACGCTCACCAATGCTGAGTGCCGGCCAGCTTGAACGCCACTCGGCGATGTGCGGCGAGCGGAAATGCGCATCGAGTGCCGCCTTGTCGCGCCATACCTCGGTGACCCGGATCAGCCCCGCGTCAAGCACATCCCGCGCATAGGAATATTCAAGGCAGCCGTCCTCGCCACGGCTGCCCGAGATCATGCGCTCCATCGCGGGCCTTGCCTCCTCGAACATATTGGGAGGCAAACGGATCGTACCGATGATCAGGAGCATGGGTCTTCCTTCTTGCGTTGCATCCGGTTCGGCCACTTTCCCACCCTCGCGCAAGCTTGGCCAGCTACCCTCGCCGGGCTGTCGCATGCTTGGCAGCCCATGGTTCGAGGACGAGAATGGCGATCAGCGAAAGCATCCAGCCCGGCGCGGTGGCCAAGAACGGCCGCGACATCTTCTTCGCGCTCGGCATCGTCGTCATCCTGGCGGTTCTGTTCCTGCCGATCCCCGCCTTCCTCATCGACATCGGCCTCGCCTTCTCGATCGCGCTTTCGGTGCTGATCCTGATGGTGGCGCTGTGGATCCAGCGGCCCCTCGATTTCTCGTCGTTCCCGACCGTGCTGCTCATCGCCACCATGCTGCGGCTATCGCTCAACATCGCCACCACGCGTATGATCCTGTCGCATGGCAATGAGGGCACGCACGCCGCCGGCTATGTCATCGCCGGCTTCTCAAAGCTGGTCATGGCCAGCGACTTCGTCATCGGCATGATCGTCTTCATGATCCTGATCGTGGTGAACTTCATCGTCATTACCAAGGGCGCCACCCGTATCGCCGAAGTCGGCGCCCGCTTCACCCTCGATGCCATCCCCGGCAAGCAGATGTCGATCGACGCCGATCTCTCCGCCGGCATGATCGACGAAAAGACGGCGCAGCTGCGCCGCCGCGAGCTGGAGGAGGAATCGTCTTTCTTCGGCTCGATGGACGGCGCCTCGAAATTCGTCCGCGGCGACGCCATCGCCGGCCTCATCATCACCGCCATCAACATCGTCGGCGGCATCGCCATCGGCTATATCAGGCACGGCATGGGCATGGGCGAGGCCGCCGACGTGTTCATCAAGCTGTCGGTCGGCGACGGTCTGGTCACCCAGATCCCGGCGCTGATCGTGTCGCTCGCCGCCGGTCTGCTCGTTTCAAAGGGCGGCACCCGCGGATCCACCAACCAGGCCGTGTTCGGCCAGCTCGGCGCCCATCCGCGCGCCCTCTATGTGGCGGCGGCGCTGCTGGTGCTGCTCGGCCTTATGCCTGGCCTGCCACTGTTTCCCTTCTTCGCGCTCGCCGCCGGCATGGCCGGCCTCGGCTACGTCATCCCGATGCGCCACGACCGCGCCGTCGCCGAAGCCGAGGCGCTGAAGAGCCAGGAGAAGGCGACCAAGGCCGAGGAAGAGAAGAACTCGGTCAAGGCCTCGCTCGCCACCGCCGAGATCGAGCTGCTGATCGGCAAGCAGCTTTCGACCCGGCTGCTGGTCTCGCATCAGGAACTGGTCTTCCGCATGGCCAAGATGCGCAAGAAATTCGCCCAGCAATACGGCTTCGTCGTGCCAGAGGTGCGCGTTGCCGACGATTTCGCTATCCCGCCGAAGAGCTACCAGATCAAGGTGCACGGCACGGTGGTCGCAGAATATTCGATGCGCGTCGGTGAGATCATGGTGCTGCTCGGCAACCGCGACTTGCCCGAAATACCGGGCGAAGAGATCCGCGAGCCCGCCTTCGGCATGCGCGCCTATTCCGTCATGGAAACCTTCGCCGAGGATTTGAAGCGCGAGAACTTCACTTTCGCCGACAACATGTCGGTGCTGCTCACCCATCTCTCGGAAGTCATCCGCAACAACCTGCCGCAGCTTCTATCCTACAAGGACATGAAGGCGCTGCTCGAACGCCAGGACCAGGAATACCGCAAGCTCGCCGACGAGATCTGCACCACGCACATCTCCTACCCGGGCCTGCAGGCCGTGCTGAAGCTGCTTCTGGCCGAGCGCGTCTCGATCCGCAACCTGCACCTGATCATCGAGGCGATCGCCGAGATCGCGCCGCATGTGCGCCGCACCGAGCAGATCGTCGAGCATGTCCGCATCCGCATGGCCCAGCAGATCTGCGGCGACCTGTCCGAGGGCGGCGTGCTCAAGGTGCTGCGCCTCGGCAACCGCTGGGACCTTGCTTTCCACCAGAGCCTCAAGCGCGACGCCAAGGGCGAGGTGCGCGAATTCGACATCGATCCGCGCCAGCTGGAAGAATTCGGCCAGGACGCCACCAAGGCGATCAAGAAGCACCTGGAAGCCGGCGAACGTTTCGTCCTCGTCACCGCGCCGGACGCCCGCCCCTATGTGCGCATGATCATCGAGCGCCTGTTCACAACGCTGCCGGTGCTCTCCCATGTCGAAATCGCCAAGGGCGTCGAGATCAGGGTGCTCGGAACCATATCGTGAGCGTTCTCTCGCAAGCGGTCGTCATCGCGGCATTCCTCGCCTTCTGCCGCATCGGCGCCTGCTTCATGCTGATGCCGGGCCTGTCCAGCGCGCGCGTCCCGATGCAGGTCAGGCTGTTCGTGGCGGTGGCCGCCACCGGCGGCCTGCTCGCCTTCCTCTGGGACCGCATCTTTCCCTTCGTCGATCCGCGCCCGCAGGTCCTGGTGCCGATGATCATTTCGGAACTCCTGGTCGGCGGTCTGATCGGCGCCATGACCAGGCTCTACATGGAAGCGCTGCGCTTCATGGGTTCGGCCATCGCCATGCTGATCGGCTATGGCGGCTCGGGCGGACCGGCGATCGAGGAGCCGGAACCGCAGGCCGCCCTTGCCGCCATCATCTCGTTCTCGGCGCTGCTGATGCTGTTCGTCTTCGATTTCGACCATGAGATCGTGCGCGCCCTGGTGGCCTCCTATACGGTGGCGCCCGTCAACGTCTTCTTCAACCCGCAGGCGGCCCTCGTCGACATCACCGACACCGTGTCGGACACCTTCTTCCTGGTCATCCGCCTCGGCAGCCCGTTTGTCGCCTATGCCATTCTGGTCAATCTGACGATCGGCTTCGTCAACAAGCTGACCCCGCAGATCCCGATCTATTTCATCTCCCAGCCCTTCGTCATCGCCGGCGGCATGATCATCTTCTATTTCGCTGTCGGCACCATGCTGTCGCTGTTCGTCAATGGCTTCGTCGACCTGACGCTGGCGAGGTGACATGAGCACGCGCAAGGATCGCCTCAAGAAACTGGTCAAGGTGCAGGAACAGCTGAAGGCGCTGCATGAAACCCGTCACGCCACCTTCCTGGCCGCCGCCAACGCCGCCGCGGCAGAGGCCAGGGAATTGATCGGACACTTCGACCAGGACAATTCGCTTTCCGGCCTGTTCCCCGATCTCTATCATCGCCGCATCGCCCAGGCGGTGGCGCGCCAAGAGAAGAGCCTGGAGGGCGCCAGGCAGGAAGCCGGCCTCATCGCCGCGGCAACCGCCCGCACCAACATGGTCGAACGCGCCTACAAGGACGTGCGCAACCGCGACGAGCGCGAACGTTCCGACCGCGAACGCCTCGATCTGATCGCGCAGAAGCGGGGCCATGAAGCCGACGAATAGGCCGAGCATGGCCCGCAAGCCTGCCACAAGCTTCTTGAGGCATGGTCTGGCTAAAGGAAAACCGGCAAAAGGCGGACTTTCTTGGCGATTTCTCCACCCAGCGACATCGTTATGGATGTCGCCCGAGCCGCGGAGCCGGCGGACATCGAGGCTGCCCGTGCCGCGCTGACCAAGCGTGCCGGCGGTGCCGCAGGCACGTTCTCGGTCGACGCCGCCGCATCGGTCGACGCCGGCTCGATCCTGTCGCGCGCCTCCGCCGAACACGCCGCCGGGACCGATCCGGCCAAGAAGTTCAAGAAGTTCGAGGCCATGGTGCTGCAGACCTTCATCCAGAACATGCTGCCCAAGGACACCGAGGGCGTCTATGGCAAGGGTCTCGCCGGCGACATGTGGAAATCGCAACTCGCCGAGCGCGTCGCCGACGTCATGGCCGATCGCGGCGGCATCGGCATCGCCAAGTCGCTGCTCGCCGACCACTATCTCGACGGCAAGCGCAAGGTGCCGATCGGCCCGGTTTCAAATGGACCGGAAAAGATCGAGATCGATCAGCAAACCCGTCTGTCCATCTCGCTCGTCCAGGAATTGCAGCGCAAGGCCGCCAGGTCGATGACCGGCGACGAGACAACCATAAAAACAGACATCAAGATCTAGACTGGAAACACCATGGCCGACTCATCCGAATTCATCGCCAACCTGCCAGCGCGCGCGACTGCGTCGGAAGCGTCGATTCCGTTCGCGCGCCCCGGAAATCTTGCCGCCATCATCGGCCGCATCGAGGAGGTGGTCGAGGAAGAGACCGCCGGCATCCGCAGCGACACCAGCTATGACCTCAAGGCGTCGAATGCCCGCAAGAGCCGCTATCTCTACGAATTGACGCGCGCCATGAAGGGCGGCAGCGAAGCCGAATTCCTCGAACAGCACCGCGAGGGCCTGACCCGGCTGCGGCAGAAGCTGGCCCGCAACGAGGCGGCGATCCTGGCGCATCTGAGCGCCGTCAACGAAGTCGCCAGCCTCCTGCGCAGCGCTATCCAGCGCGCCGAAACCGACGGTACCTATTCCGCCGGCGAGTTCGGCCGGCTGAAAGGTTAGAGCGCGACAATGTCGGGCTCGGTCTCCGAATGATCAAGGTCATCGCCATCGCGGTCTGGGTGTGCGCCGCCACCCTCGGCGCGGTATTTTATTCGTTCCAGGCCGCCGGCGAACGCGGCGTCGGCGAGAAACCCAAGCCGATGCTGGGCGGGCTGGACTACGTCAAGACCGACATCATTTCGGTGCCGCTGATCCGCGATTCCAGGATCGACGGCTACTTCCTGGCCAAGCTCGTCTACACCGTCGAGCCCGAGCAGATAAAAAAGCTCTCGGTCCCGGCCGAGGCATTGATCACCGACCAGGTCTACACCTACCTCTACGCCAATCCCCAGATCGACTTCACCAAGAGGGCGACGATCGACCTCGATGCCTTTCGCGCCGCCATCCGCGACACTGTCAATACCCGTGTCGGCGCGGACCTCGTGCATGAGGTTCTGGTCGACCAGGTCAATTTCCTGAGCAAGGACGAGATCCGCGACAACTGGCTGCGCCGCCGGCAGGAATCCGGCACAACCGCGCCCGAGACGGCCAAGCCGGTCAGCGCGCATTGACGCCACCCGGCACGGCCACGCACCGATGGTCCCGGCTGTTTCGCCGGTGCGGCGATAGGAACCAGCCGCTGCAATTCGCGTTGACGTAAACGTCAATCCAAAGCTATATGCGGCAGCGATTGTGATCGCCACAGATGCGGCATGGGCTTCGGCCGGACCGAAGCGCCGTTGCGCGACAGGTGCAACCAGACAAGCAGATGCAACCAGAACAGGAGAACAGCGTGAGCGTTCAGCAGATTGCCGAGAAGATCAAGTCGCGCGTGGCCAGCAGCGGGTTCGATCGTTCCGTGAAATTCGACACCGGCAGCGACGGCGTCATCGTCATCGACGGCGCAACTGTTTCGACCACCGACGCCCCCACCGACTGCACCATCAAGCTCTCGCTCGACGATCTCGATTCACTGATATCAGGCGACCTGAACCCGACCATGGCGTTCATGACCGGCAAGATAAAGGTCGAGGGCGACATGACGGTCGCCATGGCGCTCAGCCAGCTGATCGGCTGAGCACACAACCGCCGATCGCTTCACCGATCACGAAAAACGCCGCCTTATCGGGCGGCGTTTTTGTTCGGGTTCGGGTGGATGATTCAGGCCGCCAGAGTCGGCGCCTGCGCCTTCAGCTTGCGGCCGGATGCCTTCAGCGTACCCCGCGCGCCGTCAAGCGCGCCCTCCACCAGCTCCAGCGCCAACAAGCGGTGCCGCTCGTACGGCCCCGGCATGGCAAGCGAGCCGGTCTTGGTGGCCGAAAAGCCGAAGCGTCCGTAGTAAGGCGCATCGCCGACCAGCAGGATCGCCGCGTGGCCCAGCCGCGCCGCCTCGGCGATGGCATGGCGCATCAGCACCGAGCCGATGCCGGCATTCTTGAGCGACGGATCGACGGCAAGCGGGCCAAGCAGAAGTGCTGCCGGACCGGCCTCGCCGAGCGTCACATCCCACAGCCGCACCGTGCCCATGACGGAGCCGGATGCATCGCGCGCAACGAAAGCCAGGCCTTCGGAAGGCCGGCGGCCGCGCCGCAGTTTTTCGGATGACTTTGTCTTGCGCTTCGGCCCCATGGCGTCGTCGAGCAGCGCCTCGCGGGCCGCGACGTCACCAGCGGTTTCGGCAATGACGACAATGGCGCGGGCACTCTCCCCCCTTGAGGGGGAGATGTCGCCAAAGGCGACAGAGGGGGTCGCGCGTGAAGCGCCAACATCCATACGCCGCAGGAGGTCGCATCCGGTCGAACCGACCCCCTCTGGCCACTTCGTGGCCATCTCCCTCTCAAGGGGGGAGATTCCGTGCGCGGCGTCCTCAACAACGAAATTTGCAATGTCCATTTCCGCAATCCTTCACGAGCGGAGATCTGTTCCACAAGCGAACCCGGGCGGGCGACAGGCGCCCACCTGGGATGATCTGACCGGCTCTTTCGAACCGTCAGATCACGTAGGATCGGAGAGGCTCGAAGCCGTTGAAAGCGACCGCCGAATAGGTGGTCGTGTAAGCGCCGGTGCCTTCGATCAGCACCTCGTCGCCGATGGTCAGCGACAGAGGCAGCGGGTACGGCGTCTTCTCGTACATCACATCGGCCGAATCGCAGGTCGGGCCGGCGAGCACGCAAGGCGCGGTCTCGCCGCCGTCATGCGCGGTGACGATCGGGTAGCGGATCGCCTCGTCCATCGTCTCGGCCAGACCGCCGAACTTGCCGATGTCGAGGAACACCCAGCGCACATTGTCGTTGTCGGCCTTCTTCGAGATCAGCACGACTTCCGACTTGATGACGCCGGCATTGCCGACCATGCCGCGGCCCGGCTCGATGATGGTCTCGGGCAGCGCATTGCCGAAATGCTTGCGCAGCGCCGAGAAGATCGCCTGGCCATAGGCTTGCGCCACCGGCACGTCCTTCAGATAACGGGTCGGGAAACCGCCGCCCATATTGACCATCTTGAGTACGATGCCTTCCTCGGCCAGCGTCGAAAACACCGTCTTGGCGTCGGCGAGCGCACGGTCCCAGGCGGTCAGGTCGGTCTGCTGCGAGCCGACATGGAACGACACGCCATAGGCGTCGAGGCCGAGGCCCTTGGCATGGCGCAGCACGTCGACGGCCATGGCCGGCACGCAGCCGAACTTGCGCGACAGCGGCCATTCGGCACCCTCGCCATCGGTCAGCACGCGGCAGAACACGCGCGCGCCGGGAGCGGCGCGGGCGATCTTCTCGACCTCCTCGACGCAGTCGACCGCGAACAGCCGGATGCCGAGCTGGTAAGCGCGGGCGATGTCACGCTCCTTCTTGATGGTGTTGCCGAAGGAGATGCGGTCGGCCGGCGCACCGGCGTCCATCGCCATCTCGACTTCGGCAACGGATGCGGTGTCGAAGGACGAGCCCATCGCAGCAAGCAGGCGCAGGATCTCCGGCGCCGGGTTTGCTTTCACCGCATAGTAGATCTTGGAATCGGGCAGCGCCTTCTCGAAGGCGCGGAAATTGTCGCGCACGACATCGAGATCGACGACGAGGCACGGGCCGGTCGGACGTCGGGTGGCGAGAAAGTCGAGGATGCGCTGGGTAGCCATCGGTATCTCCATCACGCCTTTCGGCGCGCACAAGGGTGCGGACGCGGGCTGTCGGCCTCGCGAACACGCGGTCAAACAAAGGCGGGACGGAAAATCCATGGAACCAGCCGGTGGAGACCCCGGAACCATGAAACGCCGTCTCGCGGCGATGAACCTAGCCTTGCCCGGCTTCGGTTCGCTTTGTCTGCCTTGGCTTGGATTGGGAGAACCCCGTTCCGCACTGCCGGCAATGAAGGTGTGCCTCTTCAGTAACCCCGGTCTTTGGACAACCGGCAGAGAACCAGAAAGGCCCGCACCGTCGTTGCTTCAAGGTGTCCTCGGTCTGGCGGTTGGCCGCTAAACCGACTGGAGGGGTTAGCTCCAGTTACCTTACCGATTGCCCTCACCATTCGAGGATCGGCGGACACCCACAGGCACGTGCGACTTTGGGCAAGCGCGATATATGGCCGGTGGCCGTCACAATCAATAAAAATCGTATCTCAGGTTGTAAAATTTCCGGCACCGAACAATGTTGGCGCAAACGTATCCGGATATCGAACAATGACAGGCACGCACGGCCCTCTCAACGCCTTTCTCGATCTTCGCCAAGTGCCGGTGGCGCATGCCAAGCTCGGCCCGCTCGCCGGACTGCGGCTGGCCGTCAAGGACATCTACGACGTTGCCGGCTACCGCACCGGCTGCGGAAATTTGCGGAAATTCGCCGAAAGCCCTGCCGCCTCGCGCACCGCCCCCGCCATCCAGATGATTCTCGACGCCGGCGCGCGCTTTGTCGGCAAGACCCAGACCGACGAGCTTGCCTTCGCGCTGTTCGGCCAGAACGCGCATTTCCCGTTTCCGGTAAACCCTGCCGCGCCCGACCGCGTCACCGGCGGCTCGTCGTCGGGGTCGGCGGCGGCGGTCGCGGGTGGGCTGGCCGATATCGCCACCGGCTCCGACACCGGCGGCTCGATCCGCGCGCCGGCGAGTTTTTGCGGGCTGATCGGGCTGCGCACCACACATGGCCGCATCTCTCTCGACGGCACCATGAAGCTGGCGCCGAGCTTCGACACATTCGGCTGGTTCGCGAATGACATCGATACCTACGAAGCCGTCGGCAAGCTTCTGCTCAGCCGCGACCCGCACCAGCACACGCTGGACCGTCCGCTGACGCTCGCCTGGCTGGACGAGATGGTCGCCCGGCCGGCGCTCGACGAATATGCCGGGATGACGGCGCTGGCGAGCGCGGTCTTCGGCGCGCCGGCGACGCCGACGACGCGCTTCAGCTCTTCCCCGGATGAACTCTACTGGTGCTTTCGCCGGCTGCAGGCCAGGGAGGCCTGGGCGGTGCATGGCGAATGGATCACCAGCGGCGAGCGCGACCTCGGCCCCGGCGTCGAGGAGCGATTCGGCTTTGGCCGTGCCGTCGATGACCGCACGGCACAGGCCGAGAGGGTGCGCCGGCTGACCTTCCGCGGCGAACTCGGCGCCCTGCTCGGCGAGGACGGATTCCTCATCCTGCCGACGGTGCCGGGGCCGGCGCCCTATGTGGACAGCACACCCGAGCAGTTCCAGGCCTATCGCGAGCGGGCGCTGCATCTTCTGTGCCTTGCCGGCCTGTCGGGCTTTCCACAGATCACCCTGCCCATCGGCTCGGTCGCCGGCGCTCCGTTCGGCCTGTCGCTGCTGGGCCCTTCCGGCAGCGACATTGCCCTGATACGGCTCGGCCGAAAACTTCTAATGCATGTCGCGCAAAAGTGACCTCGGTTTTGCGATGACGACATGCATCAAACAAAAACTCAAAGCGCGTCGCATGAATCCGCTTCGACGCGACGCGCTTTGGACGCCGCACGAAAGGCCTGATCCATGGACACACTGACCCGCATGCGTGCCTTCATCGATGTGGTCGAGGCCGAGGGCTTTTCGGCGGCGGCGCGCAAGATCGGCCGCTCCAAGGCGCTGTTGTCGAAATATGTACGCGAGCTGGAGGACGAGCTCGGCGCGCTGCTCTTGAACCGCACCACGCGCCAGTTTTCGATGACCGAGGCCGGTCATACCTATTACCGGCGCGCCTCGGAGATCGTGCGCGAAGTCGATAGCCTGGCCGACGCGGTGCGCGAATCCTCCGGCGATGTGCGCGGCCGGATCAAGCTGTCGGCGCCGCGCACCTTCGCCGACGCGCCGGTCGGCCAGTCGCTGATCGATTTCGCCAAGCAGCACCCCGACATCGTGCTCGACATCCAGCTCGACGACCGCTTCGTCGACCTGGTCGAGGAAGGCTTCGATCTCGCGGTGCGCATATCGCGTCTGGAGAACTCGTCGCTGATCGCCAGACGGCTGGCGCCATTCTCCGTAAAGCTCTGCGCGTCGCCGGAGCTGATCGCCAAGCATGGCATGCCGACACGGCCGCAGGATCTCGGCCACATGCCTTGCATCGTCGACACCAATGGCCGCGGATTGAACAACTGGGCGTTCAAGGGCGACAACAACGATCAGTTGAGCGTCGCCGTGTCCGGCCCTATCGAGGTCAACAGCCCGATGGCGGCGCGCGCCGCCGCCATGTCGGGGCTCGGGTTTTGCATCCTGCCGGATTTCATCGCCGCGCCCGATCTCAAGAGCGGCCAGTTGGTGACGGTGCTTGACGACCGCATCCTGTCCGGCGGCGGTATCTTCGCCGTCTACCCGCACCGCCGCTATTTGCCGGCCAAGGTCCGCGTTTTCGTCGACTTCCTGGTGCAGTGGTTCAGGACGCGTGAGATTGCTTGATCCGTTTCAATCGTCTCGCGGTCCCAATTTCGCCCCCTTTGTGGTAACTGTCGGGCTTTCTCCGAAGCCAAGGGAATCGCGACCGGGAATGCACCTGAAACGGCACGCAATCATGTTGGCTTCGGGCTTGGCGGCGACTCTTGCCGCCACGGGGCCGGCTTATGTGCATCCGCATGTTTTCGCCGAGGCGCGGCTCGACGTGATCCTGTCTCCGGATCACCAAAGCGTGAAAGCGCTACGCCATCTCTGGCGCTTCGACGACCTATTTTCGAGTACGGTGATGATGGAGTTCGACAAGAACTCCGACCTGAAGCTTGACGACAAGGAGTTGAAGGAGGTCGCCGACACCGTTCATGCCTCTCTGGCCGAATTCAATTATTTCCAGCTCGTCACGCAGAACGGTAAGGACGTGACGATGGTGCCACCTCCACATCTGATGGCCAATTTCGACAACGACCAACTGATCATCCTGTTCGAGTCCGAACCCAAGGCGCCGATCAAGCTGACCGGCAAGATCGACATCGGCGTCTACGACCCGACCTTCTATACGGCAATCGATTTCACCGAGGATTCCAACATCACGGTCGAAGGACTGCCGCCGAACTGCGCCAGCAAGGTCATCCGGCCGGATCCGGACGAAGCCATCAAGGAAAACCAGAAAACCCTGACGGATGCCTTCTTCAACGACCCGACAGGCACAAACATGAGCAAGATCTTTGCCACCAAGCTCGAACTGAACTGTCAGCCAGAAGGATGAACCCGGTGACGAAACCGTCCCTGCGTTTGGCATTCGGCCTGTTGGCCCTCACCTTTGTCACGATGCATTTCGCCAACGCCGCGCACGCCCAGAGTTCGCTGGGCATCGGCGTCAATGACGGCATGGCGCCCAGCACCGGTCCGTTCGCCCACGTCCTGATGTGGATTAATCTGAGGCAACAGGAATTCTATCGTGCGCTGGCAACGGCCATGAAGGCGATGCGCCAGGACGGCAGCAAGATCTGGATACTCGTCGGCCTATCCTTCGCCTACGGCATCTTCCACGCCGCCGGCCCCGGCCACGGCAAGGCGGTGATCTCGTCCTACATGGTGGCCAATGAAGTGGCGCTGCGGCGCGGCATCCTGTTGTCCTTCGTCTCGGCCCTGCTGCAGGGTCTGACCGCGGTAGCGGTGATGGCGCTCGCTTATTTCGTGCTGCGCGGCACGGCCGTCTCGATGACCGACGCGGCCTGGTTCATGGAGATCATGAGCTTTGTCTTTGTCACGCTGTTCGGCGCCTGGCTGCTGTGGCGCAAGCTCGGTCCTTCCATCACGCGCCTGTTCGGCGGGGCACCCGCTTACAGCCTGTCGGCGGCCCATGCCGGGCATTCCCACGCCAGCCATTCGCAGGCTGCTCATTCGGCGCATGCTCATTCGCATGCGCTGCACGTTCATGAAGACCACGACCATGCACATGGCCATTCGCACGACCATCACGGCGCGTATGACCACCACCAGGACCATGGCGCGCACGATCATGCGCATCATGGCCACGCGGCCGGCGAAGTCTGCGAAACCTGCGGCCACTCGCATGCGCCCGATCCGGCGCTGCTGTCGGGCGACCGCTTCGACTGGCGCACGGCCTGGACGGCGGTGGCGGCGGTTGGCATCCGCCCCTGCTCCGGCGCGCTGATCGTGCTGAGCTTCGCACTGCTCAACGGGCTCTGGCTCGGTGGGCTGCTGTCGGTGCTGGCGATGTCGATCGGAACCGCGATCACTGTGTCCGCGCTGGCGACGGTCGCGGTGACCGCCAAGAACTGGGCGGTTTATTTCGCCGGCGACGGCCGCATGGGCAACCGCATCCATTCGGTCGTCGAGATCGGCGGCGCCGCCTTCGTCTTCCTGTTCGGACTGTTGTTGCTTTCAGCGAGCCTGACGGGCAGCGTCTAGGCCTGTCCCATCCCGATCGAACGTGATGGGGGCCCGCAGACCGTTAACCGGGAATCTTGCCGCCGAGTTCATCCTCGATATGGGCGCGGATGATCTCGTCGAAACTCTTCTCGGCCACAAAACCGAGTTCTCGTGACCGCCGCGCCTCGAACCGCGTCGGCCAGCCCTTGACGATCGCCCAGATCGTCTCATCTGGCTCCTCGCGGATCAACTTCACTGCCTTCGCGCCGGCAATGCGTTCCAGCGCCTCGATCTGCTCGCCGACGGTGACGGCGACGCCCGGCATCGTCAGGTTACGGCGCGGCCCAACGGCCGCACCATCGATTTCAGCCGCATGGATCAGGAAGTTCACGGCCGAGCGCGGGCTGGCATGGGTGTGCACGACCGAGCGCGGCACCGGCAGGATCGCCTCGTGGCCGCTCAGCGGCTCGCGGATGATGCCGGAGAAGAAGCTGGAGGCCGCCTTGTTGGGCTTGCCTGGCCGCACGCAGATCGTCGGCAGCCGGATGCCGATGCCGTCGAAGAAACCGCGCCTGGTATAGTCGGCCAGCAGCGCCTCGCTCATCTGTTTCTGCGTGCCGTAGGAGGTCAGCGGAGTCGGGTGGAAGTCATCGGGAATGACATCCGGGAACGGCGCGCCGAACACGGCGATCGATGAGGTGAAGACGATGCGTGGCGCAAAGCCCGCCAGCCGGATGGCATCGAACAGCGCCCGCGTCCCGTCGAGATTGACGCGGTAGCCGAGATCGAAATTGGCTTCCGCCTCGCCGGACACGATGCCGGCGAGGTGGAAAATGACGTCGGGACGCGACGCGACCAGGCTTTCGGCGGCGCCCGCCTCGGCGAGATCGCCGGTATGGGTATGGATGCTGACACCGTCGAGGGTCGGCGCCTGCGGCGACACGATGTCGTGCAGTTCGAGTGCGGTGATCTTCTTGCCGCGCAGCGTGCCGTCCTTGGCCAGCCGGGCGATGAGTTTGCAGCCGACCATGCCCGCGGCGCCGGTGATCAGAATGCGCATGTCAAACTTCCCTTATTTGTCCTGGTTCTTGCGCTGGCTGCGGGCCCGCAGCCAGAAAACTGTAAAAAACGCCAGCACGAAGACGACGCCGAAAATGCCCGCGAGCACTGTCGAAAGGCTGCCGAGTGCCAGCATGACGGTCGGCAGATAAAAGGCCGCCGTGCCGAACAGAAGTAGGATCAACAGCGCAGCGATGGCCGAATTCCTGGTATCTCGGTCCATTAGGCTGGACCAGGACGGTGGGCGTTGGTCAAGCTGGCTTCCAAGGCAGTGGAACTCCTGAGACAGGGCCGGTCATTGACCGGGCCTAGTGGTGGTGGCCGTGATGCGCGGCCGCATCGGGTTCATACTCATGACCGTCGCCGTCGTCGGCGCATTGGCCGAACTCCGGTTCCACGGTGGCATGGCTGATGGCGTGCTCGCTGGCAAGCCGCTTCTTGATGGCGCTGACCGCCTGGTGCGCGTCGACGCCTTCGTCCAGGCAGGCATGCAGCGTCGCCATGTTGCTGGCGCCGTCGAGCGACCAGATGTGCATATGGTGCACTTCACGCACGCCCTGGATGGTCTTTTCGAGGTCCCTGGCGATGAGATCCCGGTCAAGGCTCTCCGGCACGCCTTCGAGCAGCACATGGGCCGCGGCACGCATCAGCGACCATGCCGTCGACAGGATCAGCAACGCGACGAGCACCGACAGGATCGGGTCGATCGGCGTCCAGCCGGTCGCAAGGATGACAACCGCCGCCACGATCGCCGCGGCCGAGCCCAGCAGGTCGCCAAGCACATGCAATATGGCGCCGCGCATGTTGAGGCTCTCGCGATCGCCGCCATGCAGCGCCAGGAAGGAGCCTATATTGACCAGCAGACCGAGCACCGCCACGACCAGCATCGGTCCGCCCAGCACCGGCGGCGGCCTCTGCAGGCGCTCCCACGCCTCATAGACGATCCAGAGCGCGATAACGAAGATGGCGATGCCGTTGGTATAGGCGACCAGCGTCTTCACCCGGCCGAAGCCGTAGGTGAGACGGCCCGTCCCCGGCCGGTCCGCGAGATGAAACGCATACCAGGCAAGGCCGAGCGCGATGGCGTCGGCAAGCATGTGGCCGGCGTCCGCCAGCAGCGCCAGCGACCCGGTGAAAAGACCGCCAAACGCTTCCGCCACCATGAAGCCCGCCGTCAGGCAGGCCGCGATCAGAACGCGCTTCTTGTCGGTCGAGCCATGCACATGGCCGGCCCCGTGATCATGCCCGCTATGGTCGTGGGAATGGGCATGCGCCAATGGCAGACTCCTGAAGCGCTTTGTTACCACGCAATTCCGGACGGAAAACCGCCACGCATTTTTCCTGGAAGTGCCCTAAGCCCCGAACTCCGCGCGAAAATCCTCGAGCCGTCGTTTCTGCTGGCCGGCGCCGTCGAAATTGGCCGGATCGAGCCACGCCTCATAGGCTTTGCGAAGGGCCGGCCACTCCTTGTCGATGATCGAATACCACGCGGTATCGCGGTTTTCACCCTTGACGATGAGATGCTGGCGGAAAATCCCCTCGAACTTGAAGCCGAAGCGTTCCGCCGCCCGCTTCGACGGCTCGTTGCGGTTGTTGCACTTCCATTCGTAGCGCCGGTAGCCGAGCTCGTCGAAGATGTATTTCATGAACAGGAACTGCGCTTCCGTCGCCGCCGGCTTTCGTGAAATCAGTGGGCCCCAATAGATATTGCCGATCTCGATAACGCCGTAGGCGGGATCGATGCGCATCAGCGTCTGGCGACCTGCGACTTTGCCGCTGGCCTTGTCGATGACGGTGAAGAAAAGCGGATCCTCACTGGCTTCGACCTTGTCCAGCCAAGGCTGGAAGGCGGCGCGGGTTTCCGGCGGATAGTCCGGCAGCCAGGCGAAGCGGCCGTCGACGTCGGAAACCGAGGACGCCTCATAGAGGCCGTCGCCATGCTTTGCGGCACTCAGCGGTTCGAGCCTGACAGTGCGGCCCTCCAGCACCTTGCGCTCCGGGCGCGGACGCGGTTGCCAATCCTTGAGATTTTCCGACACCGAAAGCTCCAATCCGTTTGACTTTTGCCTGATGAGGCTCACAAAAACGCAACCTCATGGTAAGAACCACACGGACGGGAAAAATGCTCCACACGATTTCGGCCTTCGATCGTCTCGGCGAGGAAAACGCCTTTGCCGTGCTGGCGCGCGCGACGGCGCTGGCGAGCCAGGGCCGCGACATCGTCAACCTCGGTATCGGCCAGCCCGACTTCAAGACGCCGCACCACATCGTCGAAGCCGCGATCAAGGCGCTGCATGACGGCCATCACGGCTACACGCCGGCCAACGGGCTTCTGGCGACGCGCGAAGCGGTGGTGCGGCGCACGCTGACCACCACCGGCGTCGAGGTCTCGCCCGAAGCGGTGATGATCCTACCTGGCGGCAAGCCGACCATGTTCGCCGCCATCCTGATGTTCGGCGAACCCGGCGCCGAGATCCTCTATCCGGACCCCGGCTTTCCCATCTACCGCTCGATGATCGAGTTCACCGGTGCGGCCCCCATTTCTGTGCCGATGCGCGAGGAGAACGGCTTTGCCTTCTCCGCCGAGGAGACGCTGGCGCTGATCACCAAAAAGACCAGGCTGCTGATCCTCAACTCGCCGGCCAACCCGACCGGCGGCGTGACGCCGCGCGCCGAGATCGAAAAGCTGGTCAAGGGGCTGGAGAAGCACCCCGATGTCGCCATCCTGTCCGACGAGATCTACGACGTCATGACCTATGACGGCGAGACGCATTGCTCGCTGCTCCGCTACCCCGAAATCCGCGACCGCCTGATCGTGCTCAACGGCTGGTCCAAGACCTGGGCGATGACCGGCTGGCGCATGGGCTGGTCGATCTGGCCGAACGGCGACAAGGGCGCCCATCTCTACGACAAGGTGCGCAAGCTGGCGGTCAATTGCTGGTCCTGCGTCAACGCGCCCAGCCAGTTCGCCGGCATCGCCGCCATCGACGGCCCGCAGGACGACGTCGACAAGATGATGCGCGCCTTCGATCGGCGCAGGAAGGTCGTCGTCGAAGGACTGAACGCCTTGCCCAACATCTCCTGCATCACGCCCAAGGGCGCATTCTATGCCTTCCCCAACGTGTCGAAGACCGGCTGGAAGGCCAAGAAGCTTGCCTCGGCGCTGCTCGATGATGCCGGCGTGGCGCTGATCGGCGGTCCCGATTTCGGCATTCTCGGCGAAGGCTATGTCAGGCTCTCCTACGCCAATTCCGAGGAGAACATCTCGCGCGCACTGGACAGGATTGGAGCGTTCCTGGCGAAGTGAGGCTTAAGGCGGGCCGGTCTCCTCGTCGAGATAGATTACGGCCGGTCGCCACGGCGGTGTCATGAGCCGTCCGGAGGCGCTTGGCCAAGACTGGGCGGGCATGCCGAAAACGGCTACGACTTCCGCGGATCAGACAAGATGAGGGACCCCGGATGTTCTATGCAATCCTTGCCTATCACGTCGAGGACGCGATCAAGGCGCTGACGCCGCAGGAAGATGCGGCGCTGATGGCCGAGTTGCTGAAGATAAACACCAGGCTTCACGAGGAAGGTACGCTTGGACCCTCCGCGCGTCTGGGAGCGACACAGGATGCCTGCACCCTGCGCGGCCCGGGCGACGGCGTTATCCTCGACGGTCCTTTCGCCGAGACCAAGGAACAGTTGCTCGGCCTCTATGTCGTCGACTGCGCCACGAGAGACGACGCCATCGCGATCGCCCGCGACCTTCGCCGCGTCAATCCTACAGCCGTTTACGAGATCAGGCCGATTTTGCTGTTCAAGCCCGGCGTGCCGCTGGCGGCCAAATGAACCGGCGGCGAAAGCCCTGCCGGCACCCGCCGCTCAGCCGCGCCCGACAAACGGCATCTTGGTCGCCATCACGGTCATGAACAGCACATTGGCGTCAAGCGGCAGGCTGGCCATGTGGAGGACGGCATTCGCGACATGCTGGACATCCATCACCGCTTCGGCGGCGATGGAGCCATTGGCCTGCGGCACGCCGACGGTCATCGGCTGCGCCATATCGGTCAGCGCGTTGCCGATGTCGATCTGGCCGCAGGCGATATCATAGGGGCGGCCGTCGAGCGCCAGCGTCTTGGTCAGCCCGGTGATCGCATGCTTGGTGGCCGTATAGGGCACCGAGCCCGGGCGCGGCGCATAGGCCGACACCGAGCCGTTGTTGATGATACGCCCGCCCATCGGCCGCTGCTTGCGCATGGCGCCGAAGGCGGCGCGCGCGCACAGGAACGAACCTGTGAGGTTGACCCCGACGATCTCGTCCCACACCTCGACCGGGATCTCGTCGATCGGCGTCGACTTGTAGCCCATGCCGGCATTGTTGAAGAGCAGATCGACGCGGCCGAACGCTTCCGCCACCGTCTCGAACAGATCGTACACCTCGCCAACCTTGCTGATGTCGCAGGCAACCGCCAGGGCCCTGGCCTCCGTCGGCCCGGCCTCGGCGACCGCCGCATCCAGCACGGATTTGCGGCGTCCGCAGAACACGGTGTTCCAGCCCGCCTCAAGCAGCGCCGTGGCGACGCTTTTGCCGATGCCCGTGCCGGCGCCGGTGACAATGGCGGTTTTCTGCTCGGTCATGGCTGTCCTCCGAATGTAGGTCGCCCAAAAAGCGCGTAGCGGTTTTGGGACAATGGCATGCGTAAGACAAGAGCCAAGCGTGCGGTGCGTTCCCTGAAGCACCCAAAAAGATGCCGGTTTTTGCTGTCTGGGAATGGACTTCGGGGGATGATCGGGGCCAGTTTTCGACGAAGCTAGCCGCCGACAAAAAGGGCGGTCATTGGCGACCGCCCTGATCTGAACCGGGCTTGGGAGGAGGAAAAGCCGATCCGACTGTGTAGAATGATGCGCTTCCTGAGTTAATGAAAGGTTAACGCTGGAAACGTGACCTGTGCCGTTTTGGCCTACCAGCGCGGATTGGGCGAGGTGCCCGCCTTGGCCGCCGGCACCTTGGCCGCTGAAACTGTCGCCTCGACATGGTCGACCAGCGCGTCCGGCAGGCCCAGCCGTCCGGCGAGCAGGTCGAGATAGCCGCGCTCGGCGCGTGTGTCCGGATCGATGGTCAGGCGCGAGGCGGTGTAAAGTTCGAGCTTCTGTGCGTCGGTATGGGCGCCGGCCACCAGCGTGTCGAGATCGAGCGGCTTCTCCAGTTCGGCCATCAGGAATTTCTCGGCCTCGGCGCCAATCCCTGCAAGGCTGAGCTTGCCGGCGATCTTCTTGCGCTCGTCGTCGTCGACATGGCCATCGGCCTTGGCGGCCGAGATCATCGCCCGCACCAGCGTCAGCGTGAATTCATCCTCGCCTTGCGGCGCCTGCGACGGATGGAAGGCCGTGTCCTTGGGCGGCGGCAGCAATTCCGGTTCGCCGGCGGCTGGCGCTTGCTCCGGCGCGTTGCCGGCCTTGTAATTCTGGTAGGCCTTGTAGGCGAGGCCGCCGATCGCGGCGAGCCCGCCGAGCTTCACGGCTGCACCCGTCACTTCGCGGCCGGCACCCGTTCCAAGCAGCACCGCCGCCAGCGCGCCCGCGGCCAACGGGTTGTCCTTGGCCATCTGCACCGCCTGCCCGGCCTTGTCGCGGACAGTGCCGCTGGTGCCGGGAATTTGCGAGCCGAGCAGATCGTCGAGAAGCTTCTTGGGATCGAACATTCAATGCCTCCAGCATGAGCCCGGCCGAACGGGCAGGTTTCGACGCCGAAGACGTAGGTCCCGAAGCTTGACATTGCAATGACAGCCGGCCCGGATGCTCGATCACGATCCGATATGCGGTCCCTTGCCGCGCGCCTCGGCCAGCGCCACCTGCCGCTGGCGCTCCGCATAGCGCTTGCGGTCTTCGTCCGAACGGACGTCGAAGCAATGCGGGCAGGAAACGCCCGTGGCATATTTCGGCGACGTCAGCTCGCTGGCCGTCACCGGGTGGCGGCAGGCTCGACACAGTTCCGCTTCGCCCTCGGCGAGGCCGTGCGATACGGAAACCCGCTCGTCGAAGACGAAGCACTCGCCCTGCCACAGGCTCTGCTCCGCCGGAACCTCCTCGAGATATTTGAGGATACCGCCCTTGAGGTGGAAGACGTCCTCGAAGCCGAGCGACCTGACATAGGCGGTCGCCTTTTCGCAGCGTATGCCGCCGGTACAGAACATCGCCACCTTGCGCCCTTCGAAATCCGCCTTGTGCGCTTCCACCCAGGCCGGAAAATCGCGAAAGCTCGCGGTCGCCGGATCGACCGCGCCCTTGAAGGTGCCGATCGAGACCTCATAGGCGTTGCGCGTGTCGACGACGATCGTGCCGGGCTCGGAAATCAGCGCGTTCCAATCGGCGGGCGCCACATAGGTCCCCGCACTCGTCGCCGGGTCGATATCCTCGACGCCCATGGTGACGATCTCGCGCTTCAACCGCACCTTCATGCGGTGGAACGGCATTGCCGCAGCCATGCTGTACTTGACCTCGAGGCCAGCCAGTCCATCGATAGTTTCGATATGCTCGATGAGATCGGCGATCGCGGCTTCGCTGCCGGCAACGGTGCCGTTGATCCCTTCATGCGCCAGGAGCAGCGTGCCCTTGATACCGCGTCCGCGGCAGAAGGCCGCGAGCGGCACGCGCAGCTCGCCGAACGCGTCCAGCCGGGCAAACCGGTAAAGCGCGGCGACGCGGACAGGCTGGGATGGCGCGGACGGTGTCATTGTCCGCAGCAACTAGACGCTCATGGCAACCGATTCAAGGCGACACCGTTCATCAGCCCGTCATTGTGTGTGATGGTAATGGCCGGCTTGATCATCCCAGGACGCGTGACACCGCGACACGCTTCGTTTCATGGACAGAAAAACACGCGTCTGCTAATCGGTTGAATTGCCCACGATATGGAGAGACAAATGCCCAGCAAGACCGAGAAACTCCTGTCGCTCCTCAATGGCCAGCCGGTCATTCCGGTCCTCAAGATCGCCGATGTGGCCGACGCCGTGCCGCTGGCCCGCGCCCTGGCGCGTGGCGGCCTGCCGGCGATCGAGATTACCCTGAGAACCGCCGATGCTCTGGAAGCGATCCGGCAGGTGGCGGCTGAGGTCGAAGAGGCCATCGTCGGCGCCGGCACCATTCTGGACGCCAGGCAATTCAACGAAGCCGCGTCCGCAGGCTCGCGTTTCATCGTCAGCCCCGGCATCACGCGCGAGCTTCTGGCCGCGGCCGCTGACAGCGAGGTCCCTCTGCTGCCCGGCGCCATCACGCCCGGCGAGATCATGGCCGCGCGCGAGGCGGGCCTGCGCTTCCTGAAATTCTTCCCGGCCGAGCAGTCCGGCGGCATCGCTTCGCTGAAGGCCTTCGCCTCGCCGCTGGCGGATGTCAAATTCTGCCCGACCGGCGGCATCACCGGCAAGAACGCGGCCGACTACCTCAGCCTGCCTAATGTCATCTGCGTCGGCGGCTCCTGGGTCGCGCCCGACGATATGGTTAAGGCGGGCAAGTGGGATGAGATCGAAGCGCTGGCGCGCGCAGCGAGCAAGCTCGGGAATAGCTAATGCATGCCGCCCAAACGTGACATCGCTTTTGGGACGACGACGTGCATAAAGGGACCCTAAGCGCGTCGCATGAATCCAGTTCGACGCCGCGCTTTAGGCGCATGAAAAACCCGGCCGGCTTTCGCCGACCGGGTCAGTTGCTTGGACATGGTCAGTTACAGACCCTGACCTTCTCGACCACCTTGTGGTGATGCCGCCAATGCGTGACCACCCTGGTGCGGCAGTGATGCTTGCCGTTCTTGACGATCACTGTTTCAGCCTGCGACGGAACGATCGCGGCTGACGCGGCCGCCAGGGCCAGAACTGATGCCAATAGAATCTTCTTCATGAATATCCCCAGGTTGGAACGTACGCGTTCTAACCTGTAAACAGAGAGGCCGTTCCGGGTTCACGAGAAGTTCAGGCGCACGTGATTCCCACTGAGTGCGGTCGACGACCTGTCGTAGGCGGTCATGAGTGGCCGCAAGCGCTTCGAAACTCCACATGCATCGCGCTTTTGGACAGCAAAAAGCCGCGCGGGTCGCCCAGCGCGGCTTCGGATTCCGGTCCATTCGTTACTTCGTCTGGAAGCGAGCGACCGACAGGAACTTGACGGCGTTGCCGGTGAAGCGATTGGCCTCGGCCATCTGGTTGCCCGACTGGAAGCCGGCTGTATAGACCTCGCTCGGCGCTGTATGCACGATGTTGTAGGCATAGCCCGGCGCCGTCGTCGCGCTGGAAACGGTGGTGACGTTCTCGCCGCTGGTCAGCGCCCAGCGGGCGGCCTGCGGCGCGGCGGCGACCACCACGGCCTTGGGGCCGGGCTTCTGGTCGCGGGCGGTAGCCCTTGCTTCCTTGCGGGTCGTCTTCACGCCGGCGCCGATCGCGGCGACCGGATCGGTACCGGCCGGGCGGGCGGCGATAGCCTGGCGCGGCGATGCGGTGTTGACGTCAGACGGATCGTTGAAGGCCGAGCGCGGCTCTTCGGACAGCGACGCAACCTGATATTCGTCAGCATTGCCGACCTGGGCATTGGCCTCGTCCAGCACGGCCTTGACGGCATCCGGCTTGCTCGGCTCAGGCCGCGCCGTCGGCAGCACCGAGAACGCATCGGTCGCCGTCTTGCCGCGATCAGCGGTTTCAGCCAGCGCCATCAGTACGTCCTTCCCGGGCGGCGGTGCGAGGTCCGCCGGCAGCGAGTGTTCGGGACGCCATGTCGGCAAGGGGATATTGTTGGCCGCAACCTGCGCCGGATCGGCTGCTGCCGCAACCGCCATGGCAGCAGGGTCGGCCTTGCCGAAAGGCATATTCGCCGGCGCCTGCACGGTCGCCACGGCCTGTTCGGTGGTCGCCGTCGCATCCGCCATGGCGAACGGAACGTTCGCAGGCGGCTGCGCGCCGACATCGGCCTTCGGCCGCGGCGCGAAATCGGGCAGCGGAATCTCCTTGGCCGGCAGCGCGGCAATGATCGTTTCCGGCGTATCCTTCTCCGGCTCCGGAGCCTGCTCATCGGCGGCCTGCGGAATGTTGGCGCGCTGTGCATTCTCGGGCGCCACGACGGCGGCGATGCCCGGGAGGTTGCTGCTCTTGGCGGTCGCGGCCGGCTTCAGGTCTCTAGCCTTGGGCGCCGGGGCAGCCGAAGCGGTCTCGACATCGGCGCTATCGTCGGCTTCATCGGAGCCGCCGCCGCCAAACAAGGCAGAGAGGAACCCACCGGACCTCTTGCCGCCGGCACTCGCAAGCTCGACGTTGGGCGTACCAGCACCTTTGCGTGCCTTGTAGGAGGCCAGCGCCTGTTCATAGCCAGGCAGCGGCCGGCCATCGCTCGGCACGTGCAGCGTCTTGCCGTTCGGGAACAGGCTGACCAGTTCCTGGCGGCTGATGCCGGGCCAGTGGCGCACATTGCCGACATCCATATGGACGAACGGCGAACCCGAGGTCGGATAATAGCCCACGCCACCGCCCTGCATCTTCAGGCCGATGTTGCGCAACTTCTTCAGCGGCACGCCGGGAATGTAGAAATCCATTGCCTTGCCGAGCATATGCTGGCTCTTCTCGGCGACGCCCTTGCTGCGGCTGCGCAGCATCGAATTTGTCGATGGCGAACGATAGCCGCAGACGACCTGGATATAGTCGGTGGCGCCGCTTTCCCGATACGCCTCCCAGACCAGGTCCAGCAGACGCGGGTCCATCTTGGTCGGCTCGTTGCGACGCCAGTCGCGCAGGATGATGTTGATCTTCCTCAGGCCTTCCGGATCGTAGCGGCCATTGCGCTTGTAGACGATCTCGGCCTTCTCGTGCGTGTGGAGATGATAGAGCTTCAGCGAGCGAACTTCGGCCTGGGCGCCGGTGGCAGCCGCGGCAACAAACCCAAATGCGACAATCATCACAGCCAGCCATGCCGGCCAGACGCTCAAATGATTATGACGCCCGTTTGTGAGTCGTTCGATTCTGTTCAAATCAAAAGGCCTTGCAGGCTGCCGTTTGTCCCCGGATTTGCCCAAACGGACGTGTCGTTTTCACATCCGAATATCGATCCTAGTGGTTAATCATCGCTTATTGAAGTCGAAATGCGGTAACACCATGGCGATTTCCCGTCAAAAATTATTCACGAGGTCTCTTGGTAAACCGCTGGTTTACATCACGTTTCCGGCTTTGGCCGAAACACGATCTGTTACCGTTAGCCTTAATGCGTGAACAATGTCCCATCGAGCGTCGCCCCAACCCGCCCTGATGCGGCAGCGACACTCCATCAAGCGATATCGTGACGGGGAAAACTTGTCCCGGCCTTGCGCGAGAGCAATTTCAGGAAAGCGCGAAGCCATTTTCCTGGAATTGCTTCATAACCAAGGAGAGCGGTTCTGCTTCCGTGAACCGATGATCTAGGACGCGAGCCGGTCGATACGGCCTGTTTCCGGATCGATGCCGTATTCCTTTAGCTTGCGGTAAAGCGTCGAGCGGCCGATGCCGAGACGCCGGGCGACCTCGCTCATCTGGCCGTTATAGTGATCGATGGCGAGCCTGATCATCTCGAATTCGACGTCGGCCAGCGCCCGCACATTGCCGCGTTCGTCGAGTGCCCGCAGCGTGCCGAATCTGGGCTGAAACATGGCCGGCGGATCGGACTCTGCCGCCGGAACGTCGTCGCCGACCAGCACCTCCTCATCGCACGGCCCCGCGGGCGACGAAACGTGAGGCGCCGCATCGTCCGTTTCGAGATTGACGATGCCTTCAACCTGCGCGCGGATCTGCGGAAAATCATCGATCGTCAGCACGTCGCCTTCACACAGCACCGAGGCGCGGAAGACGGCGTTCTCCAGCTGCCGGATGTTGCCAGGCCAATCATAGGCCTGCAGCACGGCAAGCGCTGCCGCCGAAATGCCTTGCAGGCGACGCCGAGGGTCGGCCGGCGCCACCTTCTCCATGAAATGCGTGACCAGGTGGGGAATGTCGTCGCGGCGGTCGCGCAGGGGCGGCACGAAGATCGGATAGACGTTCAGTCGGTAAAAGAGGTCCTCGCGGAACTTACCGTCCTTGACCTGCTGCAGCAGGTTGCGGTGCGTCGCCGAAATCAGCCTTATGTCGACCTTGACGGTCGAGCGGCCGCCGACCGGGTCGACCTCGCCGTCCTGGACGGCGCGCAACAGTTTCACCTGCACATCGAGCGGCAGGTCGCCGATCTCGTCGAGAAACAGCGTGCCGGAATGCGCCTCGACGAATTTGCCGGTGTGCTTGTCGGTGGCGCCGGTGAACGAGCCTTTCTCGTGGCCGAACAGGATGCTCTCGACCAGATTATCGGGGATGGCGCCGCAATTGACGGTGACGAATGGTTTCGAGCGGCGGTCGCCGCTGCCCTGGATGGCACGCGCCACCAATTCCTTGCCGACGCCGGATTCGCCTTCGATCAGGATCGGGATGTTTGAGGCAGCCGCTTTCTGGCCGAGGCGTATCACCCGGTCCATGGCCGGACTGTGGGTGATCATGTCCCTGAAGGTCAGCAGCCCGCCGCGTTTGCGCGACGTGCGCTTGACCTCGCCCTCGACCGCCTCGACCTTGAGCGCATTGGAGATCGAAGCTTGCAGCCGGTCGGGCGAAGCCGGCTTGACGACGAAGTCGAAGGCGCCGTGGCGCATCGCCGAAACCACGGTTTCGATGCCGCCCTGCGCGGTCTGGACGATGACTGGCACGCTGATGTCGCGTTCGCGCATCGCCTTCAGCACGCCGATGCCGTCGAGTCCGGGCATGGCCAGGTCAAGAATAACCACCGAGACGTCGCGGGCACCGGGCCCGTCAAGCACGTCGAGCCCGGCGGCGCCGCTGTCGACCACGATGGCCGTGTGGCCGAAGCGCGTCACCGCGGCTTCGAGCAGCCGGCGCTGCACGGGATCGTCATCGACTATGAGTATGGAACCTGTCATGACTGTCTTGGCTTGCCCGCGCCCGATATCCCCATGGATCATCTTGGCACAGGGTTCTAAAGAAGGTTTCAAAAAACCCGGTGAACGAATTCCTTAGGATTTGACCGGCTTCTCCATTCTCCCCGATTCTGGCCCCTTGATTCTGACCTCGTAATTCACAAAAGGTATTGTCGATGCGCATGATGTTTGGTCGGCGGCTTGCGGCACCGGCGTCCGGTCAGGGCGCGGCCGAGCTTGGCGATCTGCCGGAATGGAACCTTGCCGACCTCTATGCCGGCATGGACGCGCCGGAACTGAAGCGTGACATCGCCAGGGCCGCCGCCGACGCGATTGCGTTCGAAACGCGCTGGAAGGGCACGCTCGCCACCGAGGCCGGGCGCGGCGGCGCCGGCAGGCTGGGCGAGGCGCTGGTTGCCTATGAAGCACTGGAAGAGCTGATCGGCCGCATCGTCTCCTATGCCGGCCTGATCTATGCCGGCAACACCGCCGACCCGCAGCGCGCCAAGCTCTATGGCGACGTCCAGGAGAAGATGACCGACGCCAGCGCGCATCTTTTGTTCTTCGCGCTCGAACTGAACCTGATCGACGACGCCGCGATCGAAGGAGCGCTCGTTGCCGACCCGGTGTTCGGCCACTACCGGCCCTGGGTGCTCGACCTTCGCATGGACAAACCTTACCAGCTCGAGGATCGCGTCGAGCAGCTTTTCCACGAGAAGTCGATCACCGGGCGCGGCGCCTGGAACCGCTTGTTCGACGAGACGATGACCGACCTCCGTTTCGACGTCGATGGCGAGGAGCTGACACTGGAGCCAGCGCTGAACCGCCTGCAGGATGCCGATGGTGAGGTGCGCCGCCGGGCCTCCGAGGCGCTGGCCGCGACCTTCCGCAAGAATCTGCGCACCTTCACGCTGATCACTAACACGCTGGCCAAGGACAAGGAAATCTCCGACCGCTGGCGCGGATTCGAGGACATCGCCGATTCACGTCACCTTGCCAACCGGGTCGAGCGTGGCGTGGTCGACGCGCTTGCCACCGCGGTGCGCGAGGCCTATCCGCGCCTGTCGCATCGCTATTACGCGATGAAAGCGCGCTGGCTTGGCATGGAGGTGATGAACCACTGGGACCGCAACGCGCCTCTGCCGGAGACGCCGCAGGCGGTGATCGGCTGGGATGAGGCCAGGAACACGGTGCTCTCGGCTTACCATCGCTTCTCGCCCGAAATGGCCGAGATCGCACGCACCTTCTTCGACCGCAACTGGATCGACGCCCCGGTGCGCCCGGGCAAGTCGCCGGGCGCCTTCGCGCACCCGACCGTGCCCTCCGCGCACCCCTATGTGTTGCTCAACTACATGGGCAAGCCGCGCGACGTGATGACGCTGGCGCATGAGCTTGGTCACGGCGTGCACCAGGTACTGGCCGCCGGCCAGGGGGCACTGATGGCCTCGACACCGCTGACGCTGGCCGAGACGGCCTCCGTCTTCGGCGAGATGCTGACCTTTCGTTCGCTGCTCGAGCGGACCACGGACAGGCGTGAGCGCAAGGCCATGCTCGCCCAGAAGGTCGAGGACATGATCAACACGGTGGTGCGCCAGATCGCCTTCTACGAATTCGAGCGCAAGGTGCATGCCGAGCGCCGCAACGGCGAACTGACATCCGACAGGCTCGGCCAGTTCTGGCTGGAGGTGCAGGCCGAGAGCCTGGGGCCCGCGATCAAGTTGCGCGAGGGCTACGAGGTCTTCTGGACCTACATTCCGCACTTCATCCACTCGCCCTTCTACGTCTACGCCTATGCTTTCGGCGACTGCCTGGTGAACTCGCTCTACGCCGTCTACCAGAATGCCGAGCGGGGCTTCCAGGACAAGTATTTCGAGATGTTGCGCGCCGGCGGCACCAAGCATCACTCCGAGCTTCTGGCGCCTTTCGGGCTCGACGCCACCGATCCCGCCTTCTGGCAGATCGGACTTGGCGTGATCGGCGGCCTGATCGACGAACTGGAAGCACTGGACGGCTGATATGTCTCTCGTCCGCGAAGAACAGTTTCGCCGGAAAACGTGCTGGAACCACATTATTCTTGTCCTAAATATTTGTTCTTGAAGAACTCTCCGCGAAAGTTTTCGGATAGCTTTCCGTAAGCTCTATGATAGCCTTCGCTGCAAGTTCAGCCGGAGCGCGTGCGGATCGGCGGGGAAAATCTCAGCCGGCCGTGGCGCTCAGGCGAACGCGACAACGGCCGTTGGCCACAGGCAGGCAAAGCCGATCGCCGACAGCTCGACCGAAGCAGGCTGTTCCGCGAGCCGTGGAACCACCATCGAGTAGTCCCGCCGAAAGTCATGGCCTCATGCCACGGCAGACGGACCTGACTGGAGAGAGAGACAATGGGCACTTTTTTCTACATGCTCCTGGCGTTCCTTGTGGGTGTACTGGTTGGCTGGTTCCTCTGGGGCCGGCTGCGCGGTGAGCTCGACAGCCTGCGCGGCGACCTCGACCGCACCCGTGGCGAGCGCGACAGGCTGCGTGCCGACAGCGACCGCCTGACCGGCGAACTCAATGCATGTGGCAAGACCCGCGCCGATCTCGAGCGCCAGTTGCGCGAGGCGCAGGCTTCCTCGGGAACCGGCGCGGCAAAGGCCAGTCAGTCGCCGGCAGCCCCGGTGTCGGCGCCGGCTGCTGCCAAATCCGCTCCGGCGGCGGCCAAGGCTGCGCCTGCCAAACCAGCCGCGAAGGCCGCGCCAGCGACCACAGCCAAATCGGCCGCGCCGAAGCCATCCGCTCCAGCCAAACCGGCCGCGAGCAAGCCCGCAGTCTCCCCAGCTTCGGCAACAAAGAGTTCGGCCGCGTCCAGGCCGGTAGCCGCCAAGAAGGCTGCACCGGCGGCAGTCAAGCCGGCAGCGGCAAAGCCCGACAATCTGCGCCGGTTGATCGGCATCGGCCCGGTCAACGAGAAGCTGCTCAGGGGACAAGGCGTGACCAGCTTCGCCCAGATCGCAGCCTGGACGGCCGACGACATCGAGCGGATCGAACACGCCCTGCAATTCGGCGGTCGCGTCGAACGCGAGCGCTGGGTCGAACAGGCCAAGCTGCTGGCCGCCGGCGACGAGAGGGAATTCGCCCGGCGCTTCCCCAGCGCGGGAACTTCCAGCAATAGCTGAACAGCCAAGGCAAGGTCAGCAACCGGCGACGCCACGGGCGCCGCCGGTTTTCTTTGCCGGCAGGGCAGGTCGCCTAAAGGTCGGCTCATAGGTCGGCTTTGAGGGACAGGGCGCCGTTCCCTCGATTGCGCGCGGCCGGCCCCCCATATAGAGCCATCGTCGGCCTAATCGATCCCGGTTCCCATGTCCCTGCCCGCCGCCATTTTCCGCAACGACGACAGCGCGCGCCAGCTCGTTTTCGACCGGCCGGCCGACATCATCGTGGCGCATGGCGCCCGGGATTTCGCGCCGGCGCTGCAGGCCGCGCAAGCCGCGCACGACACCGGCAAATGGCTGGCCGGCTATTTCTCCTACGAAGCGGGTTACCTGCTCGAGCCGAAACTTGTGCCCCTGCTGCCGGAGGGGCGCCGGGCGCCGCTGGTCTGCCTTGGCGTCTTCGATGCGCCGGTCGAGGAGGCGGTGCGTGAACGCACGGCTGCGGCGACCAATGGCCCGATCTTCGATGCAAGGGCGGCCTGGTCGTTCGACGACTATGAGAAGCGCTTTACGCGGCTGCACCAGCACATCAGGCAAGGCGATTGCTACCAGGGCAATCTGACCTTTCCGGTGCAGGCGCAATGGTCGGGCGATCCGCTGGCAGCCTTCGACGCACTGACCGAACGCCAGCCGGTGAAATATGGCGCGCTGGTCGCGCTGGAGGGCCCGATCGTGCTGTCGCGCTCGCCCGAACTCTTCTTCGAAATCGACGCCGGTGGCATCATCGAGACCCATCCGATGAAGGGCACCGCGCCGCGCGGCGCGACCAAGGCCGAAGACGAGCGGCAGAAGAACTTCCTGCGCAACGACGAAAAGAACCAGGCCGAGAATCGGATGATCGTCGATCTCCTGCGCAACGACATCTCGCTGATCAGCGAGGTCGGCACGCTGGAGGTGCCGGAACTGTTCCGCATCGAGAGCTATCCGACCGTTCACCAGATGGTCAGCGACGTCAAGGCGAAGCTGCTGCCCGGTCTTACCATCCGCCAGATCTTCGCGGCGTTGTTTCCCTGCGGCTCGATCACCGGGGCGCCAAAAATCCGCGCCATGGAAATCCTGCACGATCTGGAAGGCATGCCGCGCGACGTCTATTGCGGCGCCATCGGCTGGATCGCTCCCGGAGGCACCATGCGCTTTTCGGTGGCGATCCGCACCATCTCGCTCTTTGCCAATGGCGAGGCCGTCTACAATGTCGGCGGCGGCATCGTTTTCGATTCGGTCGCCGAAGAGGAGTATCAGGAGTGTCTGCTCAAAGCCCGCTTCGCGACGGGGACACCGCCGATTTCGAGCTGATCGAGACCATGCGCTGGGAGCCGGGGACGGGCTTCCTGCGCTTCGATCGCCACCTTGCGCGGCTCTATGGTTCGGCGGCGGAGCTCGGCTTTGCCTGCGATCCGCGAAGGATCGCGGAGGTGTTGAGCGACGCCCTCGATGGCGCCCGTGGCGCCATGCGCACCCGGCTTGCCTTGTCGCGCAACGGCGACGCGACCGCCTCGGCGCAGCCTTATGAACCGCTCGCCGCCGACAAGGTCTGGATGCTGCGACTGGCGCGAACGAGGCTCGATTCGAACAACAAGCTGCTGCGCCACAAGACCAGCCGGCGCCAACTCTACACCCATGCCCGCTCCGAATATCTCGTCAACCAGGCCGACGAGGTGATCCTGGCCAATGAGCGAGGCGAAATCTGCGAGGGCACCATCACCAATATCTTCGCCGATTTCGGCGACGGCGTGCTGGCAACACCCCGGCTCGACTGTGGCTTGCTGCCTGGCGTACTGCGCGAGGCGCTTCTGGATGAAGGCCGGGCCGAGGAAGCAATCTACAGCTACGATGATCTGATGTTGGCCAAGGCGGTGTTCGTCGGCAATTCGCTGCGCGGCCTGATCCCGGCGAGGCTGGCCTGACAGGCGGCCCGGAGAATGCGACAGTCGAAAATGAGTCTTCGCCAGCCCACCCATACGCCCTATGACGGCTCCTCGAAACTCTTCACCATCGGGCTGAAGCCGCTCGACCCCGCGGACTGGATCGAGATCGACGACCATCTGCCGGCGTATCTCGCCGAGAAGCGCCGGCTTTACGCCGAAATTCCGGAGCGGGTCTTCGTCCAGGAGGACGGGACTCGCGATGCCCAGCAGGAAGTGCTCGACCTGCTCGGCGCATACCTGCCTCAGAGATTTCCGGGCACCTATAGGCGCACCGATGCGGGCATCGAAATTGTGGGCGCCACGAAGCAACCTGCCCTGCCTTCCGGTATCTGCAGCGCACCGCTCGTCGAAGCCTCCCTGCTGGTTCAGGAAGACCTGATCCTGATGCGCCGCGACGACAGCGGCTGGCGGCTCGCCGCGGGTTCGCTGTGCTTCCCTTCGTCCTGGTCGCTCAATGAAAAATTCGGCAAGCCGCTGCAGCAGATCCACGCGCCGGTGCCGGGCTTCGGCCCGGGCACCAGGCCGGCTGAATTGATCAACCGCATGTTCGACGGCCTGCAGGGGCAAGCCGTCGAACGCTACAACTGGTCGATCCAGTCGGGCGGTGCGCTCTACCATCCGCTGTCCAACGTCGAGCGCATCGACCGCGCCACGAACCGGCCGACACGCTTCCCCGACGGTGACGTCAAGGCGCACGCCTTCATCCGCGTCGAGCGCCAGACGCTGCGCAAGCTGCCCTCTTCGCGCGACATCCTGTTCACCATCCGAATCCATCTCGATCCGCTCGCCGTGCTGGCGCGGCACCCCGACCGGACGACGCTCGCAATGTCCTTTGCCGCCCAGCTTAAAGAACTCGATCTTGCCCAGCTCGACTACAAGGGCCTGACATCGGACCGCGATCGGCTGGTGTCGGTCCTTAACCACATGGCCAAGGATGGCTAGCCACGGGTTGGCGCTTTTCGCTGGTTTATGACAATGATCTGTGATGTAGCGCATGGCCGTTGGCGAAAATGCCTGGCTTTTTTGCACGTGTCTGAAGGAGTGCTCGATAAAATGGCGAATGAAAACTGGCCTGTTTACGGTGAGATCACCGGCCCTGTGGTGATGATCGGCTTCGGTTCGATCGGACGGGGAACGCTGCCTCTCATCGAACGCCATTTCAAGTTCGACAAGTCGCGCATGACTGTCATCGACCCGCGCGATACCGACCGCAAGCTGCTCGACGAGCGCGGCATCGCCTTCGTCCAGGAAGCAGTGACCGAGAAGAACTACAAGAAGCTTTTGACGCCGCTTCTGACCAATGGCGGCGGCCAGGGCTTTTGCGTCAACCTCTCAGTCGATACCGGTTCGGTGGACCTGATGAAGCTCTGCCGCAAGCTTGGCATGCTCTATATCGACACCGTCGTCGAGCCATGGCTGGGCTTCTATTTCGATGCCAAGGCCGACAATGCCAGCCGCACCAACTATGCGTTGCGCGAAGCGCTGATCAAGGAAAAGCACGACAAGCCGGGCGGCGCCACCGCCGTCTCCACCTGCGGTGCCAACCCGGGCATGGTCTCGTGGTTCGTCAAGCAGGCGCTGGTCAACCTCGCCACCGACCTTGGCATGGACTTCTCGGAGCCGGCACAGGACGACCGTGAGGGCTGGGCCAAGCTGATGAAGAAGGCCGGCGTCAAGGGCATCCACATCGCCGAGCGTGACACCCAGCGCACCAAGAAGCCGAAGCCGATGGATATGTTCTGGAACACCTGGTCGGTCGAGGGCTTCATCTCGGAAGGATTGCAGCCCGCCGAACTCGGCTGGGGCACGCACGAGAAGTGGATGCCGAAGAACGGCAAGAAGCACAAGCACGGCTCCAAGGCCGCGATCTATCTCGAGCAGGCCGGCGCCAACACGCGCGTGCGCTCCTGGTGCCCGACCCCGGGCGCCCAATACGGCCTGCTGGTGACGCATAACGAGGCGATCTCGATCGCCGATTTCTTCACCGTCCGCTCCAAGAAGGGCAAGGTTCAGTACCGGCCGACCTGCCACTATGCCTACCACCCCTGCAACGACGCGATGCTGTCGCTGGACGAGATGTTCGGCGCCGCCGGCAAGCCCCAGCCGGTGCACCACGTGCTTGACGAGAACGAACTGGTCGACGGCGTCGACGAGCTCGGCGTCCTGCTCTACGGCCACGACAAGAACGCCTACTGGTACGGCTCGCAACTGTCGCTCGCCGAGGCGCGCAAGCTGGCGCCCTATCAGAATGCCACCGGCATGCAGGTCACCTCGGCGGTTCTGGCCGGCATGGTCTGGGCGCTGGAAAATCCTCAGGCCGGCATCGTCGAAGCCGACGAGATGGATTACAGGCGCTGCCTGGACGTGCAGTTGCCTTATCTCGGGCCGGTCAAGGGTTACTATACCGATTGGACGCCGCTCGACCGGCGCCCGGGCCTCTTCCCCGAGGACCTCGACCGTAGCGACCCGTGGCAATTCCGCAACATCCTCGTCCGATAGCATCGCGCGCACCCTGCCCCATTGCCTTGCAATCGCCCGGAAATCGGGCGATTGAAGAGATGCGGCCTGGGCAGCGTGCGTCTTGTGGGACGCACGCCCGCTCCAGCACTTTGGACGTTCGCATCATGCCTTCCAAAATCGGATCTGATCTTTGGGCTGATGCGTTTGGAGAGGATTTCACATGACTATTGCGCGCAAAGTTCTTTCGATGGGCGTGGCGGGCGCCATTTCCACGATGCTCGCGGCCTGTGCCACCAGCGGTCCGGACGCGCCGCCGATGGCAGCCGCGCCGAAAGGCGTCGAAGGGTCGTGGATCGATGCCAAGGGCACCGGCTTGTCGACCTTCAATGGCGGAAAGTTCACGACCGTCGCCACCGATACCGGCCAGAAGCTTGCCGATGGCAGCTACACGATGACCGGCCCAACCTCGGTGCAGATCAACGGCACCTCGCTGATCCGCCAGACCGGCGTCAGCTTCAACTGCCTGCTGGTGTCCACCAGCCAGCTGAACTGCACCAGTTCAGCCGGCCAGAACTTCGTGCTGACACGGCGCGTCTGAACCAGCAGACATCGAGCTCATCGGGGACGGCGCCACTGGCCGCCGTCCTTTTTTTGCGCCGGCAAATACCCCGGGTTTTGCGCTTGCAAATACCCCGGGTTTTGCGCTTGCCTCAGCCGGAACACGATGGGAACATGGTCAAAACGCGGGCTGTTATATCCCAGTCAAGCAAGCGCGTTAAACGCCTCTGATCAGCCTGTCGGGAGACGAAGATGAAGAAGCTTGCCGCCATTGCCGCCCTTTCGGCATCGACGCTTGGCCTGTCGGCCGGCACATCCTTTGCCGACTACACACTGAACATCCTGCACATCAACGACTGGCACAGCCGCATCGAAGGCAACAATAAATATGAAACGACCTGCTCGGCCGACGAAGAGACCAAGGGCGAGTGCATCGGCGGCGCGGGCCGGCTGATCACCGCGATCGCCCAGGAACGCAAGAAGCTCCAGGGCCAGAACGTGCTCTTGCTCAGCGCCGGCGACAATTTCCAGGGCTCACTGTTCTATACGACCTACAAGGGCAAGGTCGAAGGCGAGTTTCTCAACGACATGAAGTTCGACGCCATGGCGCTCGGCAACCACGAGTTCGACGACGGCGAAGCGGCGCTGGCGCCGTTCCTCGACATGATCAAATTCCCCGTGCTTGGCGCCAACGTGAAAGCCAACGCGCAGTCCAAGCTCGGCGACCGCGTCAAGCCATCGATCGTCGTGGAAGTCGGCGGCCAGAAGATCGGCATCATCGGCGCCGTCACCAACGACACGCCCGAACTCGCCTCCCCCGGCCCGAACATCGCAATAGAGAACGACGTCAAGTCGATCACGGCGGAGGTCGAGAAGCTGCAGGCGCAAGGCATCAACAAGATCATCGCCGTCACCCATATCGGCTACAACAGGGAGCGCGACGTCATCGCCAAAATCCCTGGCATCGATGTCGTTGTCGGCGGCCATAGCCACACGCTTCTGTCCAACACCGATCCGAAGGCGGCAGGCCTCTATCCGACGATGGTCGACAACCCCGGCGGCTACAAGGTGCCGGTGGTGCAGGCGGCGTCCTATTCGAAATATCTCGGCGAGTTCAAGGTCGTGTTCGACGACAATGGCGTGGTCAAATCGGCCAGCGGCGATCCGATCTATCTCGACAAATCGATCACGCCGGATCCCGCCGTGCTCGCACGCATCAAGGAACTCGGAGGGCCGATCGAGGCCCTGAAGAACAAGGAAGTGGCCGAGACCACCGATGTCATCGACGGCAGCCGCGAGAGTTGCCGCGCGCGCGAATGCGCGATGGGCAATCTCGTCTCCGACGCCATCCTCGACCGCGTCAAGGGACAGGGCGTCGAGATCGCCATCTCCAATGGCGGTGGCCTGCGCGCCTCGATCGACAAGGGCACCGTCACCATGGGCGAGGTGCTGACCGTGCTGCCGTTCCAGAACACGCTGGCGACCTTCCAGATTTCCGGCAAGGACCTAGTTGCCGGGCTGGAGAACGGCCTCAGCCAGATCGAGGACGGCGCCGGACGTTTCCCCCAGGTGGCGGGTCTCAAATATTCCTTCGACAAGTCGGTCGCGCCCAACGCCGGCCGCGTCAAATCGGTGGAAGTGATGGAAAACGGCGCCTGGGCGCCGATCAATCCCGACAAGGACTATCTGGTCGCCACCAACAATTACGTGCGCCAGGGCGGCGATGGCTACAAGGTCTTCGCCGACAAGGCCAGGAACGCCTATGATTATGGTCCCGGCCTGGAAACGGTTGTCGCCGATTATCTCGGCGCCCACCGGCCCTACACGCCCAAGCTCGACGGCCGCATCACCGAGATCGCCGCGACAACAGCTGCAGCTCCCGCTGCCCCGGCAGCCGCACCAGCCAAGCCGGCCGAGGCGGCTCCGGCGGCCCCGGCACCAGCCGATGCCGCCAAGCCGGCAGAACCGGCGAAACCCGCCGACGCCGCGCCTGCGATGCCGGAGTTGCCCAGCAATTCAGGCAATATCGCCAACACGCCGCCGGCCATTCCGACGGAAGGAGCACCGCCCCCGCCCGCTCCGCCGGCTGCTGCCCCCGCAACCCCGGCGCCTGCCGAACCGGCAAAGCCGGCCGAGACCGCCCCGGCCGCGACAGCTCCTGCCGAATCCGCACCGGCAGCACCCATATCATCAGAACCGGCAAAGCCGGCCGAGGCCGCACCTTCCGGGAGCAGCCATGTCATCGTAACCGGCGACACCTATTGGGATCTGGCCAAAAAGGCCTATGGCGACGCGACCAAATGGAAAGTCATCTATGAAGCCAACCAGGGTCAAAGGCCGCATCGGCTTATGCCGGGTGCCACGCTGACCATCCCGGCAAAGTAACGTCACTTCGCCTTCTCACAAACACCCGCGCGGGAAACCGGGCGGGTGTTCTGTTTTCGGCTGGAAACGCGATAAGGTGCGGCCAGACGCGGCATTGAAAACCGGCGCTCCATCGCTAGGTTCACGCCGTGTCCGGAGAACCCTTATGACGCTAACCACCGCTGTCGATCCCAAAGCCGCCAAGCCGGTTGGCCTGACGGCGGGTCACGCGCCTGCCGGAGCCGGCAAGGTCGGCGTCATGCTGATCAACCTCGGCACGCCCGACGGCACCGACTTCAAGCCGATGTGGCGCTATCTCAGGGAATTCCTGTCCGATCCGCGCGTCATCGAGCTCAACAAAGCGGTCTGGTATCCGATCCTCTACGGCCTGGTGCTCACCACGCGGCCGAAGAAATCGGGCGCCAATTATGCTCGGATCTGGAACCAGGAGAAGAACGAGTCGCCGCTGCGCACCTACACGTGCGCCCAGTCTGAAAAGCTGGCCGAGGTACTGCGCGACGTTCCCAATGTCGTCGTCGATTGGGCGATGCGCTACGGCAACCCCTCCACTGCGAGCGTCGCCCAAAATCTGCTCGCGCAAGGCTGCGACCGCATCCTGACCTTTCCGCTCTATCCGCAATATTCGGCGACGACGACGGCGACCGCCAATGACCAGTTGTTTCGCGCCTTGATGAAGATGCGGGCGGCACCGGCCATCCGCAGCGTGCCGCCCTATTATGCCGAGCCTGTCTACATCGAGGCGCTCGCCTCCTCGATCGAACGGCATCTGGCAACACTCGATTTCGAACCGGACATCGTCATCACCTCCTATCACGGCATCCCGAAACCGTATTCCGACAAGGGCGACCCCTATCAGGCGCATTGCCTGGAAACGACGCGGCTGCTGCGCGAGAAGCTCGGCTGGAGCGAGAGCAGGCTGATCACCACCTTCCAGTCCCGCTTCGGCGCGCAGGAGTGGCTGCAGCCCTATACCGACCAGACCGTGGAGAAACTGGGCAAGGACGGCGTCAAGTCGATCGCCATCGTCAATCCCGGCTTTTCCGTCGACTGCATCGAGACACTGGATGAAATCGGCCGCGAAGCCGCCGAGACCTTCCACCACGCCGGCGGCAAGAATTTCGCCCATATCCCTTGCCTCAACGACAGCGCCGAAGGCATGGCGGTAATCGAGGCGATGGTGCGGCGCGAACTGTCCGGCTGGGTCTGAGACCGGAACAACGGCCTCTCGGCAGCGTTGAGCCGCGCTTCCGGAGAATTCGATGCCCCGCAAACTCGACCTCAGAACTGGCTGGCCCGTCTGGTCCGCCTATCGGGCACCCAGCGTGCCGACTTCAGCGCTGACCCGCGACGCCAAAGCGGATGTGCTCATCGTCGGCATGGGCATCAGCGGCGCCATGATGGCCGAAGCGCTGACGGCGGACGGCCACTCCGTCATCTGCATTGACCGACGCGGACCGCTGAAAGGCTCGACCGCGGCAACCACCGCACTGGTGCAGTTCGAAATCGACCAGCCGCTTTCAATTCTATCGAAGATGATCGGCAGGGCCTCCGCCGAGCAGGCCTGGCGGCGCTCACGGCTCGCCGTTTCCAATCTTGCCGCCCGCATAGCCGAACTCGGCATCAACTGCGCTCTAAGCCGCTGCCAATCGCTCTATCTGGCCGGCACCATGCTCGGCCCTTCGCAACTCCGGGGCGAGGCCGAGGCGCGGCGGGAGGCCGGCATCGACGCGACCTACCTCACATCAGCGCCGTTGGCGCAGACATTTGGCATCGATCGCGATGGCGCCATCCACAGCCACGGCAACATCGCGCTCGATCCATGCAAGCTGACGGCCGGGCTGTTGCTCAAGGCGCTGGAACGCAAGGCGCGCTTCCACGCCTCAGTCGAAGCGACAAGGATTGAGGACGGCGCCAACGAGGTGGTCGTGGCCACGAAAGACGGCCCGACCATCACGGCACGACAAATGGTGCTGGCCACCGGCTATGAACTGATCGACATCGTGCCGGCGGCGGCCCACCGGATCATCTCGACCTGGGCGATTGCGACCTGCCCGCAGCCGCGAAAGCTCTGGCCCCGGGCAGCCTTCATCTGGGAAGCGTCCGACCCATACCTCTATGTCAGGACGACGGCCGACGGCAGGGTCATCTGCGGCGGCGAGGACGAGGATTTCGTCGACGAAACGCGGCGTGACGAGCAGATCGCCGACAAGAGCGCGCGCATCGCCGCAAAACTTGGCCAGCTGTTTCCGCACCTCGACGTCAGGCCTGAATTCGCCTGGACCGGCTCCTTCGGCACCACGACCACGGGCCTGCCCTATATCGGCGCCATTCCGAGGCACCCGCGCATTCATGCGGTGATGGGTTATGGCGGCAACGGCATCACCTTCTCGCGCATCGCTTCCGAGATCGTCTCCGCCTCGATCGGCGGGCTGGACGACACGGATGTAGGACTATTTGCCTTCAACCGTTGAGCGCAACCCGCAAACAATCCCTCATCACCTGATTGTAACGTTGCTGAAACACACTTAAGTCTTTGGTGAAGCCGGCTGCGCGGGAATGGCTCTCGCGGTCTGCCTCTGAGGGAGAGCCAAATGGATTTCAGTGGTTTCGATATCGCGGTTGTTGTTCTGGTCGCGCTTGTCGTGCTGGTGCTGTTCAAGGGCATCAAGACAATTCCGCAAGGCTACAACTATACCGTCGAACGCTTTGGCCGTTACACAAAGACACTGAGCCCGGGCCTCAACCTGATCACGCCCTTCGTTGACCGCATCGGCGCCAAGATGAACATGATGGAGCAGGTGCTCGATGTTCCGAGCCAGGAAATCATCACCCGTGACAACGCCATAGTCGGTGTCGACGGCATCGCCTTCTATCAGATACTCAATGCGGCGCAGGCCGCCTATCAGGTCGCCGGCCTGCAGAACGCCATCCTCAACCTGACGATGACCAATATCCGTACCGTCATGGGTTCGATGGACCTCGATGAGCTGTTGTCGAACCGCGACGCCATCAACGAGCGCCTGCTGCGCGTCGTCGACGAAGCGGCGCATCCGTGGGGCATCAAGATCACCCGCGTCGAGATCAAGGACATCAATCCGCCAGCCAACCTGATCGAATCGATGGGCCGCCAGATGACCGCCGAGCGCAACAAGCGCGCGCAGATCCTGGCCGCCGAGGGCCTCAAGCAGTCGCAGATCCTCGAGGCCGAAGGCCGCAAGGAAGCCGCCTTCCGCGACGCCGAGGCGCGCGAACGCTCCGCCGAGGCCGAAGCCCGCGCCACGCAAGTGGTGTCGGAAGCCATCGCCAAGGGCGACGTGCAGGCGTTGAATTACTTCGTCGCGCAGAAATACACCGAGGCGCTCGGCAAGATCGGCTCCGCCACCAACAGCAAGATCGTGCTGATGCCTTTCGAGGCGTCGTCGCTGATCGGCTCGCTGGGCGGCATCGGCGAGATCGCCCGGGAAGTCTTCAAGGGCGATGGCCCGGCCGGCACGCAACGGCAAGTTTCACGCCCGCCGGTCGTCAAGCCAAGTGATAACTGATGTCATTGTGAGTGGGTCAAGATCATGATCGACCGCATTATTTCCGAACTCGGTCCGTGGAACTGGATGGTTCTGGGCTTCGTGCTCCTGGTGGTGGAGGTCATCGCGCCGGGCTTCTTCATGCTGTGGATCGGCATCGCCGCCTTGATCGTTGGCGCGGCATCGCTGCTGATCTGGAATGCCGCCATCTGGAGTTGGCAGGTCCAGGTGCTCGTCTTCCTCGTGCTGTCGCTGGTTTCGGCTTTCATCGGCAAGAAACTGATGGGCGGCCACGACCAGCCGAGCGATCAGCCGCTGCTCAACCGTCGCGGCGCGCAATTGATCGGCAAGATGGCGACGCTCGCCGAACCGATCCGAGACGGCCGCGGCCGCATCAAGCTCGGCGACACGCTGTGGCGGGTTTCCGGCCCGGATCTGCCGGCCGGCACGCAGGTGCGCGTCACCGCTGCCGCCGACACCGATCTGGAGCTGACTGTTGAAGCGGTCTGAATTCTTTTTGACAGCACCAACGAGAAAGGTGTGTTGAGATTTCAGGTCAGGGCGAGTCGAAAATGGCGGGTTTCGAGAACCGGAGCGGAGCGTGCTTGAAGCACGTGAGCACCGGAAGCGCAGAAACCCGTCATTTGCAGACCGGTCTCACCTGAATATCAACACACCTACGCGGCGCCGATGCGCAAGAGGTCGTGGAAATGAACCACGCCCAGCGGCATGTTGTTCCTGGTCACCACGAGCGCACCGATATTGTGCTCGTTGAGCAGCGCGATTGCCGTACCGGCAAGCGTCTGAGGGTCGACCGTCTTGGGCGTGCGGGTCATCACCTCGTCCACGATGACATCGGCCAGGTTGCGATGCAGGTTGCGCGCGACGTCACCGTCGGTGATGATCCCGGCCAGCTCGCCATTGGCGTCGACGATCAGGACGCAGCCGACCTTCTTTTCCGACAGCGTCATCACCGCCTCCGGCATCTTTGTGCCGAGTACAGCGAGCGGCATCTGCTCGCCGACCCGCATGATCTCGGAGACCATGGTCAGGTTGGCGCCGAGCTGGCCGCCGGGATGGAAGGTGCGGAAATGATCCGGCGTGAAACCGCGCGCCTCGAGCAGCGCGATCGCCAGCGCATCGCCCATGACCAGTTGCAGCAACGTCGACGTCGTCGGCGCCAATCCGTGCGGACAGGCCTCGGGCGTACGCGGCAAAAGCAGCACGATGTCGGCCGCGCGCGCCAGCGCCGATGTCTCGCCGGAGGTGATGGCGATGAGTGGGATGGAGAACCGCCTGGAATAGGTGACGATGCCCATCATCTCCTTGCTCTCGCCCGACCATGATATGGCGATGATCGCGTCATCCTTGGCGATCATGCCGAGATCGCCATGGTTGGCCTCGACGGGATGGACGAAGAAGGCCGGCGTGCCGGTCGAAGCCAGCGTCGCCGCGATCTTGGAGCCGATATGGCCGCTTTTGCCGATACCGGTGACGATCAGTCGGCCGTCGATCTTCGAGATCATGTCTACGGCCTGCGCGAAAGGCGCGGCCAGTCCGTTCTCGAGCGCTTCGGCCAGAGCGGCGATTCCCGCCTGCTCGGTTGCCACCGTTCTCAGCGCCGAATCGATCGACGCTTGCCTGTCCAGGGGCTTCTTATCGAGGGATCTCGCATGCATGGATGATGCGATTAGCGCTTTGCCGTCCGCCTGTCCAACAGAAATGGCGGTGACACCCAGACCGCAGAGGCCTCGCGCGCAACGCGCGAGTCTACGAACAGCGGCGCTTTAGCCGCCCGAACAACCGCTACCTCAACCCTCCGTTAACCATCCCCATTTACGGTTCGGTAAGTATGGCGCGCGGGCGCCGCGCAAGCAGTGGTGGCGATGTCCGGGGCCCAGCCAGAAAAACCAAAAGGACGACAGGGCAAGGCGGCATGTGCCTTGTTGCTGGCGACCAGCATACTCGCCTTGCTGCGCCCGGCTCCGCTCCATGCCCAGGAAACGGAGCTGCGTGGCGAGGTTCCCGAATCGGCGATCCTGTCCGATCAGCAACGCAAGGCAAGGCAGTTGGTCGCTGCCCAGGGCCAGCAACAAGCGGCCAATGCCGCGCAAGACGACACGCAGCCGCGTACGTATTTGCCGGCCAGCGCCGGCGCCGTCCCTGACGACACGGGCACCGACGCAGCCACAGCCAGTATTTTCGATCCGCCGCAGGCGTACGACGACACGTCCACCGCCGATCCGATGCCGCCCAAGCCCCGCCGTCGCCCGTCGACTGGCGGGCGGACCGCAGCGGATCAGGACAAGACCAAGGCCGACGCCAAGGCGGCCGACAAGGCGAAGAAAAAGAAGACGACCGCCGCGACCACTGACACCACCGGGGCCGTGACCGATGGCAGCGACACCGCCGCGACGGACCAGGAAGCGGCCAACCGGCGCACCCTCACCATCGACAGTGCCGAGCGGCAGAAGCTCGACCCCGGCGCCGAGCGTACCGCCGCCATCGAAGGCCAGACCAGAAAGGCCGAGGACGATCCCTTCGCCCCCACCGGCGTCAGATGGGGGTCCTTCATCATCCGGCCGTCGATCGAACAGGGCCTGACCGCCACGACGAATGGCGATTCGAGCAGTGCCGGCACGTCGGCATTGCTGTCCGAGACGGCGTTGCGCTTTTCCGCCATTTCCGACTGGCGCGAAAACTCGGCCACCATCGACGGCTACGGCCTGTTCCGCGAGACCGTGTCGGGTTACCCGGTTCACGATGCGCAAGGGCGCATTGAAGGCCAGTTCAATGTCGATCTCGACAATGAACTGCGCGCTATCGCCAAGCTCGGCTACGAAGCCGTGCCGGAAACGGCCTCATCACCCAATGCCATTGCCGGCGTCAGCACCCAGCCGCTGCGACAGACGATCGACGGCAGCCTCGGCATCGAGAAGGCCGTCGGCAAGATGCAGTACACGTTGACCGGCGCGGTCTCGCACGACTTCTATGGCGACGCGAAACTTTCGGACGGCACCTCGCTGTCGCAGAAGGATCAGGACTCGACGCTCTACACGGCGACCCTGCGCACCGGCTATGAAATCTCCCCGGCCCTCACCCCGTTCACGGAAGTCGAGCTCGGCCGCCGGATCTATGATCAGCGCATCGACAATGAAGGCTTCGAGCGCTCCTCGACGCGCTTCGGCGCTCGTGCCGGCTTGCAACTCGACATGGGTGAGAAGCTGTCGGGTGAATTCTCGGCCGGGTGGCTGCGGGAAGCGATCGACGACAACAGCCTGGAGCCCATCTCGGGCGCGACCGTCAACGCCGATCTCAAATGGTCGCCAGAGCGCGGAACCACGATTGGCCTGACCGGCAAGACCACCGTCGAGACCACGACCACACCAGGTGAAAGCGGCGATATCCTCTACTCCGGCCGCCTGACGGCCGAGCGGCAGATCCGTGCCAACCTTACCGGCAATGCGGCACTCGGCCTCGATTGGCGAGACTATATCGGCATCGACGGCCATGACAGGATCCTGAGCGCCGAGGCCGGCCTGACCTGGTGGCTGAACCGCTATGCCGGCCTCACCAGCCGGGTGAGAACCGAAGAGCTGACCAGCAACCTGCCTGGCCGCGACTACACCGCCAACAGCATCTATCTCGGCGTGAAAGTGCAACGCTGAGGACGTCTGAGATTCATCATCCTGGGGCGTAGCAAGGAGCGAAGCGACGCGGCGCAGACCCAAGGATGACGAAGGCGCGGGGCCTGCGGTCGGCCAAACTCGCCCCGCGACCTAGAAAGCAGCGCCGCGCCGCTCCGAGGGCTTCATCTCGTCCAGAAGTGTGCGGATGACACCGGCCATGCTATGGTTCATGTCGCTGCGCCACAGCGCGAAAGCGACATTGGCCTCCACAAAACCTTCCGGCGAGCCGCAGTCGAAAGTGCGGCCCTGATAGTGATAGCCATAGAAGGACTGCTGCTTCTCCAGCTTCAGCATCGCGTCGGTGAGCTGGATTTCGTTGCCGGCGCCCTTTTCCTGGCCTTCGAGAATCTTGAAAATCTCCGGCTGCAGGATGTAGCGGCCGTTGATGTAAAGGTTGGACGGCGCGGTGCCGGTCTTCGGCTTCTCCACCATCTCGGTGATGCGGAAGCCGTGATGCTTATCCTCGCCGCGGCCGACAATGCCGTATTTGTGGGTCTCAGCCGGGTCACATTCCTGCACGGCGATGATGTTGTTGCCGGTTTCTTCGTAGAGTTCGACCATCGACTTCATGCAGCTCTTTTCCGACTGCATGATCATGTCGGGCAACAACAGCGCGAACGGCTCGTCGCCGACCAGTTCGCGCGCGCACCAGACCGCATGGCCAAGGCCGAGCGGCACCTGCTGGCGGGTGAAGCTGGTTTGCCCAGGCGCCGGCTGCAGCCGCTGCAAGCGGGCAAGCTGCTCGTCCTTGCCGCGCTGGGCCAGCGTGTCATAGAGCTCGAACTGGATATCGAAATGATCCTCGATGACCGCCTTGTTGCGGCCGGTCACGAAGATGAAATGCTCGATGCCGGCTTCCCGGGCCTCATCGACAACATACTGGATGACCGGCCTGTCGACGACGGTCAGCATCTCCTTGGGAACAGCCTTGGTGGCTGGGAGAAACCGCGTACCGAGGCCGGCGACCGGGAAAACTGCCTTGCGAACTCTCTTCATGCTTTCAATTATCCATGTGATGGCCGGCTCCGCAATCCCGTCAGTCGACATTTTCACGCCGGAATTGAGGATTACCTGCACAACCGAGGGGAGCTTCCACCGGTAAAGCATCAGGTGTCTTTTCGTTCCAGACGACGCCTATGGTAAACCAATTCCTAACCCGGTTCGGCGATGAATGGACTTTCCTGAGATAGAGAAGGAGGAAAACATGTCCGTTCGCAATGCCGCAAAACGTTTCACCAGCGTCATGACGGCGGCCAGCCTCTCGCTTGCTCTGCTGATGCCCGCCGGGCCAGCCTTCGCCGACGGCGGTTTCCGGCAGTGGGTCGCCAGTTTCCGTGCCACCGCTGTGGCGGGCGGCGTTTCCGGGTCCATCTATGACCAGGCTTTCCGGGGCATCAACGAGCCCGATCCGGTGGTGCTGGAAAAGGCGCGCACGCAGCCGGAATTCACCGCACCCGCCTGGGACTATTTCGACAACCGCGTGCATGACCAGTCGGTGGCCAACGGCCAGGCGATGGCGAAAAAGTGGAAGCCGTGGCTGGACAGGATCGAGGCGAGGTTTGGTGTCGACCGCTACGTCCTCCTGGCGATATGGTCGATGGAATCGAACTATGGCGAGATCCTGAAGCGCGACGACATCGTGCGCAATGTCATCCGCTCGCTGGCGACTTTGGGGTATGGCGACCCGAAACGATCGAAATTTGCCCGCACGCAGTTGATCGCGGCACTGAAAATCCTGCAGACCGGCGACATCGATGAAAGCCATTTGATGGGCTCATGGGCCGGCGCCATGGGCCAGACCCAGTTCATCCCCACCAGCTACCAGCACTATGCCGTCGACATGGACGGCAACGGCAAGCGCGACATCTGGAATTCCATCCCCGATGCGCTGGCGACCGCCGCCAATCTGTTGAAGAAGAACGGCTGGCAAGCCGGCAAGACCTGGGGCTACGAAGTCACGCTGCCGGCCGGCAAATTGCCCGGCGGAGCGAAAACGCTGGCGCAGTGGGAGACGCTCGGCGTCGTCAGGGCCAGCGGCAAGCCGTTCAGGAACCTCACGGACAAGGCGACACTGAAGGTGCCGGATGGCCGTGGCGGGCCGGCCTTCCTGATGATCAGGAATTTTTCGGTCATCAAGGCCTACAACAACGCCGACAAATATGCCCTCGCCGTCGGCCTTCTGGCCGACGAGATCGCCGGTGGCAGCGGCCTGGTCCAGGATTGGAAGCGGCCTTTCACCAAGCTTACCTTCGAGGAAAGACAGGAGTTGCAGAAGCGGCTTTCGCAGCACGGGCTTTACGACGGCAAATTCGACGGCAAGATCGGGGACGGTTCCAAGACCGCCATCATGGCCTATCAGGCAAAGGTCGGCTTGACCCAGGACGGCTATCCGAGCATGGAAGTGCTCAAATGGCTCAGGCAGAAATAGAGCCGGCCGCGGCGCCGCGTTTTTTTGGCGCTGGCACCTGGTGCCATGGCACTTTGAACTTGCGCCACGCCCCAAAACCGGCTCCGGTTTGCGGGATCAGGCGCAAGGGGATGGAGGAGTGATTGGTTTCGGCTGCGCGTATCGCGATCCTTGTTCGTCGCACGCCGATCCTGATTCTGGCGATCGTCCTGCTGACGATCGGCGCCGCCGGCGCCTTCCACGCGCCGGCCATGGCGCAAGAGCAGCAGGATCGTGGCTGGTCGTTGCGCGACCTGCTGTTCCCGCGCCGCAGCGAACGGGTCGAGCCACCACTGGACATCGAGAAGGCAAGGCCAAAGCCCAAAGCCAAGAAACCGCGCGCGCCTCGCCCGCCCACGGAGCCTGAAACCCCTGTGGTCGAAAAAGCACCGGACGCCCGCACCGTGCTGGTGGTCGGCGACTTCATGGCGGCAGGGCTTGCCGAGGGTCTGGACACCGCTTTCGCCGACAATCCCGGCGTCAACATCGTGACGCGCAGCAATGGTTCATCCGGCTTCGTGCGCGATGATTTCTACAACTGGCCTGAACAGATCAAATCGCTGATCGAGACCGAAAAACCTTCCGCCATTGTCGTCATGCTCGGCTCCAACGACCGCCAGCAGATGAAGGTGGGGGACGTGCGCGAGCAGCCTCGGTCGGAGAACTGGACCAAGGAATACGAGCGCCGCACCGATTCATTCGGCACGGCCATCGCCACTTCCAAGGTGCCCTTCCTGTGGGTCGGCATGCCGGCTTTCCGGCTGCCGAAGATGACGTCGGACATGCTGGCCTTCAACGACATTTACCGCAAGGCGGCCGAAAGTCATGGCGGCGAATTCGTCGACGTCTGGGACGGGTTCGTCGACGAGAACGGTGCCTTCGTCACCAGCGGTCCTGACATGAACGGCCAGCCCGTGCGGCTGCGTGCCGATGACGGCATCAACGTGTCGAGGGCCGGCAAACGCAAGCTCGCCTTCTATACTGAAAAACCGCTGATGAAGATCCTGGGCCTGGCCGCGCCCGGCGGCGTCGCCCCGGCCGCCGCACCGGCGGGCGCGCCCGTCGAGGCACCGGGCCCAGCGGCCGCGCCGATCGTGATAGACCGCACGCCACCGATGCTGCTCAGCGACCCGGCGTTCGACGGCGGCACCGAACTGCTCGGCGCGGCTCCTCAGCCGAAAGCCGATCCGGCTCTCCCCGGTGAAAGACTGATGATCGAGGGCAAGGCGCCGGAGGCTTCGCCCGGGCGCGCCGATGATTTCTCCTGGCCGCCACGGACAAATCCGGCGGCCACGGCGACCGCCACCGATACGACGACAGCGATCAATCGTTAGGCAGTTTGGGTTTTGTGGACGAAAAAAGGCACCGGATCGGCGCCTTTTCCATTCGAAGCAGACGCCTCAGCGAGGCAGGACGCTCGACCCCATCAGCGCTTCGTCGATCGAGCGCGCCGCCTGACGGCCTTCGCGGATCGCCCAGACGACCAGCGACTGGCCACGGCGCACGTCGCCCGCCGCATAGAGCCGGTCGACACTGGTCCTGTAGTCGCGGTCATTGGCTTCGACATTCCTGGAGCGGCGGCTGTCGGTGACGATCTTCATCTCACCCTCCAACTCCTTCGCGACGCCGGCCGCCGCCGGGCCGGCAAAGCCGATGGCGATGAAGGCGAGATCGGCGCGGATGACGAATTCGGTGCCGGGGATCGGCTTGCGCTTCTCGTCGACCTCGCAGCACTTGACGCCCGTGAGTTGGCCTTCCTCGCCGATGAATTCGAGCGTCGCCACCTGGAACTCGCGCTCGGCGCCCTCCGCCTGCGAGGACGAGGTGCGCATCTTGGTCGCCCAGTAGGGCCAGACCGCGAGCTTGTCTTCCTTCTCAGGCGGCTGCGGGCGGATGTCGAGCTGGGTGACGCGCACCGCGCCCTGACGAAAAGCGGTGCCGACGCAGTCGGAGGCGGTATCGCCGCCACCGACGACAACGACATGCTGGCCGCTGGCGATGATCGGATGCGACGGCCACGCAACCGACTGGATCGGCTCGCCGCCGACGCGACGGTTCTGCTGCACCAGATAGGGCATGGCGTCGTGCACGCCGCCGAGATCGTCGCCCGGAATATTGGCCGCGCGCGGCGTTTCCGATCCGCCGCAATAGAGCACGGCGTCATGCTCGGCCAGCAGTTCGGCGACGGGCTTGTCGACACCGACATTGACACCGCAATGGAAGGTCACGCCCTCGCCCTGCATCTGTTCGACGCGCCGGTCGATATAGTGCTTCTCGATCTTGAAGTCGGGAATGCCATAGCGCATCAGCCCGCCCGGCCGGCTCTCGCGCTCATAGACATGCACGTCGTGGCCGGCCCGGCCCAACTGCTGGGCGGCCGCCATGCCGGCGGGGCCGGAGCCGATGATGGCGACCCGCTTGCCGGTCTTTTTTTCCGGCGGATAGGGCCTGATATGGCCGGTCTCATAGGCCTTGTCGGCGATCGCCTGTTCCACCGTCTTGATGGCGACCGGAATGTCCTCGAGGTTCAGCGTGCAGGCTTCCTCGCAGGGCGCAGGGCAGATGCGGCCGGTGAACTCGGGGAAATTGTTCGTCGAATGCAGGTTGCGGATCGCGTTGTCCCAATCCCTGTTATAGACGAGATCGTTCCAATCGGGGATCTGGTTGTGGATCGGGCAGCCGGTCGGTCCGTGACAGTACGGAATGCCGCAATCCATGCAGCGCGCGGCCTGTTTCTCGACCTCCTTGTCCGACATCGGCAGCGTGAATTCACGGAAATGCCGGATGCGATCGGAGGCAGGCTGGTACTTGTGCACCTGCCGGTCGATTTCGAGAAAGCCTGTTACCTTGCCCATAGTCCAGTTCCTGCTGTCCAGATGGTGCGGTTTTCGCCGCACCCGTTAACCTCTTGAGGCAGCCATGGCAACCTTGCGCCCGAGGTCAAACTGTCGATGAAGGTGGCCGGGAAGCCTGAGCTCCCCGGCAATTGCAAAAGTCTATTCCGCCGCGACGCCCATGCGCATGCGTTCCATCTCGATCAGCGCGCGGCGGTATTCGACCGGCATGATCTTGCGGAATTTCGGCCGGAACGTCGCCCAGTCGTCGAGGATTTCACGGCCGCGCACCGAGCCCGTAAAGTGGACGTGGTTCGAGATCAGTTGATAGAGCCGCTCCTCGTCATGGCTGGTCATGTCGCCGGAGACGTCGACGCGCCCCTTGTGATCGAGGTCGCCGCCATGATGCAGCAGCTTCTCCATCAGGTCGTCTTCTTCCGGGACCGGCTCCAGTTCGACCATCGCCATGTTGCAGCGTTCGGCGAAATCGCCGGCCTCGTCAAGCACATAGGCAACGCCGCCCGACATGCCGGCGGCGAAGTTGCGGCCGGTCTTGCCGATGACGACGACGACACCGCCGGTCATGTATTCGCAGCCATGGTCGCCGACGCCTTCGACAACCGCCGCGACACCCGAATTGCGCACCGCGAAACGCTCGCCGGCGACGCCGGCGAAATAGGCCTCGCCCTCGGTCGCGCCATAGAGCACCGTATTGCCGACGATGATGGAGTCGGCCGCGACGATCTTGGCCTCTTCGGGCGGGCGGATGACGATGCGTCCGCCCGACAGGCCCTTGCCGACGTAGTCGTTGCCGGCGCCGACGAGATCGAACGACACGCCGCGCGCCAGGAAGGCGCCGAACGACTGGCCGGCGGTGCCGGTCAGCCTCACCTGGATCGTATCCTCGCGCAGGCCCTTGTGCTTGAAACGCTTGGCGACTTCACCCGACAGCATGGCGCCGGTCGAACGGTCGACATTGCGGATATCCACTTCGATCTTGACCGGCTGCTTGGCCTCCAGCGCCGGCTTGGCGAGTTCGATCAGCTTGCGGTCGAGCACGTCATCGATCGGGTGCTTCTGCCGTTCGGTCCAGTGCACCGCCTCATGCGGCGCATCGGGCTTGTAGAACATCTTCGAGAAGTCGAGCCCGCGCGCCTTCCAATGCTGGATCACGTCGCGCTTTTCCAGAAGGTCGCTGTCGCCGATGATCTGGTCGAGATGGGTGTAGCCCATTTCGGCGAGCAGCCCCCTCACCTCTTCCGCCACATAGAAGAAGAAGTTGATGACATGCTCGGGCGTGCCCTTGAAGCGCTTGCGCAGCACCGGGTCCTGCGTCGCCACGCCGACCGGGCAGGTGTTGAGATGGCACTTGCGCATCATGATGCAGCCCGCCGCGATCAATGGCGCGGTCGAGAAGCCGAACTCGTCGGCGCCGAGCAGCGCGCCGATGATAACGTCGCGCCCGGTGCGCAGGCCACCATCGACCTGCAGTGCCACGCGCGAACGCAGACCGTTCAGCACCAGCGTCTGGTGCGTCTCGGCGAGGCCCATTTCCCACGGGCTGCCGGCATGCTTGAGCGAGGTCAGCGGCGACGCTCCCGTGCCGCCATCATAGCCGGAGATGGTGATGTGATCGGCACGCGCCTTGGCGACGCCCGCCGCGACCGTGCCGACGCCGACCTCCGACACCAGCTTGACCGACACGTCGGCCGCCGGGTTGACGTTCTTCAGATCGTAGATCAGCTGCGCCAGATCCTCGATCGAATAAATGTCGTGGTGCGGCGGCGGCGAGATCAGGCCGACGCCCGGCGTCGAATGCCGGACCTTGGCGATGGTCGCGTCGACCTTGTGGCCGGGCAATTGCCCGCCCTCGCCGGGCTTGGCGCCCTGTGCGACCTTAATCTGCATCACATCCGAGTTGACCAGATACTCCGCGGTCACGCCGAACCGGCCGGAAGCGACCTGCTTGATCGCCGAGCGCTCCGGGTTCTTGCCGCCGCCGGGCAGCGGCAAGTAGCGATCCGCCTCTTCGCCGCCCTCGCCGGTGTTCGACTTGCCGCCGATCTGGTTCATGGCGCGCGCCAGCGTGGTGTGCGCTTCCCTGGAAATCGAGCCGAACGACATCGCTCCGGTGGAGAAGCGCTTGACGATCTCGGCCGCCGGCATGACGTCGTCGAGCGCGGGCTTCTTGCGCCCCGTCTCGTCGGCCAGCTTGATCTTGAACAGGCCACGGATGGTCTGCGCGCGCGCCGTCTCGCTGTCGATCTGCGCCGAATAGTCCTTGAACGTCTCCCATGAACCCTGGCGCACGGCATGCTGCAGGGTGGCCACCGCGTCGGGCGACCACATATGCGCCTCGCCGCGCATGCGGAACATATATTCGCCGCCGACCTCCAGGCTGTTGCGCAGCACCGGATCGTTGCCGAAACCATCGGTGTGACGGCTGAGCGTCTCGGCCGAAATCTCGTCCAGCCCGACGCCTTCGATCAGGGTCGCCGTACCGGTGAAATACTGCCGCACGAAGTCCGACTTCAGCCCGATGGCGTCGAATATCTGCGCGCCGCAATAGGACTGGTAGGTCGAAATGCCCATCTTGGACATCACCTTGAGGATGCCCTTGCCGATCGACTTGATGTAGCGCGACACGACCTCGTATTCGTCGACTTCTTCCGGCAGCTCGCCGCGCTTATGCATGTCGAGCAGCGTGTCAAAGGCGAGATAGGGATTGATCGCCTCGGCGCCATAGCCGGCCAGGCAGCAGAAATGATGCACTTCGCGCGGCTCGCCGGATTCCACGACGAGACCGACCGCGGTGCGCAGCCCCTTGCGGATCAGGTGGTGGTGCACCGCGGCCGTCGCCAGCAATGCCGGAATGGCGATGCGGTCCGGCCCGACCTGGCGGTCGGACAGGATGATGATGTTGTAGCCGCCGGCGACAGCCGCTTCCGCCCGTTCGCACAGGCGGTCGATGGCGCCCTGCATGCCGGCCGCGCCTTCGCTCGACCCGTAGGTGATGTCGATCGTCTTGGTATCGAAACGGTCCTCGGTGTGGCCGATGGAACGGATCTTTTCCAGATCGCCATTGGTCAGGATCGGCTGGCGCACTTCGAGCCGCTTGCGGCGCGAATTACCCACCAGGTCGAAGATGTTCGGCCGCGGCCCGATGAAGGACACCAGGCTCATCACCAGTTCCTCGCGGATCGGGTCGATCGGCGGATTGGTCACCTGGGCGAAGTTCTGCTTGAAATAGGTGTAGAGCAGCTTCGACTTGTCCGACATCGCCGAGATCGGCGTGTCCGTGCCCATCGATCCCACCGCTTCCTGGCCGGTGGTGGCCATCGGCGACATCAGCAGCTTGGTGTCTTCCTGGGTGTAACCGAACGCCTGCTGGCGATCGAGCAGGCTGACATCCTTGCGCAGCGCGCGCGGCTCGACCGGCTTCAAATCTTCCAGGATGAGCTGCGTGTTGGCGAGCCAGGTCTTGTAGGGGTGCTTGGTCGCGATCTCGGACTTGATCTCCTCGTCGGGGACGATGCGGCCCTTGGCAAGGTCGATCAAAAGCATGCGGCCGGGCTGCAGCCGCCACTTCTGGACGATCTTCTCCTCCGGCACCGGCAGCACGCCGGCTTCCGAGGCCATGATGACGCGGTCATCGTCGGTGACGATGTAGCGTGCGGGGCGCAATCCGTTGCGGTCGAGCGTGGCGCCGATCTGGCGGCCATCGGTGAAGGCCACCGCCGCCGGCCCGTCCCACGGCTCCATCAACGCGGCATGGTACTCGTAGAAAGCCTTGCGGTCGGCGTCCATGAGCTTGTTGCCTGCCCAGGCTTCCGGGATCAGCATCATCATGGCGTGGCTGAGGCTGTAGCCGCCCTGGAACAGGAACTCGAGCGCATTGTCGAAACACGCGGTGTCCGACTGGCCTTCATAGGAGATCGGCCAGAGCTTCGAGATGTTGTTGCCGAACAGTTCGGAATCGACCGATGCCTGTCTGGCCGCCATCCAGTTGTTGTTGCCGCGCACCGTGTTGATCTCGCCATTGTGCGCGACCATGCGGTAGGGATGCGCCAGCTTCCAAGACGGGAAGGTGTTGGTCGAAAAACGCTGGTGGACGAGGATCAGCGCCGTTTCGAAACGCGGATCGGTCAGATCCTTGTAATAGGCGCCGACCTGGTAGGCCAGGAACATGCCCTTGTAGACGATGGTGCGTGCCGACAGCGACACGCAATAGGCGCCGATATCCTTGTTGTCGTTCTCGGCGTAGATGCGGCCCGAAATGACCTTGCGCAGCAGGTAAAGCCGGGCCTCGTATTCCTCGTCGTCGGGAATGTCCGATGTACGGCCGATGAAGACTTGCCTATGGAATGGCTCGGACGCCGCGATGTCAGGCGCCTTCGACAGCGACGAGTTGTCGACGGGCACATCGCGGAAGCCGATGAGCGGCAGCCCTTCCGACTGCGCCGATTCCGCGATGATGTCCTCGATATGGGCGCGAAGGGCCGGGTCCCGCGGCATGAACCAGTGTCCGACGCCGTACTGACCGGCCGGCGGCAGTTCGATGCCTTGGGCCGCCATCTCCTCGCGGAAGAACTGGTCAGGCAGTTGCACCAGCACGCCGGCGCCGTCGCCGACCAGAGGATCGGCGCCGACGGCGCCGCGATGCGTCAGGTTCTCGAGCACGGCAAGCCCGTCCTCGACGATCTGGTGCGACTTCACGCCCTTCATATTGACGATGAATCCGACGCCACAGGCGTCATGCTCGTTGCGCGGATCGTAAAGACCCTGGGCGGCAAGACCATCGGTGGTTCGGCCAATGTCGGTTCGAGGCGTATTTTTGACGGCAGCCGCTTTCGTCTGCGCGGCCTGGCCGTTCGTCGCAGAGAGCGTCATATCCGTCATCGTCCTGTCTCCATTTCAGCCCTGCAGGCGCTGGTTTGCCTCGGCAAGCGCTTGGCTCACCCTGATCCTTGCGGCACGTCTTGCGAAATCATTGCCGAACCAGACGGCATGCCGCATGGTTCGCATTCGTACAGGCCAGCGTCCGGCCGTCCACCTGTCGCTCGCGGCAACAGCCGGAGAGGCCAATATGTTACGCCAATCCAGCCAGTTTTGTGCGACAAAATAAGACAGCACTACTGTCCTAAATTTTTATGGCAGAATTCCCCGACGCACACAAGACCGATTCACAAAAAACTTGGAGCTTCCGCGACATAAAATTACGCAGAGCCTGCAGGAAACGTAAGCTTCAGTCGCCAATGCCCGCCAGTCGGCCTGGCTGGGTTTAATGGTTTTCCAACCTCTGGCCCCTTGCGGTCGGCTCCCGAAACCGGTCAACTCGACGCTGATTTCCCCAACACAGGCAGATGCATGTTCTTCGCTTCCGACAATTGGGCAGGCGCCCATCCCGATATCGCTGCCGGCCTGTCGTCCGCTTCCGGCGGCTTTGCCGCCGCCTATGGCGACGGCGCGCTCGACCAGGCGGTCTACCAGCGTTTCAGCGAGATTTTCGAACGCGAGGTCGCCGTGTTCTTCGTGGCAACCGGCACGGCCGCCAATTCGTTGTCGCTGACCACCTTCAACAAGCCCGGCGGCATTTCTTTCGCCCACCGCGAATCGCATGTCATCGAAGACGAGTGCGGCGCGCCGGAATATTTTTCGGGCGGTTCGCGGCTGCATGCCGTCGATGGCTCCCTGGGTAGGATGGACCCGCACAATCTGGAAAGGGCGATCGGCCGTTTCGCCGGCGAGGTGGTCCATTGGGGCCGGCCGATGGCTGTTTCGATCACCCAGTCGACGGAGGTCGGCACTGTTTATGGCCTGAACGATATCGCCGCGATTTCATCCATCGCCAGGCAGCATTCCGTGCCGCTGCATATGGACGGCGCCCGCTTTGCCAATGCGCTGGCCGCGCTCGATACGACACCGGCCGAGATGACCTGGAAGCGCGGCGTCGACATCCTGTCCTTCGGCGGCACCAAGAACGGTTGCTGGTGCGCCGAGGCGGTCGTGCTGTTCGATCTCGACCGCGCCAAGGAACTGTCCTTTCTGCGCAAGCGTGCCGCCCAGCTATTTTCGAAATCGCGCTTCGTCGCGGCGCAGTTCGAAGCCTATTTCAAGGACGGACTGTGGCTCGACACAGCGCGTCATGCCAACGCCATGGCCGCGCGCCTGGCCGCGGCGATCGAGGATTCGCAGACGGCGAAGCTGGCCTGGCTGCCGCAGGCCAACGAAGTGTTCGCCGTGATCAAGAAGGCGGAGGCCGACAAATTGCAGGCGGCGGGCGCGGCGTTCTACGACTGGCATAAGCCGCACGGCTTCGACGGCCATATCGGCGAGGACGAGCTGCTCTATCGCTTCGTGACCAGCTTTGCCACGACTTCAGAGGAAGTCGATCGCTTCGGCCAGTTGATCGCCGGATAAATCAATCTCCCGGAATAAAAAAGCGGCGCCTTTCGGCGCCGCTCCGTCTCGGGAGGAGACTTCGGAGCAATTCCAGGAAAAGTGTGAAGCGGTTTTCCGTCCGGAATTGCGTTACCACCGATGTTAGGCGGCAGTCTTGGCCTCGATCTGCTTGGCGTTGGCCGGAGCCGAAGTGATCGCGATCTTGCGCGGCTTCAACTCCTCCGGAATATTGCGCTTCAGGTCCACGAAGAGCAGGCCGTTCTTCAGCGTGGCGCCGACGACGTCGACATGGTCGGCAAGCTGGAAGCGGCGCTCGAAGGCCCTGGAGGCAATGCCGCGATAAAGCAGTTCGGATTCTTCACCGGTACCCTCGTCCTTGCGCTCGCCCTTCACGGTCAGCACGTTGCGATGAGCCTCGATCGAGATTTCCTCATCGGAGAATCCGGCAACGGCCATCGAAATCCGGTAGGAATCGTCGCCAGTGCGCTCGATGTTGTAGGGCGGATAAGTCTGCGCGCCATCGGGCTGCGCAAGCGAATCGAGCATCGTGAAGAGACGGTCGAAGCCGACGGTCGAACGGTAAAGCGGGGAAAAGTCAACGTGACGCATGATGTGTTCTCCTGTTGAGCAACATGGTTTGCGTATGGCCGGTACAGAACCCTTGGTTTGGCGTCCCGGATGGACCAGCGGCCCCAATCTTGGCGACCGCTCCAGACATTTGGGAAGCGTCCCAAGGCATTTCAAGATTTTTGCCCGTTGGAAAAAAGCGGGCCCTTTGCGCTTGATGAACGGCAGATGAACCGGCGCTTCGGCGCGCGTTCACACAGTCGCCGCTAAGGTGATTTCAAGATCGCGGACTGGCGGCGCCGATTTGAATGGCAGATACCGCAACGAAGCCGAACCGGGTGTCAACGTCCCTTCCTCCCGGATCGACAGGGGCCGGAAGCACGCTCTGAGCGGCTTCCGGCCTTCCCCATTGGGGTCCTGCGTAACCTGGATTTGCTTTGCTTTTGATGTATTGGCGTCTATCACCTTGACGAGGCCAGCCGTGACAGGCTGGCGCGAAGACGCCGAGCACAAAGCGCCGCATGACGGACATTTTCGAGGACACCCCCCTCTTTCACGCAACGCCGGACAATCCGCGGCCGGAAAACGCCACCGGTGGCTTCTTCACCACGCGCGATCGCAAGAAGATACGCTACGGCCTGTTCGCGGTGGTGGCGCGTCCGATGCGGGGCACCGTGGTGCTGCTGTCCGGCCGCAACGAATGCATTGAGAAATATTTCGAGACCATCCGCGACCTTGCGGCGCGAGGCTTTGGCGTCGCCACCTTCGATTGGCGCGGCCAAGGCGGTTCCGACCGGCTGATCCGTGATCGCCAGCGCGGCTATGTCAAATCCTTCCGCAACTATACGGCCGATCTGGAGCAGTTCTTCGAGGAGATCGTGCTACCCGATTGCCGCGGGCCGTATTACATCCTCGCCCATTCCGCGGGCGCCGTGATCACGCTGCTTGCGGCGCCGTCCATGGTGAACCGCGTGCGCCGCATGGTGCTGATCGCGCCGTTCCTGACACTGCCGGATCTGCCGGTCTCGATATCGACCGTCCGCCGCGTCTGTTCGTTCTTTTGTTTGCTGGGTCTTGGCCGGCTCTATGCCGCCTGGGGTCCGCGACCCAAGGTAACGGCGCCCTTCGAAACCAACAAGGTGACGTCCGATCCAGAGCGCTATCGCCGCAACACAGGGATCTACGAGGCGTTCCCGCAACTGGCGCTTGGCGGCCCGACGATCCGCTGGCTGCAAGCAGCTGCGAAGGCATCGGAAGCCATCAGCGACCCCGACTTCATGGCCCGCATCCAGGTGCCCTTGCTGATCATCGCCGCCGGCGCCGACCAGGTCGTCTCGACCAAGGCCGTGGAGGCATACGCCAGAAGTCTGAGGCTCGGTTCGCTGCTGATGATCGACGGCGCCAAGCACGAAATCCTGCAGGAAGTCGACTTATACCGCGAACAATTCCTCGCCGCCTTCGACGCCTTCATTCCCGGTTCGGACGACCCAACGGCCTGAGCGGCACCGCAGCCAGCCTCCGCGAGGACTGAACGATACGCCTCGGATCATCCGGCGGCACCAACAAGGAAGCCAATCAGCCGCGCAAGGCGGCCATGGCGGCGGCGTGAAGCTCCGGCGTCGCCGCCGCCAGCACATCGCCGCCCTTTTCCGCCGGCCCGCCGTCGAAAGTGGTGACGACGCCACCCGCCTTCTCTATGATCGGGATCAGCGCCACGATGTCGTAGGGCTTCAATCCGGGATCGGCAACGATGTCGACGCTTCCCGAGGCGACCATGGCGAAGGCATAGCAATCGGTGCCGTAGCGGGCAAGTTGCACCTGCTTCTCGAATGCGTCATAGCGCGTGCGCGCGTCGCCCGTGAACAGCGCCGGTGTGGTGGTGAACAGCGTCGCATCCGCCAGGCTGGTCGTCTTGCGGGTCGAAAGCTTGCGCGGCCCGCCCGGCCCCTCATAGTGCGAGCCGGCGGCATTGGCGTAGAACAGTTCGCCGGTGAAGGGCTGCGACATCATGCCGGCCACGGCGTCGCCGTCGACCGTCAGCCCGACCAACGTCCCCCATACCGGCAGGCCGGAGATGAAGGCCCGTGTCCCGTCGATCGGATCGATCACCCAGACATGCCTGCTGGCGGTGTTCTCGCTGCCGTGCTCCTCGCCAAGAATGCCGTGCTCGGGATACTGCGCCGAGATCAGCGCCCGGATGGCGCGCTCGGCCTCGCGGTCGGCTTCCGTGACCGGATCGAAACTGCCCTTTTCCTTGTTGGCGACCGCCCCCTGGCTGCGGAACCTCGGCAAAGTCTCGGCCGCTGCTGCTTGCGCGATACGGCGCATGAAATCGATGCTGATGTCCAACTGATTCTCCCGCCTTGCGGCATGCCCTAACCCGGCTCTGCCGCGACTTTTTCCGCCAAAACAAGGGTGTTTATCGATTATTTCTGCGTTCACCGTTGCCCAAATGTCACATAGACATCATCGAAACGCAATTTCCACATCACTCTGAATTAAAAAAGCCTGAAGGTCGCTTGACATTTGTGCACCGCACAATACCCTTGATGATGGACAGGTTTTCCTGTCCATGCCCTCCTTGGGCGTTTCCTCCCTAGACTTCGACCGTATCGTGAAAACGATGCGGTCTTTTTTTAAGCCGCGATCCGGCTGCAAGTCTCATTCCGCGGCCAGCGGCAGGTCGATGAAGTGATGGTCGGGCATCGCCATCAGATCCGATGAAAATCGCGTCAGATCGTCGGCCAGCGCGTCAAAGCCGGCGACCTTCTCGAATGTCCGCTCATTCATGTAGAGCCCGCGATTGATCTCGATCTGCAGCGCATGCAGGTGACGCGCCGGGCGGCCATAATGTTCCGTGATGAAGCCGCCGGCATAAGGCTTGTTGTGGGCGACGGTATAGCCCATGGCGGTCAGCAGGCCGATCGCGGTTTCGGTCAGGGCGGCGGTGGCCGAGATGCCGAAACGGTCGCCGATGATGAAGTCGGGCCGCACGCCGCTCTCGCCGACACGGATGCTCGCCGGCATCGAATGACAGTCTATCAGCACGGCAAACCCGAAGCGGGCATGGGTCCTGGTCAAAAGCCGCTTCAGCGTTTCGTGATAAGGCTTGTAGACGGCCTCGACGCGGGCAACGGCTTCGGCCAGCGGCAGGCGGCCCGAATAGATATCGAGGCCCTCGCCGACCAGCTTCGGCACGGTGCCAAGTCCGCCCGCGACCCGCGCCGACCGGATGTTGCAGAAGGACGGCACCGGCTCGGCGAACATGCGCGGGTCGAGTTCCCATGGCTCGCGATTGACGTCGAGATAGGCGCGCGGGAAATTCGCCGCCAGCATCGGCGCGCCCAGCGCCACGGCGCCGCCGAACAGCTCGTCGACATAGCAATCCTCCGAACGGCGGATGGCGTTGCGATCGAGCTTTGCCATGGCAAGGAAGCGTTCCGGGTAGTAGCGGCCGCTATGCGGTGAGTTGAAGAGGAAAGGGACGCGCTGCTCGGCGCCCGACCGGATTTCGAAGGGTGGAAAGACCGAAAAATCCTCGGCTGCCGTCTTCAATTTGAATGTACCCGAAAACACCAGTGCATCATGACACGAAACTGCCACCTTGCAGGCCGCGTGTCCAGCATTTCAGCGGTCGCGCCGCCCGGCAAATATGGGGTCATCCCTCTGCGCGTTCACTTGATGTTTACCCTCGCCTCCTCATATAGAGGATGGTTAACGGGCCTGCCCCACGGCAGTCTCGGGCGGGTGATTCGGACGGGATATCATGGCACGCATTCTTCTGGCGGAAGACGACGACGATATGCGTCGTTTCCTCGTCAAGGCGCTGGAACGCGCCGGTTATCAGGTCAGCGATTTCGACAACGGCGCCAGCGCCTATGAGCGTCTGCGCGAGGAACCGTTCTCGCTGCTCTTGACCGACATCGTCATGCCGGAGATGGACGGTATCGAACTGGCACGCCGCGCCACGGAGATCGATCCCGACCTCAAGGTCATGTTCATCACCGGTTTCGCCGCCGTCGCGCTGAACCCGGATTCCAAGGCGCCGAAAGACGCCAAGGTGCTGTCGAAGCCCTTCCACCTGCGCGATCTCGTCAACGAGGTCGAGAAGATGCTGCAGGCGGCCTGAGCCGCCTTCCGCTGAGGCAATCGGCACTTGTTTGCCGGTGCGGCGAGACGACGCCGTCTTTCCTTTTTCCTGCTATTGACGCGCCGGATCAAAAATGGTGTATGCGCGTCGTCGGATGGGCGTGTAGCTCAGCGGGAGAGCACTGCATTGACATTGCAGGGGTCACAAGTTCAATCCTTGTCACGCCCACCATCCAACCCCTTGGTTTCGTTGAATAAACAAGCCTAGGCTGTCCTCCGAAGAACCATCAATTGGCTACTGGCTCCACTCTGGCTCCAGGAAAGCGCTAATTAATGGCTTCGATCCGCAAACACCGAGACAATATCAGGCCCGCATTCGCAGGCAGGGCTATTCCCTGACCAAGACGTTCCATCGCCTGTCTGACGCGAGGGAATGGGCAAGGCTGATGGAGACCCAGACTGACAGGCAAGAGCTTGCACCAGGCCGAAAGGCATTACAGACAACTACCCTGTCCGATCTGGTCATCCATTACCGCAATGAAGTGGTGCCAACCAAGAAAGGGGGTGACGTCGAAACCATCGTGTTGAATGCCTTTCTGCGTCATCCGATCTGCAAACAGGCCCAAAGCACATGCATAGAGCATTAGCTACGGGACCGCTTGGCTAGGCCGAACTACAAGGCTTATCGGCCCTTACGAGGCCCTTTTCAGCTCGTCGATGATCGCGTGAACGTCAAAGCCGATGATCGCGGCCATATCGATCAGTTCTACCAGATCGACGCGCCGATCACCGTTTTCGATGTTTGCGACGAATGGCTGATGTCGTCCCATTGCCCTAGCCACTTCGGCTTGAGTCATGCCAGCGGCTTGGCGCCCTACATGCGGACGGAGTGTCGGCCTACCCCGTCATTGCAGGCGAAATGTTTGAGCGCCCAATCAGACGCGAAGAGCCATGACCCGACTTTGCCTTCAACCAACTCATTTTCTGGGTTTCATATTCCACGTGAATGCTTCATTGGCCTCGCAGCCTACTGATACTCAAGCCCCAGTCGCGGCTATTTGGGCCTCCATCCGATTGACGAGCGCGACATAACGGGGATGAGCGCGGAGCGAGTCGAGGTCGCTATCCTGACGCATCCAAGGCATGCGCAAAATGAGGTAGGCATGTGATGCAGTTAGCTGACGTTCCAGGCAATCGATAGCCTGTTCCGCCTTGCCCAGCCTCGCATAAAAACAGCCTATGTTGTACTGAACCGCAATGTTGTCTCCGGCGAACATTTCAGCACGGGAGACCCACGACAGCGCGCGTTCAATCTCGCCAATTTCCGCCAGCATTGAGGCGCCGTAACATAGCGCGGTGGCATTGTCGGGATGCGCTTTGACTTCCTTTTCCACTGCCAGCACACCTTGCCCTGCAGCTTCCTTGGCGTCGTCGCTGCGGCCAAGTGAAACATAGACCATATTTAGATTGGTCCAGACCCGATAGTCATCGGGTGACAACGATACGGCACGCTGGTACAGCGCGGCAGCTTTCTCGTATTGACCTTGAATGAAACAATTCCGGCCGTAAGAGAAATAGGTATCGGAAGAACTGGCGTCTAACTCTAAAGCTCGCTCGAACTCCACTTCCGCCTCGGCATACCGGCCATTTACGAACAAGGCTCCGCCACGTGATGCGTGGGCGTCGGCGAGACCTGGCTCAAGTTCCAGCGCCCGTGTGCTGTTGGAAAGGACTGCCTCGAAGCTGGCGTCGGGATCGTTGCAAGTCAACAGAAGCCACTCACAATCAGCCAAAGCGGCATAAGCGCGCGCATAATTTGGGTCAATTTCAACAGCTCTGGCAAACAGTCGCTGCGCTGTTTTGATAAACTTGGTCTCGACTCCCCTATTGAGGAACGACCTGCCCATCAACAGCGTCTCGTAAGCCTCTGGGTTGTCGGTCGAGCGGTTTGTAATTGTCGCCAGTTCTTCGGGCAGCAGCTTCACTTTGAGCACGTCGACAATGCTTTTGGATATCTCGTCCTGAAGGGCAAAGATATCGTCCAACGTCCGGTCATACCGCTCGGCCCAGATATGGTCACCGCCACGACCATTGATTAGCTGAGCCGTGATACGCACTCGCCCTCCAGCCTTGCGTACACTTCCTTCCAGGACGTAGGCGACGTTCAGCTTCTTCGCCACCTCCTCGATCAATACCGCCTTGCCCTTGAAGGTAAAGACTGTATTGCGCGCGACGACGGAGAGTCCGGACACTTGCGAAAGGTCGGTGATAATGTCCTCGGTGATGCCGTCGGAAAAATACTCCTGCTCGGGATCACCGCTCATATTGGCGAAGGGTAGGACGGCGATCGACGGTTTGTCGGGCAGAGTCACAGCCAAGTGTTCCCCACTTTTGCCGCTCACGTTCATTCCAACGCAGTAGACCCGCACTGGCTTCACGATGTTTTTGAGCGTGTGTTCGCCGAGATCGTCGAACGCCAATGCTAGCTTGCTGGTAACATGTTCGTGCACGGTGGAGGAGACGTAGATACCACCGGGCTCAGCCAAACCCTCCAACCGCGCTGCTACGTTTACGCCGTCGCCATAAATATCGGAGCCTTCGACGATCACATCGCCCAGATTGACACCTATTCGGAGGATGATGCGACTCGTCTCTGGTGCGCCCAGATTGGCATTATTGAAACCTTTCTGCAGTTCGACCGCACACTGTACGGCATCCACGGCACTGCCAAATTCTACCAGAACACCGTCCCCCATTACCTTGACGACGCGGCCATGGTGTTGGGCAACCGTGGGAGATAGCACCTCGTTCCGACGTGCCTTGAGTGCGGCCAATGTGCCCGCCTCGTCGTGTTCCATCAGGCGCGAATAACCCACGACATCGGCGGCCAGGATCGCGGCAAGGCGGCGTTGGGCGCGAATTTCGGCCATGTGGGGTGAATACCTTCAGGAAGCCGAGCGCATATAATTGTATAGGTACTCTGGCCGCGAGTCTATTCGGCCCGACTTCTGTTGTGGGTCAGGATCGACGGACTGGCCATGTCCCCGGCATGCCCGGTTATTGGGTAATTCTTGCGGACGGATCATAAGGCGATTGGCGCCGCGCGGGTCTTAGCGTCAGGTTTTCATCACTGCGGAGTCCGGTCTAAATCAGTCCGGGCATCTAATCGTTATGGTTGATGGGCGATACCGAGAATGTTGGCGTACGGGCAGCAGCATCAATTGCTTCTGATCCAAACAGTACGCTTTGAGTTCCTTCCTTTGGGTTCCGGGAATTTCTGTTAGCGATTTGCGATGGGTCCCGCTCCGCGTCTCCAAGGTGCCCCCTGTCAACCCCCTTGTAGGGGTGCATTGAACATTGCAGGGGTCACAAGTTCAATCCTTGTCACGCCCACCATCCTTTCAATAACTTAGCCGTTTCCCTTAGTCGGCTGGCACAGAAACGGCACAGAAATGCCGCTCGATGACGCGGCGTCGCGGGCGGGACGTGTAGCACGCAAAATCGCTTGGCACCTGTGCGCAACTTCATTGGCAACAGATTGCATACCCGCTAATGGCCTTTTAACGTGCGTGGACGATCGCATCGACGAACGCCCTCTAGGTCGAACACCGCCATCGTCCTTGGTCTCTACCGTGCCGCTGAGGCCGTTCATCCTTTCTTGGCAGTATTAGATCATCGTCATAGGCAGACATGGCTGATAAAAGGGGGAGCCGATGGAACGGTTATCGTTCGCGCAAATCTGCGGATTGATGTCCGTCGCGCTGGTAGCTCTATGGGGCGCCCAGCAGGCACGTGACTACTTTTTACCAAAGCGAACCACGGTCGAAAATCCGGTGCTGGTCCCCGAGTATGAGCTGAGGCGGCAAAGAGACGAGGCGTGGACCAACAAGTACGCTTACGCGCTGGTCTAAATGCCGGTCCCCGGCACTGCGCTTGCGTGCCGCGCGGCCCGGTGCTTCACTGGCTCCGGATTTACCGGGGAGTAGAAGGTGGACGTCTTTGGGCTCAAACCGCTGTTGATTTGGGCGCTGATCTTCATTCCCCTGGAGAGGATCCTTGCCCTTCGACCGCAGCAAAAGATATTTCGAAAGGGGGTTTTCAACGACCTTTCCTATTACGTCTTCAATGGCATCGCGGTCAATTTCATCGGCGGCGTGCTCTTTGTGCCGGTCATCAGCGCCGCCGCTCTGCTCGTTCCGACAGGCCTGACGGAGGCCGTGGCCCAGCAGGCGACATGGCTTCAGGTCATCGAGATCGTCGTCATGACCGATCTTGGCGTGTATGCCGCACATCGTGCGTTTCACGCTGTGCCGATCCTCTGGCGCTTCCATTCCATCCATCATGGCGTCGAGGAGATGGACTACCTTGCTGCCTTTCACGTCCATCCGATCGATCAGATCCTCACAAAGGCAGCCGCGTTGGTGCCGGTGTTTCTCCTCGGCTTCGACGGCGAGGCGCTCGGCATCTATTTCCTCATCTATGCAGGGCACGCCATGCTGATCCATGCCAACCTTCGCATCAGCTTCGGCCCCCTCAAATGGCTGATCGCCAGTCCTCAGTTTCATCACTGGCACCACGCCGGCGAGCGATCAGCCTATGACAAGAATTTCGCCGGCCAGCTTTCAATCATCGACCTCATATTCGGCACGTTCCGCATTCCCGGCGCATCGATGCCGGCCAAGTACGGCGTTGACGACCCGATTCCCACGAACTTCTTTGGCCAGATCGGCTATCCGTTGACGCCGCACAAGGCGGGATCGCCTGCCAAGCCGGTTACGACCTCGGATAGGCCGCAGTCGGAACTGTGAAGCCACCATCCGACCCGTAGCGCGCCACACCGTTGGTGAAGCGGATTTCGTCTACCCAACCATTGAGATCGTAGCCGCCAAAAATAGGGATTGAGGCTGCCGTTTTTCAGCAGGCTGCTGGCAAAAGTTCGCGTTATACGCCCAACAGGTCCATATGCCCTCAATGTTTTAGTGCCATCCGATCTTGCGCGGGCTCAGCCAGCCGGCCGGTTTGGTGCCAAATGAAGTTGCGCGGCCGGTTTCTGGCTTTCTGGCTTTCCGGCCCCGCCGTCTCCCGTCAAACCCCTTGGTTTCCGGGCTTCTGGCGGCTCTTCCCGCCGATTATCACCTTTTCCCGGCTATCCCCGGCTGATGCCATCCGATCTTGCGCGGTACACGTCGCGGGCGGGGCGCCGGTTCACGCTATGCCCATCAGCGGCACCCACAATGAGATTGATGGCACATGGTGAACGGAGCGTATTATCCGCACACTCCTCCCTAGCCCGGGCCGGGATGAAGCAAATGCTCGTCTGCCCGGCGATCGCATCTTTCCGACTTAGCTTTGTACCAAACCGACGGTTGAATCCCTTTGATGTCCCCCCGCTGAAGGAGTAAATACTTCCTTAGGCATAAGGGAGGTGGCGGTGCCTCTAGGCGATACAGACATGGCGCGGGTGACGATTGACGCCATCTTTCTGTCGCAGCACCGCGCTAGGGCTGACATTGCCTCACTACGCGCCGATATAGCTCAAACCCGGCGTGCAATCGCGGCATCACGCGAGCTTCTCAAGCGGTTTCGCCAACGCAAGATAGACGAGGCGCGATGGGAAGTTGAGCACCCCTCGGTATCAGCGTTCGATGCAGACATTCTCCGGTCTGTTTTTCGAGATTTGGTCTTGGAAATGAAGGCACCGGAGTGTCAATGGCGTAATCTAGCTCAGAGCCTGGTTCACGAGTTTTGCCACTGCGAGCGGGTTGAGCCCGGCTTGGTGGATTGGATCATCGGTAAGTAAATCCGCCTCTCAGATTTGAAATCTGATGGACCACCCCTACTTTCATAGTCCATATCAGAAATGTCGCATGATTCGTGACATGGGCAGGAAGGCAAAGCAGGCGATTATTGCACTACCGTTGGATGACGAGATTCAAACGGAAGCCGCCTACTAGGACCGTAAGTGCGGAATTACCACAGAAGAAGCCTTGCGCATCATCGAAGCGGCCAACCGTCCAAAGTCGACAAGGGCGCTAAGGTGCGGCCATTCCGGCAGAAGCCGCATCATGCCCGGATCGGCGCGGCGCGCCTGAATCACCAAGCGTCTTTGGCGACATGCACAAAAACCGGGACGGTCCGGCAATTGTCGCGGGGCGGATGCATGGGTACAGACGTGCTCAGCCGGCCCCAACGCCGCTCCATCTCGCAAATCCCCCACTTGGGGGATTCTTATAGCCCGATTTCATTCAGCTCAGACGCCTGCGACGGCGCACAGGCTCTTCATCCTGGATATGGCAAGGTCCGGATCGGCCAGCAATCCTGCATGGTCGGCAAGGCGGAAAATATCGGCATAGTGGCGGATGCCGCGCGCCGACTGCATGCCGCCGACCATCGTGAAATGGTCCTGGTGGCCGTTCAGCCAGGCCATGAAGACGATGCCGGCCTTGTAGTATTCGGTCGGCGCCTCGAAGATTTTTCGCGATAGCGGCACCGTCGGCGCCATCAGCGCGTCATAGCCGGCACGGTCGCCATCCGCCAGTTTCGCCAAGGCCGCGTTGGCGACCGGCGCGATGGCATCGAAAATGCCAAGCAGCGCGTGCGAGTGCCTCTTGCCGTCGCCGGCGATCAGTTCGGGATAGTTGAAGTCGTCGCCGGTGAACATCACGACGTCGTCCGGCAGCCGGTCGCGCAGTGCAACCTCCTTGCCTGCATCGAGCAACGATATCTTGATGCCTTCGACCTTGCCGGCATGGCGTTCGATGATGGCCACCACCGTATCGAGCGCGGTCTCGAAATCGTCGCAGCCCCAATAGCCCTTCAAGGCCGGGTCGAACATCTCACCCAGCCAGTGCAGAATGACCTTGCCGGAGGCCTGGCTCAGAATACGGTCATAGATGGCGGCGTAGTCGTCCGGCCCCTTCGCTACTGCCGCCAGGGCGCGGCTGGCCATCATGATCGCCTTGCCGCCCTGCCCTTCGATGAAGGCGAACTGCTCCTCATAGGCGCCGATCACCTCATCCAGCGTCCTGGCCGACCCCGGCGCCAGATGGTCGGTACCGGCACCCGAGGCGAGATCGGCGCCGTCGACGGTGCGTGCCTCGGCGATAGAGCGGCGGATCAATTCCTGCGCGCTTGCCCAATCGAAGCCCATGCCGCGCTGCGACGTGTCCATCGCCTCGGCGATGCGGAAGCCGAGCCGCCACAAATGATGACGAAACGCCATCGTCCTGTCCCAGTCGACCACGGGCCGCGACCACGGATCGGTCATTCCAAGAGGATCGGCGACGACATGCGCGGCGGCATAGGCGATGCGCGGAAACCGCGCGCCCTTCACCGGCTGCACCGGCTGGCCGACAAGCGCATAACGGGTGCTGCGGCCACCACCCTCACCAGGCAAGGCAATATCCATCGATTTCTCCCTTCATTGCGCCTATAAATGGAACGTTCCAATAAATCAAGAACCTTTAGGATTTGCAGGCGACTTCCCTAAAATGCTGCATTGCAGCACGCAATGCCTTCCAGCTCACGCTCTACAGCGTCGAATTACCGATTTTTCGCGCCGGGAAAAATCCCGATTGACTCTCGGCTGGAGCAATGATTAGAACGTTCCAATAAAACTTGACCTGAACCGGAGGAGATATCTGAATGGCCAGCCGGGCCAAGGCGACGATCTTCGACATCGCCCGCGAGGCGGGCGTGTCCAAATCGACGGTGTCGCTCGTGCTCCAGGGCAGCGGGCTGATCCGGCCTGAGACCGCGGTCAAGGTTCGCAAGGCGATCGAGGATGTCGGCTATGTCTACAACCGAGGCGCCGCCAATCTGCGCAAGGCCCATTCCAATGTCATCGGCATGGTCATCAACGACCTCACCAATCCCTTCTTCGCCGAACTGGCGGTCGGCATGGAGCGCGTCTTCCAGTCGGCCGGCATCGTGCCCTTCATCGCCAACACGGCGGAGAATCCGGTGCGTCAGGAAGAGGTGCTCAAGTCGCTGATGGAACAAGGCGTCGCCGGCCTCATCGTGTCGCCGGCGCGCGGCACCACGCCGGGCGCGTTCCGGCGGCTGGAGACGGCGGGCGTGCCGATCGTCTTCGCCATGCGCCGCTTGCCTGAAAGCCGTATCCCGGTGATCGCTCCGGACAATCATCGCGGCGCCTACCTGGCCACGGCCCATCTCATCGGCAAGGGGCATCGCCGGCTTGTCTTCTTCGGCGGCTCGCCCGACCTGGTGGTCTACCATGAGCGCCTGGGCGGCTTTCGCGAGGCCTGCGAGACGCTTGGCATAGGCGCCCGTGATATCCTTGTCATCGAGGGCGAGACGAGCCGTCGTGGCGGTATTGCCTGCCTGGAGACTGCCCTTGCGATGGCTGAACCGCCGACCGCCGCACTCTGCTTCAATGATGCTGTCGCCTTTGGTGCCCTGCTGGCGCTGCGCAAGCGCGGCCTTGAACCCGGCGCGGATTTCGCCGTCGTCGGCTTCGACGACGTGGCCGAGGCAGAACATTATATGCCGGCGCTGACCAGCGTCGCGGTGGACTCAGCCGGTCTCGGCGAACGCGCCGCCCATGTCATGATCAAGATGATCCAGTCGCGCACCACCCGTGCGGAGGATCATATAGGCGCGGTCAATCTCGTGGTCAGGGAAAGCTGCGGCCCGGATCGTCGCACGCGAAACAGGCCGGCAGGGACAGGAGTGACCGTATGAGCGTCAAATGGGGACTGATCGGCGCCAGCACGATCGCCAGGCAATTCATGATCAATGCCATTCGCGCGCAAGCCGATGGCGAGATCGTCGCGGTGATGAGTTCCAACCCGGAACGCGCCACGGCCTATGCCGGGGAAAATGACATTCCAGCCGCCATGTCGAGCCTCGACGCCCTGCTCGGATCCGGCATCGACGCGGTCTATATCTCGACCACCAACGAACTGCATCTCGAGCAGACCCTCGCCGCCATCCAGGCGGGAAAGCATGTGCTGTGCGAGAAGCCGCTGGCGCTGACGAGCGCCGACGCGCGCAACATGGTCGCTGCGGCCAAGGCCGCGGGCGTCGTGCTCGGCACTAATCATCATCTGCGCAATGCCGGCGCCCATCGCGCCATGCGCGAGGCGATCGCTGCCGGCCGCATCGGCAAGCCGATCGCCGCGCGAGTCTTCCATTCCGTCTATCTGCCGGAGACCCTGCAGGGCTGGCGCATCACCAAACCCGAGGCCGGCGGTGGGGTGGTGCTCGACATCACCGTGCATGATGCCGACACGCTGCGCTTCGTGCTTGGCGACGATCCGGGCGAGGTCTCGGCCTTCACCCAGTCGGCCGGCATGGCCGGCGGCGGATTGGAAGACGGCGCCATGTGCATCTGGCGCTTCAACTCGGGCCTTATCGCCCAGTCGCATGAAGGCTTCACCACCAGGTTCGCCGGCACCGGCTTTGAGGTACACGGCTCGCAAGGTTCGCTGATCGCCAGCAATGTGATGACCCAGAAGCCGGACGGCTCGGTGCTGCTGCGCACCGCCAAGGGGGAGGAGCAACTGAGCTTCGACCGCGAGGATCTCTACGTCAGGTCTGTGCGTCAGTTCCATGCCGCGATCCGCGGCAAGGGCCAGCCTGCCGCCACCGGAGAGGACGGCGTCTGGTCGCTGGCATCAGCCGAGGCGGCACTTCAATCGGCCAGCTCCGGAAAGGCCGTCAAGATCGACCCCAAACTCGGGAGCATGAATTGAGCAAGGTCGTTTCAGCGGCGCAGGCAGCCAGCCTGATCAAGGACGGCATGGTCGTCTCCGTGTCCTCGTCGAGCGGTCTCGGCTGCCCGGACGCCGTGCTCGCCGCGATCGGTGAGCGCTTCGACGCCGAGGGTCATCCGAAGGAGATCACCACGCTGCATCCGATCGCCGCCGGCGACATGTATGGCATCAAGGGCATCGATCATCTGGCCAAGCCGGGCCTGTTGAAGCGCACACTGTGCGGCTCCTATCCGTCCGGCCCCTCCTCCGCCGAGCCGCCGCAGATCTGGAAGATGATCGGCGACAATTCGGTCGCCGCCTACAACGTGCCGTCCGGCGTCCTGTTCGACATGCACCGCGAAGCCGCCGCCAAGCGGCCGGGCGTGCTGACCAAGGTTGGCCTCGACACCTTCGCCGACCCGCGACATCAGGGCTGCGCCATGAACGCGGCGGCAAACGAGCCGATTGTTTCGGTACAGCAGTTCGACGGCGAGGAATGGCTCTATTTCCGTTCGATCGTGCCCAACATTTCGATCATCCGCGCCACCACGGCGGACGAGCGCGGCAACCTCACCTATGAGCATGAGGGCGCCTATCTTGGCGGGCTCGAACAGGCGCTCGCCGCCCGCAACAATGGCGGCATCGTCATCGCGCAGGTCAAGCGCGTCGTCGAGAACGGCACGCTGAAGCCGCACGACGTCCGCGTGCCGGGCGTGCTGGTCGACCACATCGTCGTGGCGCCGGACCAGTTGCAGACCACGCTGACGCCTTACGATCCGGCGATCTCCGGCGAGATCTTCCGGCCGCTGTCCACCTTCCGCAATGCCGAGATGAACGTCCAGAAGGTGATCGCGCGCCGCGTCGCCATGGAGTTGCGCGACGGCATGGCCGTCAACATCGGCTTTGGCATCTCCGCCAACGTGCCGCGCATCCTTCTGGAAGAAGGCCAGCACGGCAAGGTCACCTGGGTGATCGAACAGGGCGCGGTCGGCGGCGTGCCGCTGCTCGATTTCAAGTTCGGCTGCGCCTCCAACGCCGAGGCGATCATGCCCTCGCCGCACCAGTTCATCTATTTCCAGGCCGGCGGTTTCGACGCCTCGCTGCTCTCCTTCCTGCAGATCGACCGCCACGGCTCGGTCAACGTATCGAAGCTGTCGGCTCGGCCGCATGTCACCGCCGGCGCCGGTGGTTTTGTCGACATCACGTCGCGGGCGAAGAAGATCGTCTTCTCCGGCTTCTTCAATGCCGGCGCCAAACTCTCATTGGCCGACGGCGGCATCCGCATCGACCAGGAGGGCAAGGTCAAGAAAATCGTCAGCGAGGTCGAGCATATCTCCTTCTCGGGCAAGCGGGCGGTCGCTCAAGGGCAGGACATCACCTATGTCACCGAGCGCTGCGTGATGAAGCTGACGCCGGACGGCTTGATGGTGACGGAACTGGCGCCGGGCATCGACCTCGAGCGCGACGTGCTGGCGCAGGCCGAAATTCCGCTCGGTGTCGCCAACGACCTCAAGGTGACGCCGGCCGCGCTTTATCACGACCAGCCGATCGGCCTGTCGCTTAACGGCGGCGCCTCGCTCGGAGGCGGGCATGGCTGAACGCCTCGTCACCTTCGAGCCGGAAGGCGCCATCGGCATCGTCACCTTGCACCGGCCTGAAAAATTCAACGCGCTTGATATTCCGATGCTGCGGGCGCTGGAAACCGCGCTTAATGAGGCGGAGATCGCCGAAGGTGTGCGCGTGGTGCTCATCCGCGGCGAAGGCAAGGGCTTTTGCGCCGGCGGCGATATCGAGGCTTGGGGTGCCATGAGCGCCGCCGATTTCCAGGTGCAATGGGTGCGCTATGGCCATCGTGTCTTCGACCGGCTGGCGCGTCTCAGGCAACCGACCATCGCCGTGCTGTCCGGCCACGCGCTGGGCGGCGGGCTGGAACTGGCCGTCGCTTGTGATTTTCGCGTCGCAGAGACGCATGTGAAACTGGGCTTCCCGGAAACGTCGATCGGCGTCGTGCCCGGCTGGTCCGGCACGCAACGCGCCGTGCGCCGCTTCGGCGCACAGACGGTGCGTCGCATGGCCCTTGGTGGCGAGATCGTTCTTGCACCCGAAGCGCTCGCCCTTGGCGTCGTCGACAGGATGGTCGAAACCGGCAAGGCGCTCGCCGAGGCCAAGGCCTGGGCCGGAAAGATCGCCGAGCGCGGCCCCTTGGCGACGGAAGCGGCCAAGCTGATGATCGCGGTCGCCGAAGGCGAGGAAAGTGCTGCCGCCGTCGAAGCACTGGCCAGCGGCTTCATCGCGCTAACCGGCGACCTCAAGGCTGGTGTCGGTGCTTTCAAGACCAAACACAAGCCGGCATTTTCAAGATCATAGAGAAAAGTGAAGCTGATGAACGCTCCCCTCAACATCGCCATGCCCGCCGAGGCGTCCGCAGCGCCAAGAACCTATCGGCTGCTGATCGATGGCAAGCATGTCGATGCCTGTGACGGCCGCATGCTGGAACGCAAGAGCCCTGGCCACGGCTTCACCGTCTCGCGCTATGCGCAAGCCGGCGCGGCCGAAGTGGAAGCAGCGATGCAGGCCGCGCACCAGGCGTTCGAGACCGGTCCCTGGCCGCGCATGAAGGCAGCCGAACGCGCCGCGATCCTGCTCAAGGCGGCAGACCTGATCGAGGCGCGGCTGGAAGACATCGCCCGGCTCGATGCCCTGGAATCCGGCAAGCCGGTCGCCCAGGCGCGCGGTGAGATCGGCGGCGCTGTCGACATCTGGCGCTATGCGGCCTCGCTCGCCCGCACGCTGCATGGCGAATCCTATGCCAATCTCGGCGACGCCATGCTGGGCGTTGTGGTGCGTGAACCGATCGGCGTCGTCTCGATCATCACCCCATGGAATTTCCCGTTCCTGATCGTCAGCCAGAAACTTCCTTTCGCGCTGGCCGCCGGTTGCACCGCCGTGGTCAAGCCGAGCGAAATGACATCGGCCTCCACCTTCGTGCTCGGCGATATCCTGCTGGAAGCCGGCCTGCCCGCCGGCGTCGTCAACATCCTCGCCGGTCTGGGCGCCGATGTCGGCGCGCCGATGGTTAGCCACCCCCTGGTCGAGATGGTGTCGTTCACCGGCTCGACCCGCGTTGGCAAGATGACCATGGCTTCCGCCGCGCAATCGCTGAAGAAGGTCTCGATGGAACTCGGCGGCAAGAACGGCCAGATCGTCTTCCCCGACGCCGATCTCGAGGCTGCGGCTGACGCGGCGGTGTTCGGCGGCTTCTTCAATGCCGGCGAATGCTGCAATGCCGGCAGCCGACTGATCGTGCACGAGGCGATCGCCGGTGATTTTCTCAGCGCCGTCAAGGCGCTCACCGCCAGGGTGACTGTCGGCGATCCGCTCGACGACAGCACCAAGGTCGGCGCGATGATCTCGTCCGACCATCTGGCCAAGGTTACGGATTACGTTACGGCAGCGGCAAGCGTGGGCAGCACTGTCTATAGCGGCGGCCAGCAACTGGCTTCGAATGCCGGTCAATATCTCGATCCCACCATCATCCGCGGCGTCACCGAGGACATGGCCATCGCACGCGAGGAAGTCTTCGGCCCCGTGCTCTCGGTGCTGACTTTTGAAACGATTGAAAAGGCGTTGCACATCGCCAACAACACGCCCTATGGTCTGTCGGCCGGCGTGTGGAGCGCCAACATCGACACATGCATGTCGGTGGCGCGCGGGGTGCGTTCGGGAACCGTTTGGGTAAACACATTCATGGAAGGTTATCCCGAGCTGCCCTTTGGAGGCTATAAACAGTCCGGCCTTGGACGCGAACTCGGCAAACGCGCCGTCGAGGACTATACCGAGGAAAAGACAATCCAGTTTCATCGCGGCCAGCGCACCGGATGGTGGGTCGGCTGAGTTTGGAAGAACCCGGCGGGTTTCCGTCGGTCCTATGACTGCAACAAGGGAGGAAGTACATGTTGCGCAAACTGCTTATCGGAACGGCTCTTGCGACGAGCTTTGCGTTTTCGGCGCATGCCGCGGACGTCAAGGAAGTGCAGATGCTGCATTGGTGGACGTCGGGCGGCGAAGCGGCTGCTCTGAACGTGCTCAAGCAGGACCTGGCCAAGGAAGGCTATGCCTGGAAGGACGTGCCGGTGGCCGGCGGCGGCGGCGACGCCGCAATGACCGCGCTGAAGGCGATGGTCGCGGCCGGCAATTACCCGACCGCTTCGCAGATGCTCGGCTACACCGTGCTCGACTATGCCGCAGCCGGCGTCATGGGCGACCTGACCGAGACGGCCAAGAAGGAAGGCTGGGACAAGTCCGTTCCGGCGGCGCTGCAGAAATTCTCGGTCTATGAAGGCAAGTGGGTCGCGGCTCCGGTCAACGTCCACTCGGTCAACTGGCTGTGGATCAACAAGGCGGTGATGGACAAGATCGGCGGCACCGAGCCGAAGACCTTCGACGAATTCGTCGCGCTGCTCGACAAGGCCAAGGCTGCCGGTGTCATCCCGCTCGCGCTGGGCGGCCAGAACTGGCAGGAAGCAACCATGTTCGACTCGGTCGTGCTCTCGACCGGCGGACCTGACTTCTACAAGAAGGCCTTCAACGACCTCGACGACGCTTCGCTCAAGTCCGACACGATGAAGAAGTCGTTCGACAATCTCGCCAAGCTGGTCACCTATGTCGACCCGAACTTCTCGGGCCGCGACTGGAACTTGGCCACCGCCATGGTCATCAAGGGCGATGCCCTTGTGCAGGTCATGGGTGACTGGGCCAAGGGTGAGTTCCACGCCGCCAAGAAGACCCCGGGCACCGACTTCCTGTGCTATCGCTTCCCGGGCACCGACGGCTCGGTGATCTACAACTCCGACATGTTCGGCATGTTCAATGTTCCGGAAGACCGCAAGGCCGCCCAGGTCGCATTGGCCACCGCCACCCTGTCGAAGAGCTTCCAGTCGGCCTTCAATGTGGTAAAGGGTTCGGTTCCCGCACGCACCGACGTGCCGGACACCGACTTCGACGCCTGCGGCAAGAAGGGCATCGCCGACCTGAAGAAGGCCAATGAAGGCGGCACGCTGTTCGGCTCGCTGGCCCAGGGCTATGGCGCGCCTCCGGCCGTCGCCAATGCTTACAAGGACGTGGTCTCGAAATTCGTCCACGGCCAGATCAAGACCTCGGACGAGGCCGTGACCGAGTTGGTCAAGGCGATCGACGACGCCAAGTAAGCGTTACGCGTCAAAACACCTTCCCCGCTTCGGCGGGGAAGGTTCCCCGGCCGAACGCTGACGGGAGGAACCTCATGAGCACAGTTGCGACAAGCCAGATCAAGCTGACGCCGGAGCATGCCCGACCGCGTGCCTCAGTACGCTCGCGCCTGCAGGATGCCTTGCCGAAGATCGTGCTGGCGCCGAGCTTCGCCATCACTGTCATCTTCGTCTACGGCTTCATCCTGTGGACGATCTATCTGTCCTTCACCAATTCCAAGACCTTCCCGTCCTACGCCATAACAGGGCCTCGCGCCTATCAGCGGCTGTGGGGCTGGACCTTCGACACCGACCCGCCATCAAGCTGGTACACCTCGATCACCAACATGGGCATATTCGGCTTTCTCTATATCCTGATCTGCCTGGCGCTCGGCCTGTTCCTGGCCATCCTGCTCGACCAGAAGATCCGTGGCGAAGGCGTGTTGCGCCCGATCTATCTTTATCCGATGGCGCTGTCCTTCATCGTCACCGGCGTTGCCTGGAAATGGTTCCTCGATCCCGGCCTCGGCCTTGAGCAGACCCTGCATCAATGGGGCTGGACGAGCTTCCATTTCGACTGGATCAAGAACAAGGATTTCGTCATCTACACCGTGGTCATCGCCGGCGTCTGGCAGGCCTCGGGCTTCATCATGGCGATGTTCCTGGCCGGCCTGCGCGGCATCGACGGCGAGATCATGAAGGCGGCGCAGATCGATGGCGCCACAACCTTCCAGCTCTACCGCCGCATCGTCATTCCGCTGCTGCGGCCGATCTTCCTGTCGGCGTTCATCGTGCTCGCCCACCTGGCCATCAAGTCCTACGATCTTGTGGTGGCGCTGACCAGCGGCGGCCCCGGCGGCTCGGCGTGGCTGCCGTCCAACTTCATGTATGAGTACACATTCAAGCGCAACGAGATGGCGGTCGGCTCGGCCAGTGCGGTGATCATGCTGATGACCATCGTCGCCATCATCGTGCCCTATCTCTATTCGGAACTCAGGGAGAAGTCGCGATGAGCACCGTGGCCACTCCCGCCCGCCTGCCGTCCAGCGGGGTCAACGTCAAGATCGTCAACCGCGTCGTCATCTACGGGCTTCTGGCGCTGTTCGCGCTGTTCTACCTGATGCCGCTGTTCGTCATGCTGGTCACCTCGTTCAAGACCATGGACGAGATCCAGAACGGCAACATGCTTTCGCTGCCCAAGGCACCGACCTTCGATCCCTGGCTGAAGGCTTGGGGCGAGACCTGCGTCGGCCTCACCTGCGCCGGCATCAAGGGCTATTTCTGGAATTCCATCAAGATGGTGGTCCCCGCGGTCATCATCTCGACCTTGCTCGGCGCCTTGAATGGCTACGTGCTGACCAAATGGCGCTTCCGCGGCCACACGCTGGTGTTCGGGCTGATGCTGTTTGCCTGCTTCATCCCGTTCCAGTCGGTGCTGCTGCCGATGGCGACGATCCTCGGCAGCGTCGGCCGTTTCGGCGCGTCACTGCAGAACTCGGTCGGAACCAGCTTCGGCCTCGGCAATTCGACGGTCAACCTCGTCTTCGTCCACGTCGTCTACGGCATCGGCTTCACCACGCTGTTCTTCCGCAACTATTACGAGGCCTTCCCGACCGAACTGGTGAGAGCCGCCCAGGTCGATGGCGCTTCGTTCTTCCAGATCTTCCGGCGCATCATGCTGCCCAACTCGATGCCGATCTTCGTCGTCACCGTGATCTACCAGTTCACCAACATCTGGAATGACTTCCTGTTCGCTTCCGCCTATGCCGGCACGGGTGACTCCATGCCGATGACGGTGGCGCTCAACAATGTCGTCAACACCTCGACCGGCGTCGTCGAATACAACGTCAACATGGCGGCCGCGATGATCGCGGCCCTCCCCACCCTTCTCGTCTATGTGCTCGCCGGCCGCTATTTCGTGCGTGGCCTGATGGCGGGCGCGGTCAAAGGATAATCCAATGGCTTTTCTTGAAATTGATGGTCTGAGGAAGCGTTTCGGCCAGGTCGAGATCCTGAAAGGGATCAATCTGGAACTGGAAAAAGGCGGCTTCCTGGTGCTGGTCGGCCCGTCCGGCTGCGGCAAGTCCACGCTGCTCAACACCATTGCCGGACTCGAGACGATCACCTCGGGCGAGATCCGCGTCGACGGTCGGGCAATCAACGATCTGCATCCCTCCAAGCGCGATATCGCCATGGTCTTCCAGAGCTATGCGCTGTATCCGAATATGACGGTGGCCGGGAACATCTCCTTCGGCATGGAAATGCGCGGCGTGCCGGCGGACGAACGCCAGAAGGCGATCGACAAGGTGGCCAAGGTGCTGCAGATCGGCCATCTCCTGAAGCGCAAGCCAAGCCAGCTTTCGGGCGGCCAGCGCCAGCGCGTTGCCATGGGCCGGGCGCTGGTGCGCGACCCCAAACTGTTCCTGTTCGACGAGCCGCTGTCCAATCTCGACGCCAAGCTGCGCGTCGACATGCGCATCGAGATCAAGCGCCTTCACGCCACCACCGGCACCACCATCGTCTACGTCACCCATGACCAGATCGAGGCGATGACGCTGGCGACCAAGATTGCCGTGATGCGCGACGGCGAGGTGCAGCAGTTCGGCACGCCGGCCGAAATCTATAACAACCCCGCCAATGTCTTCGTCGCCGACTTCATGGGCTCGCCCGCGATGAACCTGATCCCCGCAACCATTGGCGACAATGGCAGCGGACTGGCTGTCATGCTCGACCGCGAGGCGCGGCAGCCGATCGCTTTGTCGATGGCCAATGCGCCGGCCGGGCTGGCGGCCTTCAAGGGCAAGCCTGTCATCTTCGGTGTCCGCCCCGAGGCGCTCACCGACCCGGAAGGTGCGGAGCGCAACGCTTCACAGATTGCCACCGCCGATTGCCATATCGAGGTGGTGGAGCCGGCCGGCTCCGATACCTTCGCCGTCACCAATCTCGGCGGCAAGGGCGTGGTGGCGCGGCTGCGCGCCGACGCCAACATCCAGCCGGGCACCAGCACGCCGCTCGCCTTTAACCTGACCAAGGCGGTGTTCTTCGATCCGGCGACCGAGAACCGCATCCGCTGACACCATGACAAATCCGGACATCGTCATCATCGGCTCCGGCATCGGCGGCGCCACGATCGCCTCCGGTCTGGCCGGCAGCGGCGCCTCGATCCTGATGCTGGAGCGCGGCGAGCTCCTGCCCGCGACGCCGCATGCCCGCGACACGCGCTCGATCTTCCGCCACGGTCACTATCGGCCGAAGGAGATGTGGCGAGAGGCCGGCGGCGCCGCTTTCAACCCCGGCAATTATTACTATGTCGGCGGCAATTCCAAATTCTACGGCGCGGTGCTGATCCGCTACCGCAAGGAAGACTTTTCCGCCATGGAGCACTTCGGCGGCGTCTCGCCGGCATGGCCGTTCTCCTATGACGAATTCGAGCCCTGGTATTCCAAGGCCGAGCAATTGTTTCGCGTGCGCGGCACGCTCGGCGAGGACCCGACCGAACCCTTCCACTCGATCCCCTATGCCTTCAAGCCGGTGCCCGACGAGGCGCCGATCGCGCGCGCCCGCGCCGAACTCAAGAGCCTCGGCCTGCACCCGGCGTCGCTGCCGCTCGGCGTCGATATCGAGACATGGCTGAAGGAGGGCAGGACCGGCTGGGACGCTTTCCCGAACACCGGCCAGGGCAAGATGGACGCCCAGACGGCACCACTGGCGGCCGCACTCGAGGACAGCAACATCCGGCTTGAGACCGGTGCCTACGTCGAATATCTCGAAACAGCCCCTGACGGCAAAACCATATCGGCCGTTCACTACCAGCAGAATGGCGAGGCAAGGAAGGTCACGCCGAAGTTGGTCATCCTCTCCGCCGGCGCGGTCAACTCCGCGGTCATCCTGCTGCGCTCACCCTCGCCCAATAACAGCAAAGGGGGCGGGATGGGCCTCGCCAACAGTTCGGACCAGGTCGGCCGCAATTTCATGAACCACAATTCCAGCGCCATGCTGGCGATCGACCCGCGCCGCCGCAACGATGCCGTCTACCAGAAGACGTTGATGCTCAACGACTACTACCTGTCCGACGGCAAGGGCGGCAAACCGCTCGGCAATGTGCAACTGCTCGGCAAGATCGACGGCAACATGCTGAGGGCCAACGTCAAGCTGGCGCCTAAATTCGCGCTCGATTTCATGGCCGGTCACGCCGTCGACTGGTACCTGATGTGCGAGGACCTGCCCGATCCAGAAAGCCGCATCATGGTCGACGGCAAGGATATCGTCATGCAATGGCGGCGTTCCAACATGCAGTCTCTCGACGGCCTGACCAAGGTGATGCGCGAAAACTTCCGCGCCTGCGGTTATCCGATCGTGCTGTCGCGCCCCTTCGACAAGCGCACCCCCTCGCATCAGTGCGGCACGGTGAAGATGGGTGACAACCCGGCGACCTCGCCGCTCGATCCGTTCTGCCGGTCGTTCGACCATCGGAACCTGTTCGTCGTCGATGGCAGTTTCTTGCCGAACTCGGCGGCGGTCAATCCGGCGCTGTCGATCGCGGCCCAGGCGCTGCGGGTGGCGGAGCATATTCGCACGAGCGAGCAATGACAGGTTTGCGCCGCCCCTCATCCGCCTGCCGGCACCTTCTCCCCGTAAGGAACGGGGAGAAGGGACTTGGCCGCAAACCCGGCGCTCTTTCTGCAGCGATTGCCATTGGCGAAAGCGGCGGCGACGGCCTCCTTCTCCCCGTTTCTATACGGGGAGGTGAGGAGTGGTCCGCGCAGCGGACGAAAAAGCCAATTGCTTGGCTTTTCGAAAGACGAACGCCCGGCAGGGCGATGAGGGGCAGCACCAACCTTCTTGGGATAAGGCTCACATGACCCGCCCGGCCGCCATAGTCACCGGCGGTGCGCGTGGCATTGGCCTCGCGTGCGCCGAGGCGCTTGCGGACGTAGGCTTCGACATTCTCGTTGCGGACTTGGCCGACAGCCCGGCTGACGGACTTTCGGAAAATATCACCGCACGCGGCGCGAAATTCGCCTATGTCAGCTGTGACATAGCCAACCTTTCCGCCCATACGGCGTTGGTCGGCGCCGCGCTAGGTGCCTTCGGCCGCATCGATTGCCTGGTCAACAATGCCGGCGTCGGTGCCGTCGTGCGCGGCGATCTTCTGGAGATGAAGCCGGAGAATTTCGACCGCGCACTGGGCATCAATCTGCGCGGCACCGTATTTCTGAGCCAGGCCGTGGCCAAGGCGATGCTGGCCACACCGGGCCACCTCCCAAAATCGATCATCACCATCACCTCGGTCAGCGCCGACATGGCCTCGCCGGAGCGCGCCGACTACTGCATCTCGAAGGCCGGCCTTTCCATGTGGGTGAAAAACCTGGCGCTCAGGCTTGCCCCGGAAAATATCGGCGTGTTCGAGGTCCGGCCGGGCATCATCCGCACCGATATGACGGCAGGCGTGACCGCCAAATACGACGCCTTGATCGACGGCGGGCTGGTGCCGTCAAGGCGTTGGGGCGAGGCCTCCGACATCGGCGCCGTGGTGGCGACGCTAGCCGCCGGCACGCTCGGCTTTTCGACCGGCTCGATCATCAATGTCGACGGCGCGCTCTCCGTTCCGCGGCTGTAAGTGGATAGTGTCATGACCGACTACATCATCGTGGGCGCCGGCCCGGCCGGCTGCGTTCTGGCCAACCGGTTGAGCGAGGATCCCTCCAATTCGGTGCTGCTGCTCGAGGCCGGCGGCAAGGACTGGCATCCCTATATCCATATGCCGGCTGGCTTTGCCAAGATGACCAAGGGCATCGCCTCCTGGGGCTGGTCGACCGTGCCGCAGAGGCACATGAACGGCCGTGTGTTCTGGTACACGCAGGCCAAGGTGGTCGGCGGCGGCTCCTCCATCAATGCCCAGATCTACACGCGCGGCAACGCCCGCGACTACGACGCCTGGGAGAAGGAAGAAGGCCTTGCCGGCTGGGCCTATCGAGACGTGCTGCCCTATTTCAAGCGCGCCGAGAACAACCAGCGCTACGCCAACGATTTCCACGGCGACCAAGGCCCGCTCGGCGTGTCGAACCCGATTTCGCCGCTGCCGATCTGCGAGGCCTATTTCCGCGCCGGCCAGCAGATGGGCATTCCCTTCAACCCGGACTTCAACGGCGCTGCCCAAGAAGGCGTCGGTTACTACCAGCTGACCCAGAAGGACGCCCGGCGCTCCTCGGCCTCCGTCGCCTATCTCAAGCCAATCCGCAACCGCAAGAATCTGACCGTAAAGACCGATGTGCTCGTCACCCGCATCGTCGTCGAGAAACATCGCGCCGTCGGCGTCGAGATCGTCGACAGACCGGGTGGCCAGAAGACAATCCTGCGCGCCGACCGCGAGGTCATCGTCTCGTCCGGCGCTATCGGCTCGCCGAAGCTCCTGATGCAATCCGGCATCGGACCGGCCGACCACCTCAAATCGGTCGGCGTCACGCCGGTGCATGACCTGCCCGGCGTCGGCTCCAACATGCAGGACCATCTCGACCTGTTCGTCATCGCCGAATGCACCGGCGACCACACCTACGACAACTACGCCAAGCTGCACCGCACGGCATGGGCCGGCCTTCAATATCTGCTCTTGAAGAAGGGGCCGGTGGCCTCAAGCCTCTTCGAGACCGGCGGCTTCTGGTACGCCGACCCGACCGCCGCCTCGCCCGACATCCAGTTCCATCTCGGCTTGGGATCCGGCATCGAGGCCGGCGTCGAAAAACTGAATAACCCCGGCGTCACCTTGAACTCGGCCTTCCTGCGGCCGCGCTCGCGCGGCACGGTGCGGCTGAAGAGCGGCGACCCGGCCGACCATCCGCTGATCGACCCGAACTACTGGTCCGATCCCTATGACCGCGCCATGTCGCTCAAGGGGCTGCGGCTGGCGCGCGAGATCATGCGGCAGAAGGCACTTCAGCCCTACGTGCTGCGCGAAGTGCTGCCCGGTCCGTCGCTCGCCAGCGACGACGAGCTTATCGACTATGCCTGCCGCAGCTCCAAGACCGACCATCACCCGGTCGGCACCTGCCGCATGGGCCTTGACGAGATGGCCGTGGTGACGCCGGACCTGCGGCTGCGCGGCATCGAAGGCTTGCGTGTCTGCGACGCTTCGGTGATGCCGCGTGTGCCCTCCTCCAACACCAATGCGCCGACCATCATGGTCGGCGAAAAGGGCGCCGATCTGGTCCTTGGCCGCGAGCCGCTGCCGCCAGCTGTATTCTCCGGAAATCGCGCTGCTTGAAGGAAAAAGAAAATGATCAGGCACTGTGTCTTCGCCAGATTTCGCGACGATGTCCCCGACGGCGAACGCAGGGGAATCCATGCCGACCTGGAGGCACTGCGCCAGGTGATCGACGGCATGGACACGGTGCACTTCAGCGCCAATGTCAGCCCGGAGCCTTTCGCGCGCGGCTTCACCCATGGCTTCACCATCGATTTTCGCGACGCCTCCGCGCGTGACGCCTATCTGGTGCATGAAGCGCATCAGCGCGCCGGCGCCCGGCTGGTGGCTGCCCTTGAGGGCAGCACCGACGGATTGATGGTCTTCGACCTCGATCTTACGAAAAAGTGACCGCCGGCTCTTCGAAAGCCGGCCGATCGCTGTTCTCTTTTTCTTACTAGGCGACATATCGTTCCTTTTGGGGAACCAAAGGAGGACGCCTTGAATCTCAATGCCGAGCAGAAGAAAACCGTCCTGGCTTCATTCCTGGGCTGGACGTTGGATGCTTTTGATTTCTTCCTTTTGACATTCCTGCTCACCGATATTGCAAGTGAATTCCACACAGACGTCCCGGCGGTCTCAAAGGCACTGTTCCTGACTTTAGCGACGCGCTTCATCGGCGCGTTCTTCTTCGGCATGCTCGCCGACAAATACGGGCGCAAGCCCATCCTCATGCTCAACATCGTCAGCTACTCGGTGATCGGCGCGCTGGCCGCCTTCTCGCCCAATCTCGGCATCTTCCTGGCCCTGCGCGCTCTGTTCGGCATCGCCATGGGCGGCGAATGGGGGCTCGGCAGTTCGCTTGCCATGGAGTCCATCCCACCCAGCGCGCGCGGCATGGTCTCGGGCATCCTGCAATGCGGCTATCCGGCAGGCTACCTTCTGGCGGCGGTAGTCTATGGCCTGCTCTATCAGCAGACGATCGGTGGCTACACGATCGGCTGGCGTGCCATGTTCCTGCTCTCCTTTGCCCCGGCGCTGATTGTCCTGTTCATCCGCTCGCATGTGCCGGAATCGCCGGCCTTCGTCGAGGCGCAGAAGACCGTAAGGCCCGGCATGCTGGAAACGCTGCAGAAGCATTGGGGCGTCGCGCTCTATGCCGTCGTGCTGATGATGTTCTTCAACTTCTTCAGCCATGGCACACAGGATCTCTACCCGACCTTTCTGAAGAAGCAGCATGGCTTCGATCCGCACACGGTGAGCTGGATCACCATCGTCGCCAATATCGGCGCCATCGTTGGCGGCCTGGCTTTTGGCGCGCTGTCCGAGAGGATCGGCCGCGTCAACGCCATCACCCTGGCCTGCCTGATCGCCCTGCCGGCGATTCCACTATGGGCCTATAGCTCCACGCCGTTCATGCTCGCCATGGGCGCCTTCGTCATGCAGATCGCAGTCCAGGGCGCCTGGGGCGTCATCCCGGTGCACCTCAATGAACTTTCGCCGGGCGCCGTACGCGCCACCTTGCCCGGCTTCATCTATCAGGCCGGCAATCTCGCGGCGTCCTATGGCGGTCCGTATCAGGCGGGAATCGCGGAGGCACCGGGGAGCAGCTATGGCTACGCGCTGGCGCTTTTTGCCGGCGTGGTCGCCGTCTGCATCATCGTCGTCATCCGCTTCAGTCCGGAACGGCGCGGCCAGGTGATGACCGTGCTAGGTTGAGTGAGGCTTAACCCAGCCGGAGTGCGATGACCCCGGCAACAATGCTGAGCGCGGCCGCCCCGCGCCAGCCCGTCATCTTCTCGCCGAGCGCGTAGACCGAGATCAGCATGGCGAACAGGATCGAGGTCTCGCGCAGCGACGCGACCGAGGCGATCGGCGCCTTGGTCATGGCCCACATCACGATCCAGTAGGCCACACCGCTGAGCACGCCGGTGAACAGCCCGGTCTTCCAGTCGCGCGCCAGAACGGGAAGCGCCTTGGGCCCGCGGAAGACGAGGCACAGCACCAGGGCTCCCAGCGCATCGCAGATGAACAGCCAGGCGGCGTAGCTTTGCGCGGTTGCCGCCAGCCGTGCGCCGCTGCCGTCGGACAGCGTGTAGCTGGCGATGAACAGCGAAGTGCCGAATGCAAAACCGACCGCGCGCAGGTTGAGCTTTTCCAGATGCGCGCCGCCGCGAAACGACATCACAAGCGTACCGGCCGACAAGAGCAGGATGCCGACAATGGCGAGCGGTGCCGGCACTTCGGCAACGACGAACATGCCGCCGATCGCGGCCAGCAAAGGTGCCGTGCCGCGCGCCAGCGGGTAGGTCTGGGCGAAATCCCCGGCCTGGTAGGCGCCGATCAGGAAGGTGCGGTAGCCCATGTGGAAGATCACCGACGCGATGATGTAGGGCCAGACGTCCGCCTTTGGCACCTCGACGAAGGGCAACACCACGAGCGCGGCCGCACCCATGCCGAGCGTCATCAGCGTGATCGACAGAAAGCGATCGAGATGGACCTTGACCAGCGCATTCCAGATGGCGTGCATGGCAGCCGCGGCAAGCACCGCGAAGAAGACGAAAAACGTCATTTCAGGCTTGTCGACCTCCCAAGCCAAGCGGCGTTTCGAGATCGATGTCGACGCGGACGGGGAAATGATCGGATGCCACCTCGCCTATATCGGATTCGACCGAACGCACCCGCTCGGCGAACATGCCGCCGATGAAACAATGGTCGAGCCGGCGCTTTGCCAGCCTGCCGTCGATGATCTTCTCATGCGTGTGGAAATCAGCCGCCGCTTCGATCGCCACGGCGGCGGCATCGACGAAACCATCGAGATAGGCGGCACCCCGATGGTAGGGCGTGCTGCCGACGATGCGGCGATATTCGGCGCTGCCCGGCTCCATGTTGAAATCGCCCATCCAGATCGCCGCCGGCGGATTTTCCGGCTCGGCTTCGCCGCTGGTCCAGTTGCGCGAAGGCTCGTCATCGACGCCGCTCCATGGCCCGCCGTCGGTGGGCGCCCGGCGATGTTCGGCGAGCAGGTGGTCGATCTGCTCCAGCCGTTCTTCAGCCGCGATGTGCGCGAGATGCAACGACAGCACGCGCACCGGGCCGGCCGGCGTACGGATCATGCATTCCAGCGCGGCATTGCGGGTGTTGAGCGGCCGCAGCGTGCGGCGCATCGGCAGCGCATGCAGCCGCGACCACACGATCGGCAGCTTCGACAGCACCATGGTGCCGAACTGCCGCCGCCGGTTGACCAGGCGCCCGTCGCGCCGCTCGCTGGCATCCATGTCGAAGGCCGGCCCGTAGACCCAGTAATAGTCTGGCAGCAGGCGTGAAAGCAGTTCCGGCTGGTCGTCGAAATTGCTGCGTTGCCAGTGCCGCTCCACCTCCTGCAGGGCAATGATGTCGGCGCCGTCGACGATGCGTGCCGCGCGCGAAAGATCGTAGCGCTCGTCGCTGCCGAATCCGTACTGGATGTTGTAACTGACCAGCTTCATTGCTTATCCGGCTTATTTTCCATCATGGCAGTAGCGGTTCGGCGGATTGGTTGCAATGTGCAGGAGAATGGATGCGGCTTGTGCCAGAAGCCTCCCGCCCGTTGTGCGATCATGCACCGATTCCGGACCGTTCCGATATCCTCCACACGCCGGAAACGGCGTGTGACACCTCTGGCGATGAACCGTCCTAATCCGTCGTCAACGGCTGGAAACGGCCAGCCGGAGACGCCGCCAGTTCCGACCAGTCGATCTCTTCTTCCAGGCGATGATAGGCTTCGTCGCCGATCGTGCCGTTGCTGCGCAATTCCTCCAGCGTGTCGCGTTGGCGGTCGATGGCGTAGAGGCGCAGCCGGTCGTATTCGGTTGCCGCCTGTGCGTCATCAGGGTTTTGCGCGATCACGCGTTGGGCCTCATACTGCTCGCGCACCACGGCCGCCGCGACCGATGTCTTGCGGCTCAACACATCTAGCGCGGCCTGCATGACGGCGACGCGAGCCTGGGCCACTTCGCGGTCTATCGTCGTGTCCCGTTCGAAGTCGAGTATCCGCAGCAGCGGCTTCAGGCTCATCCCTTGCAATACCAGCGTGCCCAGGACCACCGCGAAGGCGGCAAGCACGATCGGATCGCGACCGGGAAAGCCGGCCGGCAGCGCAATGGCCACCACCAGCGTCACCAGCCCCCGCATGCCGCACCAGCCGACGAGCACGGAGCCGCGAAACGTCGGCGCATCGCTCCTCCGCTCTTCGCCGCCGAAGCGGGCAAACCATCGGATGATCGCAACGTAACTCGCCACCCAGAAAAGGCGTGCCACGATGACAACGGCCAGCACCGTCGCTGCAAAGAGAAAAGCTTCGCCTTGCCCATCGCCGGAGAGACGGCCGACGATCGATCGTGCCTGCAGGCCCATCAGCACGAAAGCCAGCACGTTGAGCACGAACACCGCCGACTCCCAGACCGAATAGGTGCTGACGCGGCGTCTCGCCGACATATGGCGCGGCGCCCTGCGCGCGATGGTGATGGCGTAGACGACGATGGTGATGATGGCGGACAGCCCGAGCCTGTCCGCCAGGATCCACACCCCGAACGTCCCGGCGAACTGCACCACGGTGCTGCTTGCCGCATCCTCGATCCGGGACAGCGTCAACAGCGAGAAGCGGCCAAGCAGATAACCCGCCACGAGGCTGCCGATGGTCGACAGCAGGATCGTTGGAACGGCGTTGCTCAGCGTGATCGAGCCGAGTGCCGCCGAAACCGCCAGCCGGTAGATCAGCAGCGCGGTGGCGTCGTTGAGCAGGCTCTCGCCCTGGAGAATGGCGGTGATGCGGTGCGGCACCTTGAATTGTCCGAGAACCGCGCTTGCCGCCACCGCATCTGGCGGAGCAACGATGGCGCCGAGCGCGATCGCCGCCGCGATCGGCAGACCGGCCATCTTCCAGCCGACGAAGGCGACGACGGCCGTGGTGAAGACGACAGCGCCGAGCGCCAGCATCACCAACGACAGCCTGTAGCGCTTCAGGTCGCGCAGCGAGGTGTCATAGGCGGAATCCAGAAGCACCGGCGCAATGAACAGCGCAAGCGCCAGTTCCGGATCGATTTCGATGGTCGGTGTGCCAGGCACGAAGGCAATAGCAACCCCAGCTAGGGCCAGCAGGGACGGATAGGGGATCTCCAGCCGTCGCGACAGCGCCGTCAATGCAACGGCCGTCAAAAGCAGGACTAGCGTCAGTTCGAAAAGAGCCATGGGCTGTTACATCCGTGGGATTGCTGGCGCAGATATGCATGCAGCATGCGGTGGATTGGCCATCAAACTCAAGCCCTCCAGCAATGCGCCTGAAATCGCCGCGGATGGAGCCTTGCCCGCTGTCCAGGAGATTATCCCAGCCGGTTCATCGCATCGGCTTGACGCCGCTTGCCGGATGCCGCTTGCCGACGCCTGAGAGGGGCGGGAATAATGAATGCGTCCAACCATGTGTTGGCATCGTTGCCGCCGTAATCCCGGCTGGATTGAACAGCATCGCAAATCCGACGACGCTGCCGCCGAAATCTGGGGCTAACCCCGTTCGCTTAGGCTCATACCATCGAGCTAATGCAACACCAGCATATCGCCCGACGAGAACGAAATCTCAGCCTTCTCGCCAACGGCGGGCGGCGGCGTCGCCGAGTTGTTGAACGTGTCGAGCGACACCGTGTTGCCGCCGATACCGACGCGGACCCGGATTACCGAACCGAGGAAATGCACTTCGGAAATCTCGCCGGACAGGCTGGAATCGCGGCCGGGCTGACGGCCGAGCGAAATTGCCTCTGGCCGCAGCGCCAGCGCCAGCGTATCGCCGGACTTCGAGCCGTTGAGCTTGCCCTTCAACTCGACTTCCTGCGTGTTGACCTGCACCTTGCCTGATGCGGCATCGGTGACCTTGCCCTCGAGAACGTTGAGCGTGCCGACGAAGTTGGCGACGAACTTGGTCGCCGGCCGGTTGTAGATCTCGAACGGCGTGGCAACCTGCTCGGCCTTGCCGCCATACATGACCGCGATGCGGTCGGAGATCGACAGCGCTTCTTCCTGGTCGTGCGTGACGAAAATGGTGGTGATGCCGAGCTTCTTCTGGATCGAGCGGATTTCCTCGCGCAGCGAAACGCGCACCTTGGCGTCCAGCGCCGACAGCGGTTCGTCGAGCAGCAGCAGCTTCGGCTTCGGCGCGATCGCACGCGCCAGCGCGATACGCTGCTGCTGGCCGCCCGAGAGCTGGTAGGGATAACGGTCGGCCATCTGCGGCAGCTTGATCATGTCGAGCATCTCGGCCACGCGCTTGTCGGCGTCGGCCTTGGGCATGCCGGCAACCTTCAGGCCGAAAGCGATGTTCTGCGCCACGGTGAGGTTCGGGAACAGCGCGTAGGCCTGGAACACCATGCCGACATTGCGCTGGTTGGGCTTCAGCCGGGTGATGTCCTTGCCGGCGACGACGATCTTACCGGCCGACGGCTCCTCGAAGCCGGCAACCATGCGCAGCACCGTGGTCTTGCCACAACCGGACGGTCCGAGGAACGAGACGAACTCGCCCGGCTCGACGTCGAGGCTGAAATCCTGGACCACGGTGTTGGTACCGTAGGACTTTCGCACATGCTGGATGGACAGGAATGGCTCGGCCATGGCTTTTTCTCTCAGGTCAGTGCTTTTCGGTCAATTCGGGCGGTTCGCCGATTTCGGCGCGAAGCGGGACAGGATCTGGATGAGCGACATGCAGCCCCAGGTGATGGCAAACGCGATGATGGCAAGGGCTGCCGGCTCATAGGCGCGGTTGGCGCCGATGTTCTGCAGGTAAGGGCCGAAGGCCGGCCGGTTGAGCAGGCTCGCCATGGTGAACTCGCCGATAACGATCGCGAAGGTCAGGAACGCCCCTGACAACACCGCGATCAGCACATTGGGCAGAATAACCCGGCCGATGATCGTCGACCAGCCCGCGCCCAGGATCTGTGCTGCTTCCGTCAATGTCCGCACGTCGATTGTGCGCAGCCCGGTGTCGACTGCGCGATACATGTAAGGCAGCGACAACGTCGCATAGCCGATCACCAGCAAGGCGTTCGCGCCCATATTGCTTCCCAGGAACGGCAGCGGCGAATTCGAACCGTACATCCTGATGTAGCCGAAGACGATGACGATGGCCGGTATGACCAGCGGCAACAATGTGATGAACTCGACGATCGGCCTGAGCTGAGGCAGACGCAGCCGGATCCAGTATGCAGCCGGCACCACGATCAGGATTCCGAGGATGATGGTGAAGATGGCAGCGATCACCGAATACAGGAAGGTCGACTGGAAGCGCGCATCGCCCAACACGATCTGATAGGCATCGAAGGAATGGACGCCGCGCCGCATGCGCAGCGAGAATTCGACCGTTGCCATCAGCGGAATGAAGAAGTAGGCAGCGCCGACGATAAAGACGACCCAGGCCCAGAATTTGCCCGACTTCATTTGAGCCACCTCTCGGAGCGAGTCCGGAACCAGATGTAGAAGACGTTGGCCAAGCCCGTGATGACGATCATGCCGAAGGCGATGGCATATCCGAGCTGCGGGTTGTGCAGCACATCGCCGTTGATCTGCGAATAGAGCTTGATGGGAACGATGTTGAGTGCCGGGCCGGCAAACGCATAGGCGGTGGCAATGGCGCCGAAGGCATTGGCGAACAGAAGGATGACGGTGCCGAGGAAACTCGGCCATATCACCGGTATGACCACCATGCGCCAATATTGCGACTGCGTGGCGCCGAGCGTGGCCGCCGCCTCCCCCCATTCTTTCTTCAAGCCGTCGATGGCCGGCACGATGATGACCACCATCAGGGGAATCTGGAAGAACAGATAGACGGCGATCAGCCCCGATGTGGTGAGGAAATTGAAGCCCATCGCATAGATGTTGATATTGAGGACATCACGCAGCAGCGTCGTGACGATGCCGACACGGCCGAGTGTCGCCAGGAAGGCGAAGGCCAGCGGCAGACCGGCGAAATTCGACGCGACGCCCGAAAAGGTCAGGGTCGCGGAGCGCGTCCAGCTTGGAAGTCCGCCGCGCACGATGGCGATGGCTATCGCAAGCCCGGCAAAGGCGCCGATGATGGACGACCAGAAACTGATCTTGATCGAAACCCAGTAGGAAGCGCTGATCGATGGGTCACTGACCAGCTGCAGGATGTTATCCAGCGTAAATCGACCGTCGCCGGTCTGGAACGCCCCCACGACGAGATAGATCGTCGGCAGGATCAGGAACATCAGGGCGAAGATAAAGAACGGCGCCACGCCGATCCATTGCGTCGGCAAGCGGAAAGCAGTCGCCTCGTTCGGCGGCGCGGGCCTGGTGGCAAGCGACTGATTTGAAAGCGTAAGATCGGTCATGCGCCGGCTACCGTCTTCGAGGAAAAGCCGGGCGGCCTCACAGCCGCCCGGTCAATTTCAAACCTTACTTGACGTTGGCGCCGACAACGGCGTCCCAGTTCTTGCTGATGGCTTCCTTGGCCTTGCCCTGCTCGTCGAGCGTCGGGAAGGCAGCGGAAGCGTAGGCTTCAGCCGGAGGCAGCTTGGCCAGCACGTCAGCCGGGATCTTACCGTTCTTGGCGAGATCGTTGAAGCGGATCGGGTGGCAATAGCCCTTCAGCCAGCCGACCTGGCCTTCGTCGGAATAGAGGTATTCCATCCAGAGCTTGGCCGCATTCGGATGCGGAGCGAAAGCGCTGATCGCCTGCACGTAGACACCGGCGACAACGCCGCTCTTCGGCACGACGACGTCGACGGGCGGGTTGCCCTTCAGCGTGTCGCGGCCAGCAAGGGCGTTATAATCCCAGTTGATCAGGATCGGGGTCTGGCCCTGTGCCAGCGTCGCAGGCTTGCCGACGACCGGGACGAAATTGCCAGCGGCGTTGAGCTTCTTGAAGAAGTCGAGGCCAGCGGTGCCGGCGGCTTGACCAGCAGCGGCACCCGACGACAGGCCGGCGGCATACACCGCCTGGATGGCCTGGTTCGAGGCGCGCGGGTCACCAGCGACGGCCACCGCGTTGGCGAATTCCGGCTTCAGGAGATCGGCCCAGTCCTTCGGCGATTCCTTGATCAGGTCCTTATTCACCATGAACGACAGAACGCCGTAATAGTCGCCGTACCAGGCGCCATCGGCATCCTTGGCGCTGTCCGGGATCGAGTCCCAGGTCGATACCTTGTAAGGCATCAACAGGCCATCGGCCTTGGCGGTCGGACCGAAGGACAGGCCAACGTCGATGACGTCGGGAGCCTGCGGGCCCTTGTTATCCTTGTTGGCCTTGATCGCCTCGACTTCGTCGCCGGAGCCGGCGTCGGGATTGAGTTCGTTGATGGTGATTCCCGGATACTTCGCCTTGAAGCCGGCGATGACGTCGCCATAGCCGCACCAGTCATGCGGCAGGGCGATGGTCGTGAGCTGGCCTTCAGCCTTTGCAGCCTTGACGAGATCGTCCAGCGAAGCCGCGGACGAAATCACCGACGACACCATGAGGGTCGCGGCCGAAAGGGAAAGCACCTTCCCCGTGAATTTGAACATGTGTTCTCTCCGTTGAACTGACGCCGTTGGACGCCTGCGATGCGGTATCGGTTTCATGTGACAGCCAGATGAAAGCTTTGTGAAACCGGCGGCCCGCAGTGCGAAAAAGTAAACTCTTTTTAACCTTGTGTAGCAATTGGCCGGCGTATCTTTTTCCGGCTAACTAGTTTCTGCCCTGTCCTGCATCGCCTCCCCTTGTTTCCCTGCCCCATTTCCAGATCAACTCGATGCGCGAAAAGTGCTTCAGACGGTGCCCGCGATGGCGTTTTCGAGCAAGGTCAGCGCCGCCTTTTTGGTCAGCTTGACCGGGTTGCCCCCGGCCGTTGGATCGACCACCGCCATGTCGGCGATCAGCGCCTTGCGCTTCTTGTCCATGTCGAGCCCCTTGATCAGGCCCGGCAGGGCGTGCGGCACCTTCAGGTCCTTGCGCAGCCTGATGATCGCCTTGGCGAAGCCGTCGAAGCCGCCCTTGATGCCGCAATAGGCGGCGAGGCGGGAAATGCACTCCTCGATGGAGTCGCGATTGAAGGCGAGCACATAAGGCATGAACACGGCGTTGGTCATGCCATGATGGGTGTCGTAGAGCGCGCCGATCGGATGCGACAGCGAGTGGATGGCGCCCAGCCCCTTCTGGAAGGCCGTGGCGCCCATGGCGGCGGCGCTCATCATATGGGCGCGCGCGACCAGGTCCTTGCCGTTGGCAAAGGCCTTTGGCAGGTTCTCGAACACCAGGCGCACACCCTCGACCGCGATGCCGTCAGCCATCGGATGGTAGCCCGGCGCGCAATAGGCTTCCAGGCAATGGGCGAGCGCGTCCATGCCGGTGCCGGCGGTGATGAAGGCCGGCATGCCGACCGACAATTCCGGATCGGCGATCACGATCGCCGGCAACAGCTTGGGATGGAAGATGACCTTCTTGGTGTGCGTCGCCTCATTGGTGATGACACCGGCACGGCCGACTTCCGAGCCGGTGCCAGCGGTGGTCGGTACTGCGATGATCGGAGCGATGGCGTCCGAATTGGCGCGCGTCCACCAGTCGCCGACATCCTCGAAATCCCACACCGGCCGCGTTTGGCCGGCCTGGAAGGCGATCAGCTTGCCGAGGTCGAGCGCCGAACCGCCGCCAAAGGCGATGACGCCGTCGTGCTTGCCCTTCTTGAACACTTCGATACCGGCGGTCAGATTGGATTCCACCGGGTTCGGCCTCACCTCCGAGAAGACGCCATAGGGAACCATGGCATCGTCGAGGATCTTCAGCGTCGAGGCGACGACAGGCAGTTTCGCCAGGCCCGGATCGGTGACGAACAAGGGCCGCTTGATGCCGGTTGCCGCCAGCACCTCGGGCAGTTCCTTGATGCGTCCGGCGCCGAAGCGGACAGTGGTGGGGTAGTTCCATTTGGAGATCAGTTTGGTCATTGCTTGTCTTTCGAAAAATCAGATGGCTTCGCGCAGGTGGAAGGATTTCCGCCGGGTCAGATTGTCGTAGCCGATGGCTGACAGTGCCGCGCCCTTGCCGGTGTTCTTGACGCCGGTCCAGACCAGCGCCGGATCGAGGTAGTCGCAGCGGTTCATGAACACCGTGCCGGTCTCGACGCGGTTGCCGATCGCCACCGCATGCTCGGTGTCGCGCGTCCAGATCGAGGCCGTCAGCCCATAGGGACTGTCGTTCATCAGCGCGATCGCTTCCTCGTCGTTGCGAACCTTCATGATGCCGACGATCGGGCCAAAGCTCTCCTCGCGCATGACGCTCATCTGATGGTCGACCTCGGTCAGCACCTCCGGGGCCAGATAGGGTGAGCCGCTCTTGTCGTTAGCGACCTTCATGTTGATGTGTGCCTTGGCGCCCTTGCGCAGCGCTTCGGCCTTCTGCTCGCGGATCAGGTCGGCGAAGCGCGCCTGCGCCATCGGTCCCATCGTCGTCGCCTGCTCCAGAGGATTGCCGACGACATAGTTCCTGGTCTCGGCGATAAAGCCTTCGACGAATTCGTCATAGACCTTTTCGTGCACATAGACACGCTCGATGCCGCAGCAGCACTGGCCGGAATTGTAGAAAGCGCCATCGACCAGATTGGCCACCGCATGGTCCATCTTGGCGTCGGGCAGCACATAGGCGGGATCCTTGCCGCCGAGTTCGAGGCCGGGCGTCATGAAGGTGCCTGCAGCCGCCCTTTCGATGGCACGGCCGCCGCCGACCGAGCCGGTGAAGTTGACATGATCGATCTTGCCGGAGCCGAGCAGCTTTTCCGTCTGAGCATGGTTCAGCACGATATTCTGGAACACACCCTTTGGCAGGCCGGCCTTGTCGAACGCCTGCTGGAAGCGTTCACCGACCAGCAGCGTCTGCGCCGCGTGCTTCAAGATGACGGCGTTGCCGGCCATCAGCGCCGGCACGATGGTGTTCACGGCGGTCAGATAAGGGTAGTTCCACGGCGCGATCACCATGACCACGCCGAGCGGATCTTTCTTCACATAGCGGCGGAACCCGTCCTTGGGATTAGAGGCCGGCACCGGTCTCAGCGCCGCCTCGGCGATCTCGACCATATAGTTGGTGCGTTCCTTGACACCGCCGAACTCGCCGCCATAGCGGACAGGCCGCCCCATCTGCCAGGCGATCTCCGGCACGATCTCGTCGGTCATCGAGACCAGCGCTTCGAGCATGGCGAGCATGTATTTGCCGCGCTCGACGATCGGCGTCTCGGCCCACTTCTCCTGCGCCGCCTTGGCGCGCTCGACCGCGGCATTGATCGCCTGGTCCGTCGCCACGGGCCGCTCGGCATAGATCGAGCCATCGATGGGGGATTTGAGTCTTACCGTTTCCAAAGGATGCTCCAAGTTAGCAGGCTAGTGTACGCAGATGGCCATTGCGGCCATAGCGAAGGATGGGCTCGTCTCGCGTCACCAGAACCATGTCCAAGGCTCTCGCACTTGCCATCAGTATCCGATCCATGGGATCGCCATGAGGCGGGCCAGGCAAGTTGGAAGACGCAATCAGAATGGCTGGTGAAATAACGCTGAGCTTTGCTGACATTCGCTCGATGAATCGCTCCACGAAATCAAGTGGCGCCAATGGCAGGTTGAGCCGGCCCTTGGCCACACCGATTCCGATCTCCCATGCCGACATCGGGGAGAGATAGAGACGACCGTCATAGGCCGCCTCCGAAATCTCCCGGCTTGCGTGCGGATCAATTTGACTGTCGTTCGCGATAAAGATCATCGCGCATGTATCCAGAAGCAGGCTCGGCTCTTCACTCATTTACGCACCGCGCGTTTGCCATCGCGTGCCTGAGCTTCGCCGCCCAGATAGCCCCGGTCCCAGGGCTCATCGTCGAAAGGTTTGGTAACATCAAATCCGGCTTCAATTGTTATCAAGCCCTTCATGAAACCAAAACCGGGGTGGCGGTCCGGACGCGCCTCCTTTGGCGCAGCCGCGCTACCGCTGGGCGGCGTCGAAATGGGCGCTTTGCGAACGCGGCGAAAGACCAGTTTCCCACTGCCTACGTTGACGGATTCGGTCTCGAACCCGGCTTCAAGCCATTCCCTTGTCATGGGATTGTTGCTCGGATTGTTGCTCCACCATGCAGGGTATTGCTTCGATGCGGGCAGTGGCAGATTGAGCACTTTCTCGATTTCAGCAAACGACATCGGCACACGATCTACATCTTGGGCAACGAGAAAGTCCTTGAGCGGCGCATATTTCGACATTGCAAACTCCTCAATGCAGCACATTGCAATTTTACAGGTCTCATATGGCCTCAGTCTCACTGCATTGTCAACATTAAAGCTGTATAAAGTTTTAATATCGCTCGAACCCTCTGTGCAGTTCCCAATCTGTAATCCGGCGGTCGTATTCGAACTGTTCCCATTTCGCGGTATGCACGTAGTGTTCGAGCACGTCCTCGCCGAGCGCCTGCTTCAGCATCTTCGACTTCGCCAGCGTCTCGGTGGCATCGCGCAGGGTTTTCGGGATCTCCGGCAAACGAGATGCCTGATAGGCATCGCCGACGAACGGTTTTTGCAGCTCCAGTTTCTCATCTATGCCGGCAAGGCCTGACGCGATCAGCGCCGCGAAGGCGAGATAGGGGTTGAGATCGGCGCCGCCGATGCGGCACTCCATGCGGATGCCCTTGGTGCCCTCGCCGCACAGGCGGAAGCCGGCGGTGCGGTTGTCCTCGCTCCACATGATCTTAGTCGGAGCGAAGGTGCCGGCCTGGAAGCGCTTGTAGGAATTGATGTAGGGCGCCAGGAACCAGGTGAACTCCTTGGCATATTTGAGCTGCCCCGCCGCCCATTGCTGGCCGAGCGTCGATAGCGTCCAGTCGGCCTTTTTATCGAAGAACAGCGGCGTCTTGCCGTCGGCGCTCCATAGCGAATTGTGGATGTGGCTGGAATTGCCGGCGAGCCCGTAATTGTACTTGGACATGAACGAGATGGCCTTGCCCTCGGACTCGGCGATCTCCTTGGCGCCGTTCTTCAGGATGACGTGGCGGTCGGCCATGTCGAGCGCCTCGGCGTAGCGCACGTTGATCTCTTCCTGGCCGGGACCCCATTCGCCCTTGGAATTCTCGATCGGAATGCCGGCCGCTTCCATCTCATTGCGAAGCCGGCGCATGACACCTTCTTCCTTGGTAGTGATGCCGATCTGGTAGTCGCCGATATAGGGCGAGGCGGTGTCGAGACCCTGCCAGTGCTTCTTGCGGGCGGAATCGTAGGTCTCGTTGAAAAGGTAGAATTCGAGCTCGGAGGCGAAATAGCCGATATAGCCGCGCTCCGTCAGCCGCTTGACCTGCTTCTTCAGGATCGCGCGCGGCGAATGCGGCAGGTCGTCATGGGTGTGGTGGTCGAGCACATCGCAGATCACCAGGGCGGTCTTGTCCAGCCATGGAATGCGCCGCAGCGTCGCAAGGTCCGGCTTCATGACGAAGTCGCCATAACCCTTCGACCAGCTTGCCGCTTTGTAGCCTGGCACCGGCTCCATATCGATGTCGGCGGCGAGCAGATAATTGCAGCCATGCGTTTCGTCATACGCGGAATCGACGAAGTACTGCGCCAGGAACCGCTTTCCCGCCAGCCGGCCCTGCATGTCGACGATGCAAGCCAGCACCGTGTCGATCTCACCGTTTGAGATCGCTTTCTTCAACTGATCGAACGAGAAATTTCCGGCCATTCCTGCGGCACTCCAAATGCTTTTCGCTTGAAGGGATAAACGCAGCCATGGCCGGCGCGAGGCCGGCCATGAGCTTGAGGCGAAGTGTCAGTGGCCGGTCTCGCCGACGGCCATCTCGGCCGCCTTGATCGCCGCCTGGCGTGCCGCGATGATGTCTCCGAGCGGCGGACCCTGGAAGCGGTTGCGCTCGAAGGCGAACCAGACGATCGCCGTCAGGATGAAGAAACCGACGGTTATGTAGAGAGCCCAGTCGTTCGGCGGCTGAATGCCGATGACGAAGATCAGGACCATCGACACGATCGACAGGAAGCCGAACAGCATGAAGACGCCGCGGCCCATGTTCCACGGCCCCATCTTGTCCCACTTCGGCGTTCCCCAGGCCAGCATGCCAAGCACGATCGGCACGATGAAGGAGAGGAACAGGAAGATAACGGTGCAGGACACCACGATCGTGTAGGCCGAGGTGCCGGCGACCGAAACCAGTGTCGAGCCCCAGACGAACAGCACCGACAGGATCGACGCCGTCCAGATCGCCGCCACCGGCGTGCGGTAGGTCGGGCTGACCTTGGCGAGTGCCCCCGAGCCGGGCAGGCCGCCATCACGCGAGAAGGCGAAGATCATGCGCGAAGCCGAGGTCACGGTGGCGAGGCCACAGAGCAACTGGGCAACGAACACGACGAGGTAGACGAACTCCTTGACGCCGGGACTGACGCGCTGGTCGAAAGCCCAGAAGAACACGTTCCAGCCCTGCTTGGCGGCGTCGTCCATATTGGGGATCATCAGTACGAAGGCGACAAGGAAAAGATAGCCGAACAATGCCGACCAGATAACCGACATCACCATGGCGCGAGGCACGGAACTGGCTGCTTTGATCGTTTCCTCGGAGGTATGCGCCGAGGCATCATAGCCGGTGATCGTATAGATCGGCAGCAAAAGGCCAAGGGCGAACACCCAGGCATTCGACACCGACGGCCACACGCCACCGCCGGCATCGCCGGAATAGTTGTGGAATGTGAACAGCCGGCTGAAATCCCAGTGTTCGGCCGAAATCAGGCAGACCACCGCGATCAGGATCGCGCCGAAGAAGATCAGGTAGCCCGAAAAGTCGGTGAGCTTCGCCGTCAGCTTGATGCCCAGATGGTTGATCAGCGCCTGGGCGCCGGTGATGATGATCAGGAAGATCATCTGGTTGGTCAGCGTGCCCTCGATGCCGAGCGCAGGTCCGAAGGCGCCGACGAAAAACGTCCAGGTGCCGACATTGATGGCGCCGAGCACGGTGATGAGGCCGAGCAGGTTGAGCCAGGCTGTGACCCAGCCGGTGCCGCGATTGCCGAGGATCGAGCCCCAGTGATAAAGGCCGCCGGCCGTCGGATAGGCCGAGCTGATCTGTGACATGGCGACCGCGAAGGTCAGCGATATGAAGCAGCCAACCAGCCAGCCGATGCCGATGCCGATACCGCCGGCCCCGGACGTGGCCTGCGCCAGCGAGTTGATGCCGCCCGACAGGATGCAGATGATGGAGAAGGAAACGGCGAAATTCGAAAAGCGGCTGAGCCGCCGCTCCAGTTCCTGGGCGTAGCCCATGTTGTGGAGGACTTTTATGTCCTCCGCCTTGTCAACTTCGGTATAACCCGGTGCTGTCATCTGAAGTCCCCTTATTCTTGGCTGGCCGATTGAACTGACTTTCCAACTGCACTTGATCGAGAGCCCCTGGCCTCCTCGGGCTCCAGATTCGAAAAAATGCCTGTGAGCAGATCCGCCCATTTCCGCTGCCCGGTCTCGCCGGAGATTTCATCGTTGCGGATTTCGATCATCGCGCAGGGCAGCCCACGCGAGCGCGCATGCCGTTCCAGCGTGAAATAGACGCGGTCGGCAGGCGAATAGGGTTCGTTGACGCCGACGGTGACGCCGGCAAGCCGCCGCAGCGCCGATATCAGCGGAGACGCCAGCCGTCGGTCCTCGTCATGGATGATGCCGATATGCCAGGGTCGGTTGCGGCCCTTGTAGACCGGCGTGAAGGAATGCACGGAAACCAGAAGCGTCTCCTGTCCGCGCGCCAGCCGGTCTTCGACGATGCGCTCGATGGCACCATGAAAAGGCTGCCAGGACAGGGCGACCCGCGCCGCACGCTGTTTTTCCGACAGGCCGGTATTGCCCGGTATGGCTGTCGTCTCGCTGACCGGCGGCACAAGGTCCGGCGCGTCGAGCGGCCGGTTGCAGTCGATGACGAGACGCGAAATGCGGGTTTCAACCAGCGTCGCATCCAGCGCCTGCGCCATGCGCAATGCAACCGGCAACGCGCCGGGATCCCAGGCGATGTGGCGGGACAGGTCCTCGGCGGCGAGGCCGAGCGTGCCGAATTCGGCGGGCAGGAAGTTGGAAGCGTGATCGCAGGTCAGTACGAAAGGGCTCGATCCGCGGGGATTGGTTACCCCTACGGTATCAGACGATGCAAGGCTGGCGGGCCGTGCTTGCTCCATAGTCTGCCGTCCCCGGGGAGCGCTGTACCGTATGTTACGTATTTTGTCTCATTGCGCCCCTGTGAATGATTTCATACAGTTTATCCGGCTTTGTCAAATGCGATCTCATTAGCGAGGCCATTGCGTGGGGGAAAAGATGATTTCCAGCATTGCCGAACTGATCGCCGACCGCGTCGGCACGATGCCAGCGGGCGAACGGCGCGCCGCCCAGACGCTGATCGCCAGCTATCCGATGATCGGCCTGAAGACGGTCGCCGAATTCTCGGCCGCCGCCGGCGTCTCCTCGCCGACGATCCTGCGCTTCGTTGCCCGGCTTGGTTTCCAGAACTACCCGGAATTCCAGTCGAGCCTGCAGGACGAACTGGCCGCGCAACTTCAATCGCCGGCGATACGGACGCTCAACCCGCCCTCGCCCGGCGGCAGCGCCGTATCCCCGATGCTGGAAGCGACGCTCGACAACATGCGCGAGACCTTCCGGCACCTCTCCGACAGGCAGCTCGACGATATCGCGGCGCGGCTTGCCGATCGGCGTGGCAAGACCTTCCTGATCGGCGGTCGCTTCACCGACCCGCTGGCACGCTACATGGCGGCCCACCTCGCCGTCATCCAGCCCGATGTCTTTCACCTTGCCGGACAGGAGAGCATGTGGCGCGACCGGTTGATCGACATGGGCAAGCGCGACGTGCTGGTGATCTTCGACATCAGGCGCTACCAGGACAGCCTCGTCCGCTTCGCCGAAAAGGCGCATCAGCGCGGCGTTCAGATTGTGCTCTTCACCGACCAGTGGCTGTCGCCGATCGCCCGTTTTGCCCGCCACGTCATCGCCGGACGGACGGCGGTGCCTTCCGCATGGGATTCCTCGGCCGCGCTTTTCGTCGTCGCCGAAACGCTGATCGGCGCCGTCACGAGACAGCTCGAGGCCGACGGCGCCCGGCGCATCCGCGAGATGGAAGGTCTGCGCTAGCCCGATCCCGGGAAACCCCGTGAAACGGTTTCCCGTCTGGAATTGCGCCAAACAAAGGGAAGCGGACCCAGGCGCCGATCCCGGGCAAATCGCAGCCAACCCGAAGACCGCCCCGCCTTCACGTTACCGAGATTTAATGTGCACGATTGCGTGATAATTGCCATAAACCAGTGATACCGGGATGTGGCTTGGCCGGTTCCGCCGCCAGCCCGTATCGTCGCCGCGTCCGCTTCCACCGGGAACCGGCCGACATCCTTGCCGCTGGAGTATCGATGCCGAGCCGGAAACAGATTGCCCTTGCATTTGTTATCGTGGTCGCCGCCGCGGCTGCCTGGGCTCGCTTCTATCCCGGCGCTCCCGAAGTGCTGGCGCGCTGGGGCATCGACTGGGCTTATGGCGCGACACCTCCAACAAAGGATGCGGCGGCGGGCGGCTCCCGGCAGGCGGGACGCAGCGGCGCCCGGATCGCCACCATCGTTGCATCGCCGGCCGCCTCGGCGATCATCAACGATCGCCTGCAGGCGATCGGCACCGGCCGTGCCAACGCTTCTGTGACCGTCAATCCCTACAGTTCAGGCCGCCTCGCCGAACTGCTGGTGGAATCCGGCACTCATGTCGACAAAGGACAGATCATCGCGGCGCTCGATTCCGAAACCGAGATCATCGCTCTGGACCGGGCCAAGCTCGCTTTGCAGGATGCCCAGTCCAAGCTCGATCGCGTCAAGTCGCTGCGCGCCTCCAATGCCGCGACGCCGGTCGCCGTGGCCGATGCCGAAGTGGCACTGGCGAACGCCAAACTGGCGCTTCAGGACGCGGAGCTCGCGCTACGGCGCCGCTCCGTTCTGGCGCCTATATCGGGCACTGTCGGCATCCTGCCGATCTCGGCCGGCAATTATGTCACCACCCAGTCGGCGATCGCCACCCTCGACGACCGCTCCTCGATCCTGGTCGATTTCCAGGTGCCTGAGCGCTTCGCCGCCGCCGTCAAGGTTGGTGCGCAATTGACGGCGACGCCGATCGCCAATCCGAGCAACGCCTATACCGGCACGGTGTCAGCCATCGACAACCATATCGACGAGAAGAGCCGCACGCTGCTGGTCAAGGCCAAGATCGGCAATCCGGCCGATTCGCTGCGCGCCGGCATGTCGTTCTCCATCACCATGAAATTCCCCGGCGAAACCTATCCCGCCGTCAGTCCGCTGGCGATCCTGTGGGGGTCGGACGGCGCCTATGTCTGGCAGATCGAGGATGGCAAGGCCAAGCGCGTGCCGGTGCGCATCATCCAGCGCAACACCGAGACCGTGCTGATCGATGCCGAGATCGACAGCGGCGACATGGTGGTCACCGAAGGCACGCAAAGCGTCAGCGAAGGCGGCGAGGTCCGCATCGCCGGCCAGGACCAGCGCAACGCCAATACCGCCGAAGGCTCATGACCGGTACCGTCAACGCCGCCAGCGATACCGGCTTCACCGCCCTGTTCATCCGCAGGCCGGTCATGGCCTTCGTGCTGAACGTGCTCATCGCGGTTGCCGGCCTCGCCGCCTTCTATGGCGTGGAGGTCCGCGAACTGCCCGACGTCGACCGCGCTGTGGTCACGGTCACGACCACCTTCGAAGGGGCGGCCGCCGAAACCGTTGACCGCGAGCTGACCGACACGATCGAGGGTGCGGTCGCCCGCGTCTCCGGCGTCAAGTCGATCTCTTCTTCCTCCTCCTTTGGCCAGAGCCGCGTCACCATCGAATTCAGCGACGGCATCGACCTTAATGTGGCTGCTTCCGATGTGCGCGATGCCGTCGGCCGCGTCGCCAACCAGATGCCGGACACCGCCGATCCGCCGCGCATCGTCAAGGCGGACGCCAATTCCGACGCGGTGATGCGGCTTGCGGTGACCTCGGACAGCATGTCGATCCAGGACATGACAGTGGTGGTTCAGGATCAGATCGAGGATGAGCTAGCCGCCGTGCCCGGCGTCGCCGACGTCCAGGTCTATGGCGGCCGCGACAAGATCTTCCGCATCGATGTCGACCAGAACAAGCTCGCCAGTCTTGGCTTCACCGTCGCCGATCTCAGGGCGGCCCTTGCCTCGGTCGCCTTCGATTCGCCGGCCGGGTCGATCACCACGACCAACCAGGACCTGATCGTCCGTACCACGGCTGATGTGACCACCCCCGAGGAATTCGAAACCATCATCATCGGCGGCACGACGCGCATCCGCGATGTCGCCACCGTCACGCTCGGCCCCGATGTCGGCCAGACCACGCTGCGTTCCGACGGCAAGACCGGCATCGGTATCGGCATCATCCGCCAGGCGGAATCGAACACGTTGGATATTTCGACCGGCGTCCAGGCCGCCATCGCCAAACTGCAGCAGAACCTGCCCAAGGGCATGGCGATCAAGATCACCAGCGACGACGCCGTGTTCGTCAAGGGCGCGGTGCACGAGGTCGAGATCGCGCTCGGCCTGTCGGTGACAATGGTGCTGATCGTCATCTATGCCTTCCTGCTCGACTGGCGCGCCACGCTGATCCCGGGCCTGTCGATGCCGGTCGCCATGATCGGCACCATCGCCGCCATCTATCTGGCCGGCTTCTCGGTTAACATCCTGACGCTGCTCGCGCTTGTGCTGGCGACGGGCCTTGTCGTCGACGACGCCATCGTCGTCCTGGAAAACATCGTGCGCCGCCGCAACGAAGGCATGGGGCCCCGCGCCGCTGCCGTGCTTGGTGCGCGGGAGGTGTTCTTCGCCGTCGTCGCCACGACGCTGACGCTGGTCGCCGTCTTCGTGCCGATCTCGTTCCTGCCCGGCCAGACCGGCGGCCTGTTCCGCGAATTCGGCTTCGTGCTAGCCATGTCGGTGCTTCTGTCCTGCGTGGTGGCGCTGACGCTTTGCCCGATGCTCGCTTCGCGCATGCTGACCAGCGCATCGCTGCATCATCAAGGCGGCCATGGCATCGGCGCCCGTATCGGCGGCGCGTTGAACGCTGGCTACAAGCGGGCCCTGCACGCTTGCCTCGATGCGCCCTGGATCGTGATGCTTGTCGCGGTGCTGTTTGCCGGCACCGCCTTCACCCTGTTCGGCACCATCCGCCAGGAACTGACGCCGACCGAGGACCGCGCGGCGGTGCTGTTGCGCATCAATGCCCCGCAAGGCGTCAGCCTCGACTACACGACGCAGCAGATGCGGAAGATCGAGAAGCTGATCCAGCCGATGCGCGATTCCGGCGAGATCCGCTCCACCTTCGAGAACGCCGGTCAGAACGGCTCCTACAACTCCGGCTTCATGGTGATGACGCTGGCGCCATGGAACGAGCGCAGCCGCAGCCAGCAGGAAATCATGGCCGAGATCAGCCAGCTGACCAGGCAGGTGCCCAGCGTGCGCATCTTCCCGGTGCAGCCCAACAGCCTCGGCATCCGCGGGGCCGGCAACGGCCTGCAGTTCGCGCTGGTCGGCAACGACCGCAAGGCGCTCGGCGACGCGGCGATCAGGATCATCGCCGAGATGCAGAAGGATCCGCGGTTCCAGACGCCGCGCCTGTCCATCGACCCGACGCAGCCGCAGCTTGCCGTCGCCATCGACCGCGAGCGCGCCTCCGATCTCGGCATCGACATTACGGGCCTCGCCAATACCTTGCAGGCCATGCTCGACGGCAACGACGTCGTCGACGTCTACATCGCCGACCGCAGCTATGGCGTGAAGCTGGTCTCGACCACCAACCCGATCAACGATCCGACCGACCTGGAAAATATCTTCCTGAAGACGGCTGACGGCCGCTTCGTGCCGATGTCGACCATCGCCACGCTGACCGAACGCGCCGTGCCGCCGTCGCTGTCGCGCGAACAGCAGCAGCCGTCGGTGGCCATCACCTCCAACCTCAGCGGCAATTTCGCACTTGGTGATGCGCTGACGCGCGCCGAGGAAATCGCCACGCCGCTCTTGCCGCCTGGCAGCCGCATCCTGCCGCTGGCCGAAGCCGCGACGCTGGGCGAGACCAACAGCGCCATGGTCACCATCTTCGGTTTCGCGCTGGTCATCATCCTTCTGGTGCTGGCCGCCCAGTTCGAAAGCTTCGTCAGCGCGGTCATCATCATGGCCACGGTGCCGCTCGGCCTCGCCTGCGCCATCTTCGCGCTGCTGCTGTCTGGCACCAGCCTCAACGCCTACAGCCAGATCGGCCTGGTGCTGCTGGTCGGCGTCATGGCCAAGAACGGCATCCTGATCGTCGAGTTCGCCAACCAGCTGCGCGATCGCGGGCTCGGCGTGCGCGAGGCGGTCGAGCAGGCCTCGACCATCCGCCTGCGGCCGGTGATGATGACGATGATCTGCACCGTGCTCGGCGGCGTGCCGCTGGTGCTGGCGGCCGGCGCGGGCGCCGAAGCGCGCGTGGCGCTCGGCTGGGTGATCGTCGGCGGGCTGGGGCTGGCCACCATCTCGACGCTCTTCCTGACGCCGGTCGCCTATCTGCTGCTTGGCCGTTTCGTTACGCCGAAGACCCACGAGGAAGCGCGGCTGAAGCGCGAGCTCGAGGAAGCCGCCTACGCCAATGTGGAACCGGCGGAATAGGGAAATCCAGGTCTATTTCAGCACCCGACCCTCAATCGACCAGCGCGCGGCGAGGAAATTCAGCACCGCCGCCACAATGACACCGCCGATCTTTGCCGGCCACACGCCGGCGATGCCGGCAAAGAGTGCGATCGACAGGCTGGAGACGCCGAGCGAAATCAGCGCCCCGAGCGAGGCGAAACGCAGGAAGGCGTCATGCAGCCGGATGGCTTGATTGCGCTCGAACGACCAGAAGCCATTTGCCACGAAAGAGAAGACGACGGCGATCGACCATGAGATGACGTTGGCGGGCAACGGCGGGATATGCAGCTTGAGCAGCAGGAAAAAGCCGGCAAGGTCGATGGCGGTGTTCGCGAGCCCGACAATGGCAAAGCGGACGATCTTGTTGCCGGTCGAACGCCGGGGCTGGTCGGCGCCGCTCATCCCCTGCCATCCATGATCTCGACACCGGCGCGGGCGAGGCTCGCGCCGAAAGCGTCCGAGGCCAGGATCTCCAATTCGACCGTGCGCACGCTTTGCATCGGATCTCGCGCGCGCAGCGTTTCGTCGACATGGCCGGGATGGCACATGAATAGCCCCTCTTGCGGCAACGCCTCGACGGCGGCCTGCAGCGCAGGCGCGAACTTTTCCGGCTGCCGCCAATCGTAGATGCCGGCAAGAGGCGTCATGACGATGAAACCGGCGCCTTGCATCGACCGATTGAAGCCCCGGGCCAGTGCTGCGATCGCCGCGACCTTCGGCATCGCTGCCGGTGCAGGAGCGCCACGCAGCATCGGCCGGCCCGTGTCCGCGGGAAAACGCGCCAGCAGCCATTTGCGTACGACCGGCAGGAAATGCACGTGCTGGTGCCCATCGACGAAGTCGGGCTGGTGGCCCAGCGCCTCGACAAAGCGGTTGTACTGGGCGTCGAGCTCGGCATGGACATCCCGGTCGGCGACACGGCCGCGCAGGACTGGCAATGCCAGCGAACGGAGCGGCGGCAGCCGGCCCTCCGGCGCCAGGCTGGACTGGCCGGTGATGGCCCGCTGGTCGGTGAGGGTCAGGTGCAATCCGATCGCCACGCGGCCGCGCAGCGGCTTGATAAGCGCCGCCGCCTCCGCCCATTCGGGAAAGCCGGTCATGCAGCTAGTGCCGGTCAGGCGTCCACGATCGAGCAGGTCGAGAATCCCTGCCGAGACGCCGGGCGCCAGGCCATAGTCATCGGCGATCAGGCGGATGCGCCGCGTCATGCGCCGGACGCGCCTGGCGGCCTGTGCAAAACGTCGCCGCGCACGACATCGCGTACGATGTAGATCGGCCGGTCCTTGCTCTCGCTGAGTGTGACCCAGACATATTCGCCGATCAGTCCAAGCAAGGTGAGGTTGAGGCCACCAAGCAGGACAACGGCGACCAGAAGGCTGGGGTAGCCTGGAACGGCAATGCCGTAGAATAACACTTCGAAGAACACCTTGGCGCCATAGGCCGCACCCGCCAGCGCCGCCAGCAATCCGCTCAGGCTGATCAGGCGCAGGGGAATGACGGAAAACGAGGTAAAACCTTCCAGCGAAAAGGCAAGCAAGTTGAGCCTGCTCCATTTCGACGTGCCGCTGGCGCGGTTCTCCGGCGAATAAGGTATGGCCTTCTGGCGAAAGCCAGCCCAGGCGAACAGACCCTTGTTGAAGCGCCTTTTGTCACGCAAGCTTGTCAGCGCGCGGGCCACGGTACCGCGCATGACGCGAAAATCGCCCGCATTCTCGGGAATGTCGAAACGCTGGCTGCTGTTGATCAGGCTGTAGAACAGCTTCGCCAACTGGCTGCGCCGCCAGCTGGCCTCGCGCCGGTCGTTCTGGGCGTAGACCACGTCGATGTCGGGGTGCTCCACCAACTCGCCAATCATTCGCAGGCTGACATCCATGGAATGCTGAAGGTCGGAATCCATGATCAGCACCATGTCGCCGCGCGCGTAGTCGAGGCCGGCGAGCACCGCGACCTCCTTGCCGAAATTGCGGCTGAGCCGCACGATCTCCCAGGAACCGGACAGCGCCCGCGAAAATCGCTCCGCACCGTCATCGCGGCTGCCGTCGTCGACCAGGATCTTGTGAACGGCCATGCCGAAACGCTGCGACACCACGGCCTCCAGCTTGTCGAGCAAGGCGGCGAAAGCCGATGCGGATTGCGCCTCGTTGAAGAACGGCGCCACGATATCGAGAACAGACCGCGACTCAGCCATTTGCGACAGGCCCCTCATTCATCACCTTGTCTCGCGCCCTGGCCCATAACCACAAGATCAGCGAACCGGCAATGACGGTGACCGCGATCGGCCGGAACCAAGGGTACGTGAAATCTTGGATATGACGCTCGACGCCCGTCAATCCTGTCACGAACAGCATCACCGACAGCACCGAGGCCAGGACACCGCCTCGCTCCTCGCGCCACAGCAAGGCAATGGCAAGACCGGCGGGGACGGCGATCATGGCATAAGTGTTGGGCTCGACGCGCGGGTTGAAGACGCACATGTAGAACGTCGCCGTCAGGAAGATGGCGAGCTCAGCTGTTCCGCGTTCGAGCTTGCGGTCGAACCAGACGACCATGGAAAGCGTAAACAGCGCCATGACGATGCGCACGATCGTGGCGCCGAATTCCGGGATTGGCAGCCCCATTTTGGTGAAGGGCGCCGTGAAGTCGGTGGGAACAAAGTGGCTGGTGTTGTCGACAGCCATCGAGGTCAGCATCCCCGCAAAAACCCGGTACTGCTCGGTCAGGTAGCCGGCGGGAGCGAATGCATAAGGCAGCGCGATCACGAACAGCACCGCGAGCACCAGCACCGGTATCAACCGGAAGCGCAGGGCGCCCACCAACAACAGCATGATGACCGCGGTCGGCTTGGCGACGATGGCAACCGAGGCCCAGAAGAAGGTCTCGGCGCGCCGCCCTTCGAGCGCCGACAGAGTGAGGAGCCAGCAGGCACCGGTCAAAAGGATCGTTGCCTGGCCGTTGCGGATCGCCCCCAGTGCCACCGGCAGGGCAAGGAAGAGCCCGAAGGAAAGCAGCCATGTCAATTCCCCGCCGCCAAGCTTGCGCACCTGCCGCATCGCGGCGAAGGTCAGCACCGCGAAACCGATGATATGCCACACCAGGCCGCCAAGATGAGGGCCGAGCTTGAACAGCGGGATGTAGAGCGCTGCAAAGGCCGGCGCGTAGAGATATCCCATCTCGGACTGGATATTGTAGAGCGGACGGCCGGCCAGAAACTCTTCGCTGCCATACCTGTAGGCCATCAACACGGAACGCGTGTCGGGCGCCCACAGGACGAGGACAAGAACGACCAGAAACGCTCCGATCCACAGGCCAAATCCCAAACGGTCGAAAACCGGCTTGGAAATCGTCATAAAGGCACCCTACACCACTTCAGAACAGGCCCTTGCCCGCGCCGTCCGGCATTTCGATGGCGGCGGCATATCACGGACAAAGCGAATTGGCATAGGGGCTGAAGGACACGGCCATCAACTTCGCGAACTGCCGGCGACGGCCATGCATCGCGGCCTGGCTCGGAAAAGCCCTGAAAGCCTCGCATTGAAACTTCCGGCGCAGCTCCGAATGGCCTCAAGGCCGGATGAAAACCTTGCCGTTCGGCTTGGCCAGTTCACCCGGCACCCGCGTCACCGCCTCGGCGAGCGGCACGACAGCCGTCACGTCGGTCGACCAGCGTCCGTCGGAGAAACGCTTCTGGGCTTCCAGGATCGCAGGACCGCGCCGATCCTTGTATTGCCGCATCCATTCGCTCAGCCAGAAGCCTTCGATATGTTTGTGCTGGAAGATCAGCTGACCGGGCTCGCGGATGATGGTGGGGTCGGGATCGAGCCGGCCATAGATGATCCACCGCGCCCGTTTCGGCATCGCATTGAAGATGGCTGACGCCAGCGGACCGGTGACCGCGTCCAGCAAGATGCGTGGCTGTTCGGCCTTCATCACCTCGCGCAGCGAGGCTTCGAAATCCGGCGCCTTCTCGTTGAGCACATGGGCAGCGCCGATCTCCTTCAGAAGCGCGATCTGCTCATCGCGGCGCACGGTGACGACAGCCCGGAACCCCTCCTCCCTGGCCAGGCCGATGATCAGCTTGCAGAGCTGGCTGGCGCCGGCGGTCATGACGAAGGCCTTTTCGCCCTCCTGCTTGACGATGTCGAACATGGCGATCGCGGTAAGCGGATTGACGATCATCGCCGCACCATCCTCGTCGCGCACCGTATCGAGGAGCGGAATGCAGGCCGCCGCCTCGGCAACGGCATACTCGGCCCACGAGCCCCAGTTGCTGAGGCCTGTGGCGAAGGCCACGCGCTTTCCGACAAGGCTCTTGGGATAAGGCTCGTCGCCGCCGGCCACGACGGTGCCGACGCCCTCGAAGCCGGCCGGCCGGCCCTTGGCGCGCGGCTGGCCATACTGGCCCTTGATGAAGGCGACATCGGATGGATTGATCGAGGCCAGACTGACCTTGATCAGCGCCTGGCTCGGTCCTGGCGTTGGCACCGCGATGCTGCCCGGCTGAAGATAAGGCTCCATTGCCTCAAGCATGCTGCCGCTCGGCGTCTTGGTGTAACCATCACCGACAAGCAGCAGTGCCTTCATCTGGGACGGGACGGTCATCGGAATAATCCCTCTTTGCTGGCGGAGAGATCGCAACGGGCCGGGATTGACCGGGCGCTCAGATCTTCTCCTGTGTGTATTTCTTCAGCTCCGTGCGCGCCACCTGCCGCCGATGCACGGCGTCCGGCCCATCGGCAAGACGCAAGGTTCTGAGATGCGTCCACGAGCGGGCCAGCGGCGTGTCCTGGCTGATGCCTTGCGCCCCGAACATCTGCACCGCCTCGTCGGTGACTTTCAGCGCGACGCGCGGTGCGATCACCTTGATCTGGCTGATCCAGGGAGCCGCGGCGCGCGCATCGCCCTGGTCGATCATCCACGCCGCCTTGAGGCACAGCAGCCGGGCCATCTCGATCTCCATGCGGCATTCGGCGATGATGTCGAAATTGGCGCCGAGTTTCGCCAGGGGCTGGCCGAAGGCCTCGCGGCGGACCGAACGCTGGCACAGCATCTCCAGCGCCATCTCGGCCTGGCCGATGGCGCGCATGCAATGATGGATACGGCCGGGGCCGAGCCGGCCCTGCGCGATCTCGAACCCCCTGCCCTCGCCGAGGATCAGGTTCGATGCCGGTACCCGGACATTGTCGAAGCGAAGGTGCATGTGGCCATGCGGCGCGTCATCGTCGCCATAGACCTGCATGGCGCGGACCTTGGTCACGCCTTTCGTGCCGGCAGGCACCAGGATCATCGAATGGCGGCGGTGCTGCGGCTCCCCGTCGCCGCCAGTCCGCACCATGACGATGTAGATGGCGCAGCGCGGATCGCCCGCGCCCGATGCCCACCATTTCTCGCCATTGAGCACATAGTCGTCGCCCTGCCGCTCGCAGCGCATGGCGATGTTGGTGGCGTCGGACGAGGCGACGTCCGGCTCGGTCATCAGATAGGCCGAGCGGATCTTGCCGTCGAGCAGCGGCTCGAGCCATGCCTGCTTGTGGTCTGCCGAGCCGAAGCGCTCCAGCACCTCCATATTGCCGGTGTCGGGCGCCGAGCAGTTGAAGGTTTCGGCACCGAGATGCGCCTTGCCCATTTCTTCTGCAAGATAGGCGTATTCGACAGTGGAAAGGCCATAACCGCGTCCCGAGCCGGTCAGCCAGAAATTCCACAGGCCGCGCTCTCTCGCGGTTTTCTTCAGCCCTTCGAGGATCTCGCTCTGGCGCTTGCTGTAGACCCAGCGGTCGCCCGCCTTGCCGACTTCGCCCAGAAATTCCTTGTCGAGCGGCATGATCTCGTCGCGCACCATGGCCGCGACACGCGTGTGGATCAGCTTCAGCCGCTCGGTCATGCCGAGATTCATCTCCGTCATCGGTCGCTAACCCTTCATGCAAGCCGGGCATTTTGTCAGTGGCAAGGATGACCGCACTTCGGATAGCCTTGTCAACGCGAACCGTTTGCCCGCATGCCGAGCGCGGAGGATTGTGATGAGCTATCTCGACGAGCTGTTTTCGGTAGCCGGCAAGACCGCGCTGGTGACGGGAGCAGCGACCGGCATTGGCCGCATGGCGGCGACCGCGCTGGTCAGGGCGGGAGCCAGCGTGATGATCGCGTCGCGCAAGGGCGAGGATTGCATCAAGGTCGCCGGCGAGTTGAACGCGCTCGGCGCTTCTGGCCGCGCCGAGGGCTTTGCCGGCGACGTTTCCAGCGAAGCCGGCATCGCTGCGCTCATCGCCGAGGTCAAGGCGCGGACCGACAGGCTCGATATCCTCGTCAACAATGCCGGCGTTTCCTGGGGCGCGCCGCTGGAGAGTTTTCCCTACTCGGCCTGGGCCAAGGTGCTTGGCGTCAACGTTACCGCTGTCTTCCATCTGACGCGCGAATTGCTGCCGCTGCTCGAAGCGGCGGCCAGCGACGACGATCCGGCCCGGGTGATCAATCTGGGTTCGGTGATGGGCACGCAGCCCTTGGCCGACGATGCCTATTCCTACGCCGCCTCCAAGGCCGCCGTTCATCATCTGACACGCACGTTGGCGCTTGAGTTCGCCGCCCGCCGCATCACCGTCAACGCCTTCGCGCCGGGGCCTTTCCAGAGCCGCATGACGGCGTTTGCAACGGCTACTGAGGAACAGGCCCGGCATGTCGGCAGCCATGTTCCGATCGGCCGCATCGGCGCGCCAGATGACATTGCCGGCGCAACGCTCTATTTGTGCAGCCGTGCGGGCAGCTATGTCACCGGCGCCATCCTGCCGATCGACGGCGGGCAGTCGGTGCAGCATGGATTGACCCTGTTCAAGGAATGACATGTTCCGGCCGCAGAAGCCGGAGGTGAACTGGAGGACATGAGCGTGGAACCGATCAGTCTCGATGTGCTTCTGGCCAGTGTCGGCAAGGAAGTCGGCGTCTCACCGTGGCGTGTGGTCACGCAACGCATGATAGACCAGTTCGCCGACGCCACGGACGACCATCAGTTCATCCATTGCGATCCGGAGCGGGCCAAGCGCGAGACGCCGTTCGGCGGCACCATCGCGCATGGCTTCCTGTCGCTGTCGCTGTTGTCGGCTATGACCTTCGAGACCATGCCGCCGCTGGAAAATGGCAAGATGGGCGTCAATCACGGCTTCGATTCGCTGCGCTTCCTGGCACCGGTCAAGACCGGCGCCCGCATCCGCACCCATTTCGTGCTCGCCGACGTCAAGGTCCGGCCGTCGGGCTGGGTGCAGACAGCGCACGATGTGACCATCGAGATCGAGGGATCGAAGAAACCGGCGCTGACCGCCCGCTGGCTGACGCTGACCCTGATCGAACGCCAGCCTGAGACCGCATGAACGACGCCATCGCGCTCGACCAGGCAGCGCTCGCGCCTTACCTCGAGGCGGCAATACCGGGCTTTTCCGGGCTCGCTACGATCGAGAAATTCAAATCCGGCCAGTCCAACCCGACCTATCTGATGACGGCGGCCAGCGGCCGCTATGTGCTGCGCGCCAAGCCACCGGGGCGGTTGCTGAAATCGGCGCATCAGGTCGACCGCGAATTCCGCGTGATGAAAGCGCTTTCCGGCACCGCCGTGCCGGTGCCGAAAATGCTGCATCTGTCGGCCGAGGAGTCGCCGATCGGCCGCATGTTCCACGTCATGGATTTCCTCGACGGCCGCATCTTCTGGGATCCGGCACTGCCGGAGGCGCGCGACAATGACGAGCGCGCCGCGATTTACGATGCCATGAACGCCACGCTCGCGGCCCTGCACGATGTCGACGTCGAGGCCGTGGGCCTGTCCGATTTCGGCCGGCCGGGCAATTATTTCGAGCGCCAGCTGGCACGCTGGACCAGCCAGTACCGTGCCTCGGAAACCGGCACCATCGCCGACATGAACCAGCTGATCGCCTGGCTGGAAACGCATATGCCCGCCGATGATGGCCTGATATCGCTGGTGCATGGCGACTATCGGCTGGACAATCTGATCTTCGCGCCGGACCGGCCAAAGATGCTGGCGGTGCTTGACTGGGAACTCTCGACATTGGGCCACCCCTTCGCCGACATCGCCTATCAGTGCATGCAATGGCGCCTGCCGCACGCCTCCGGCTTTCGCGGCTTGGGCGGTATCGACCGCGCCGCCCTCGGGCTGCCCTCGGAAGAGGACTATGTCGCGGCCTACTGTCGCCGGCGCGGGCTCTCCGGCATCGGCAACTGGACCTTCTTCCTCGCCTTCTCCTTCTTCAGGCTGGCCGCGATCTGTCAGGGCGTCTACAAGCGGGCGCTCGACGGCAACGCCTCCAATCCTGAAAAGGCCAAAACCTACGGCGAGGCGGTGAAGCTGCTTTCGCATCTCGCCGCCAGACTGATTGAGGACAAGGCATGACGGACAGCTTTGAGGGAGCAACGGTGCTGATCACAGATGCCGCCGGAGGTCTCGGCCGCGGTGCCGCGAAAGGCTCCTTCATGACCGGGCACGCACTGGCCGTCGATGGCGGCGTCGGCGCCATCTGATACCTACCGCTTGGGAACAGTCGATGCCCTTGTTCGTTTCCGTACAGCGTATATAATTAGCCACGTACACCAACCAAAAGAGGCACCAGACTTGCCGCTGAGCGTCCAGAAACGCCGCGCGAAACAAAAGGCCGAACTGCGCTCCGAGCTCGTCGAGGCCGCGCACAAGCTTGTGCAGGAAGAAGGCTATGAAGGCCTGACCATCCGCAAGCTGGCCAAGCGGGTCGGCTATGCGCCGATGTCGGTCTATTCCTATTTCGCCGACAAGCAGGACATCCTGTTCGCGCTGGCCGAAGATGCGTTCGAGACGCTTGCCCGACGCATCGAGGAGCACCCGTCCGACGATCCGATCGAGGCCTTGCAGGCTGTGATGACCGAGTATGCCGCGTTCGGGCTCGGCAATCCCAACGAATACCGCACCGTCTTCATGACCGAAAAGACCAAACTGCCGGAAGGCAGGAGCTATGAAGACATGGAGGAAGGCAACCCAGCGATGAAAGTGCTCATCAAAAGGGTCGAAGCCTGTGTCGCCGCCGGGAAATTGCAGGGCGATCCGCGCGCCATCGCCACCATGCTGTGGGCTGTCGGCCACGGCACGATCTCGCTGCTGATCACCTTTCCCTTCTACCCCTTCGGCGACCCGCAGGCTTTCGTGAAACGGATGTGCGATTTCACCCTTGCCACGCTGAGCACGCAAGACGTGCCACCGCTGACCGAGACGCCGGTCAACTGCTGATAGTCGCTTCTTTCATTCCCGGATCTCTTCCCGTCATCCCGGCCGAACCGGGGGCAATTTTTGGGTTAACAATAATTTATCGTACGCGTACGATTTTGGCTTGAACTTCCGGATCGACGGGCGTATTTGTACGGTATATCGTACATGTACGAACAGAATTCGCCCGTCGAAAACGGAGACTGACAATGAAAAAGACCCTCCTCACCCTAGCCGCCGGGCTGGCACTTTCGGGCTCGGCCTTCGCCGCCAGCGCCGCCCAGCCGGTCAAGCAGGCGCCTGCCGTAACCTGCGTCGACACCAAGACCCATGCGAAGCTTGACTGCAGCGCGACGGGATCGATCGAAAAAACGACCACCAGCTCGACCGAAGGCAAGAGCCCGCGGCTCGGCATCGACATCAATCCGTGGATCGTGCCGAACTTCTGATCCACGGCCCTCGGAGCCCTTAGGGCCGGAACTGGCTCTCCGAAGGACCGTATCAGGCGATCGTCAGCGGTCGCCTGGCAGCAGAACTCTCAAAGGCCGCGTCGATCAGCTTCTGCATGTCGGCGGCGCGCCGGAAGGACGGATCGCCGTTGAGGCCGGTGTTCAGCGCTTCGGCAAAGCGCCGGGCGTTGCGCTTGACATCCGGCGGCGTCAGCGTCCGCCAGCGTTGCTGGTCGACATCCTTGCCGAGGCAAGCTGACAGGCTTGATACCTTGCCATCGGTCTCGACCTTGATGGCTCCCTTGGTGCCGTGCATGGCCAGCGACAGCTCATTGGTGTTGCCGGTCATGTAGCGGCTCGCCACGATCGTGGCGAGCGCGCCCGACTTCAGCCGCGCCGTCATCGCCACGCTGTCATTGGCATCCAGCACGTAGTCGCCGATCCGGTCGCCGTCGGCCTTGGGAAACGTCACCAGATCGGCATGGAGACTGACGATATCCTCCGCCGCGCCGTAGGTGGCGAAGTCCAGTATGTGGATACCGACATCGCCCAGCACGCCTGTCGAACCATGCCGGCTCGACAGGCGCCACAGCCATTTGTCCTCGACCCGCCAGTCGCCCCAGGATTTGCTGACCAGCCAACTCTGCTTGTAGCTCGCCTCGACATGGCGCAAATCGCCGATCTCGCCGGCCTGCACCATGCGCCGCGCTTCCTGGATCGCGGGCGAGTTGCGATAGGTCAGGTTGACCATGTTAACGACCCCGGCCGCCTCGGCCGCTTCCGTCATCGCCAGCGCATCGGCGTGGTTCGGCGCCAGAGGCTTTTCGCAGAAAATGTGCTTTTCCGTAGCCAGCAGGGCCAGCGTCGTTGCCTTGTGCACGCCGTCCGGCGTCGCATTGATGGCAGCATCGAACTGCCCCCAGGCGATCGCCGCCTCCAGGCTCTCGAAGAAATCGCCGATCCTGTTGGCGGCGGCAAACGCCGCCGCGCGGCCCGGCACCTGATCGACACAAGCGACGATCGTGCAGCCGGGAATCGCGGCAAATTCCTCGACGTGATGCCCGGCAATGCCGCCGGTGCCAAGCAGAAGCAGCCTGTGTGTCATCGGCCCAAGCCCCTCATCAACTCACCCCAGGCAACTCAGCCCCGATCAGCTCATGCCCTTGTCGCCGTCGGCATGCAGGCGTAGGCCCTTTTGGACAATCTTCTCCTTGGCCTTGTCGGCCGGCACGTTGGGCGCATCAGTGATGCCGGCCCATGCCGGTGCCGGGTTGTGCGCCCAGTGCACGGCGTTGCGCAGCACCTGCTGCACGCCCTCATTGTGATAGATCGGATAGGTCTCGTGGCCGGGCGAGAAATAAAAGATGCGGCCGGCGCCGCGCTGATAGGTCAGCCCCGACCGGAACACCTCGCCGCCCTCATACCAGGAGATGAACACTGTCTCGAGCGGCTCCGGCACCGCGAACGGCTCGCCATACATTTCGGTCTCGCCGATCTCCAGGCATTCGCCGATGCCTTGCGCGATCGGGTGACCGCGGTTGATCGCCCAGACGCGCTCGCGCTCGCCCGCCTCGCGCCATTTCAGCGAGCAGGGCGTGCCCATCAGCCGCTTGAATATCTTCGAGTAGTGGCCGGAATGGAGCACGATCAGCCCCATGCCTTCCCAGACCCGCTTCTGCACGCGCTCGACGACCTCATCCTTGACCTCGCCATGCGCTGCATGCCCCCACCATAGAAGCACGTCGGTGGCGGCAAGGCGCTTTTCGCTCAGGCCATGCTCCGGTTCCTGCAAGGTGGCAGCGGTCGCCTCGATGCCCTTGTCCTGGTTGAGCGCGGCCGCGATGGTGCCATGCATGCCAAGGGGATAGAGGCCGCGCACGGTGGCATTGGTCTGCTCATGGACGTTCTCACCCCAGACAATGGCTCTTATCGTCATCTTTCCCTCTCCAAAGCGCTTTGAATATCGCATCCACTGAGGTGCTGGGAAGATGCCTCTCAACCAAAATTTCTCAAAATCAGGGCTGGCGAGCCTTGCGTCCGGGGACGGTCTTGGCCTTGCCGGGTTTCGCCGGCCCGCCCGGAATGGCCGACCCGGTGATGGACACCGGATCGCTGGCCGGGAACGTGTCCTCGAGACCCTCCTCGAGTTCCTCTTCGGCGTTGGCCTCGTGATGCCGCTCCTGCTCAAGCGAGCGAACCGCCGCCGTTTTCGCTGTGGTTTTCCTGGGCGATTTCGGCGCGGACTTCGACGGCATCGGTATTTCTCCCTCGACCTGTCGCCGCACAACGAATGCTGGCGGCAAACGTTCCGGGGTCAGCCGGCGGCGTCGCGGGCTCCCTCGGACAGAAAAGTAAAGACATAGTCCGAGAAGGAACGCCAGCATTCGACCCGGAAGGCGTCGTCGGCCGTACGCAACAGCACGATCTCTGCCTTGCCGAGAATGGTGCGCGAGGCTGCGCCCACCGGAAATGCGTCGAGCGACAGATCCTGCGGGCAGCCCGAATTGATCGCGGCTTCGGCCGCCGGACCGGTGACGGCTATGGCAATGTTGCGATGCGAGATGCCGACCGACGAATGCAAGGCGGAAACCCCTGCGCAATCGGCGAGCGGGTCTTTGCCGGCCTCGTCAATGACAAGCCATTCGTCCGGCCCAAGCCAAAGCGCCGTGCGCCCGGCTTTCGACGTTGAAGTCTTCGGCTTCTTCGGCAAGGTCACGCCGAGCGCCTTTGACAGGGCAGCGACGGAAGCCTCCGGCGCGCGCAGCGAGATGCGTTCCGCCGGCGGCAGGACCTCGACCTTGACACCTGTCGCGGAGACGCTGCGCCCGGCCAATGCCGGACGCCGCTCGGCCGAAGGCGAAGCCGTCGCGGTGGTCTTTGCAGCAGCCTTAGCCATTGAGGCGCCCTCCCGTCTCGTCGAAGAACACCATGCCGGTAACCTCCACTTCGATCACCCCGTTCGGCATCGGCACGTAAAGCGTGTCGCCCATCCGGTCACGGCCGCCGGCGACCAGCGCCAACGCTATGGAACGGCCGCAATTCTGCGACCAGTAGCTCGAGGTGACATGGCCGATCATCTTCATCGGGATCGCCTGTTTGGGATCCTCGACGATCTGCGCGCCCTCTTCCAGAACCACCTTGGGATCCTTGGTCTTGAGGCCAACCAGTTGCTTGCGGCCCTTGGCGACCAGGTCCGGCCGCATCATGCCCCTGATGCCGACAAAGTCGGTCTTCCTTTTGCCGACCGCCCAGTCGAGACCGGCGTCGTTCGGCGTCACCGTGCCATCCGTGTCCTGGCCGACGATGATGTAGCCCTTCTCGGCGCGCAGCACGTGCATGGCCTCGGTTCCGTAGGCGGTGGCGCCATGCTTCTGGCCTTCGGCCCACAGCGCCGCCCATACGGCCTGGCCGTAATCGGCCGGCACGTTGACTTCGAAGCCGCGCTCGCCGGTGAACGACATGCGGAACAGTCTGGTCGGCACGCCGCAGATCTTGCCTTCGCGCACCGACATATGCGGCAGCGCCTCGTCGGACATGTCTATGCCTTCGACCAAGGGTTCGATAATCTTCCGCGCGCTCGGCCCCTGCACGGCGATGACCGCCCATTGCTCGGTGATCGAGGTCAGCCAGACATTCAAATGCGGGAATTCGGTCTGGAGATAGTCCTCCATATGGTTCATGACGCGCGGTGCGCCACCAGTCGTCGTCGTCACGTGGAAACGGTCCGGCGCCAGCCTGCCGACGACGCCGTCATCATAGATGAAGCCGTCCTCGCGCAGCATGATGCCATAGCGGCAACGGCCGGGCTCCAGCTTCTCCCACGGGTTGGTGTAGAGCAGTTCCATGAACTTGGCGGCATCCGGCCCGACCACTTCGATCTTGCCCAGTGTCGAGGCGTCGAACAGGCCTGCCTGGTTACGGACGGCGACGCATTCGCGGTCGACCGCGGCATGCATGTCTTCGCCGGCCTTGGGGAAATACCAGGCGCGCTTCCACTGGCCGACATCCTCGAACACGGCACCATGTGCCTCTGCCCACGGATGGATCGCCGTCTTGCGCGTCGGATCGAACAGCGGCCCGCGCGCATGGCTGACGATCGCGCCGAAGGTGACAGGCGTGTAAGGCGCGCGGAACGTGGTCAGGCCGACCTCCGGGATCGGCTTGCCCAGCGTTTCCGCCGCGATCGCCAGTCCATGCATGTTGGAGGTCTTGCCCTGGTCGGTCGCCATGCCGTTGGTGGTGAAGCGCTTGACGTGCTCGATCGAGCGCATGCCTTCATGCACCGCCTGGCGGATGTCCTTGGCGGTAACGTCGTTCTGGAAATCGACGAAGGCCTTCACCGTCGTCTCCGGCCCGGCCCCCGGCGCGGCACCCAGCATGCCGCGCGACCAGTTCTCCGAGGCATCGACCTTCGGCTTCGTGCCCTTGGCGGTTTTGGCGCCGGCATCCTTGGCCGCCTTGGCGCCCGCCGCATAGGCCTCGTCCACCGTGGCCGACAAGCCGTCGGTGCCGTTGCAAGCGCCGACCGAGACGCAGTCCTGCGCATAGGTGCCCGGCACGAAGCGCTGGGTCTCGTCGTTGAAGGCGACCTTGCCGCGCGACTGCGAGAACAAATGCACCGACGGCGTCCAGCCGGCCGACATCAGGATTGCATCGACGGGAATGGTGCGCTCGCCGCCGCCATTCTTTGGCTGCACCGTCATCGACGCCACGCGCAGTTTGCCGCCGGCGCGGATCACCGCGCGGCCGAAATTGATCTCGATGCCGAGCGCCCTTGCCTCGTCGATCACCGGACCGGTCGGATTGTCGCGCAGGTCGACGATCGCCGCGACATTGACGCCGGCCTTCTTCAGGTCGATCGCCGCCGCGTAAGCCGAGTCATTGGCCGTATAGACGCCGACATTCCTGCCGACGGCCACGCCATAGTGGTTGAGGAAGGTGCGCGCCGCGCCCGCCAGCATGATGCCCGGCCGGTCATTGTTGGCGAACACCATATGGCGCTCGATGGCGCCGGAGGCCAGCACGACGCGCTTGGCGCGGACCTGCCAGAGCCGTTCGCGTGGCAGATCATGGCCAGGGGCTTTCAAATGATCGCTGACGCGCTCGACCAGGGCGACGAAATTCTGCGCGTAGTAACCGAACGCCGTGGTGCGCGGCAGCACGCGGACATTGTCCATCGCGCTCAGCCTGGCGATGGCCGCTTGCGCCCAGGCAAAACCGTCCTGGCCATCGATCTTCGCTCCACTCTCGAAACGCAGGCTGCCGCCAAACTCGGCCTGCTCGTCGGCCAGGATGACGCGTACGCCGGTCTCGGCCGCCGCAAGTGCCGCCGCGATGCCGGCGGCACCGCCGCCCAGCACCAGCACGTCGCAATGAGCATAGCGCGAGGAATAATGATCGGGATCAGGCTTGTTCGGAGAAACGCCAAGGCCGGCGGCTTCGCGGATCTTGGGTTCGTAGAGGCTCTTCCAGGCCGCCTTCGGCCACATGAAGGTCTTGTAGTAGAAGCCGGCCGAAAACATCGGTGACGCCAAGTCGTTGACCGCGCCGACATCGAAGGCGAGCGACGGCCAGCGGTTCTGCGAGTTGGCGGCGAGCCCGTCATAGAGCTCCTGCACGGTCGCGCGCACATTGGGCGTCTTGCGCGCGTCGTCGCGTACGATCTGCACCAACGCGTTGGGCTCTTCCGCGCCGGCGGACAGCACGCCGCGCGGCCGGTGGTATTTGAACGAGCGACCGACCAGATGCACGCCATTGGCAAGCAGTGCCGAGGCCAGCGTGTCGCCCTCGATGCCGCTATAGGACCGGCCGTCGAAGCTGAACCGCGCGGTCTTGGCCTGGCTGAGGCGACCGGCGCTCGGAATGCGGAATGCGCCGCTCATTTGGCAACCACTTCGTTGGAGTTTTTGGGCAGCTTGGTGGGTTTCGGCTCGCCGGCCTTGTAGGTCATGACGAACTTGTCGGTCACGGTGTCACGCACGGCATTGAAGAAGCGGGCGCAGCCATGCATGTGCCGCCAGCGCTCGTAGATGATGCCCTTGGGGTTCGAGCGGATGAAGAAGAACTTCTCGAAATCGTCGTCGCTCTCGCCGGCCATGTTGGCCGAACGCGCTATATGCGCCTCGCCGGCGTTGCGGAACTCGAGTTCCGGGCGCTCTTCCTCGCAATAGGGGCAGCGGATGAGAAGCATTTTTCGTTGATCCTACAATTCGCCATGGCCGACGCGGGCGCCGGCGGGTTGGTCACAAAGCTTCTGGCCCATTATCATGAAGGGAGCGACGAGCCGCAGCCGCTCCTCGACGCTAGCCGAGGCACGAAACCGGTCGCGATTGGCCATGTTGCCGAGTGTCACTTGCATCGGGTCCGTGGTGACGATGACGCCGCGCGGTTTCAAATTCTCGTCCTCGTCCAGGCCTTCCGGCCGGCCTTCAAAGAACATCACGACTTTCTGGCCGGCGCTCCACACACAGGCGAGCATTCCCTCGTCGATCGAAAACGGCCATGCGGTCTCGTTGCCGGCGCGGCTGATCGGCTGCAGCCGCACTTCCTCCGGCGTCGGAAAATGGAACATGCCCTGTTCGCCCGCCAGCATCAGCGGCATCGCGACAGCCATTTCGGCCATCATCAGTGCGCCACCGCCGCCGCTGCCGCCTCGTCGATAAGACGGCCGGTGCGGAAGCGTTCGATGGTGAAGGGCGCGTTGATCGGATGCGGATCGTCCTTGGCGATGGTGTGGGCGAAGACATGGCCCGAGCCCGGTGTCGCCTTGAAGCCGCCCGTGCCCCATCCGCAATTGACATACAGGCCGGGCACCGGCGTCTTGGCCAGGATCGGCGAACGGTCGGGCGTCACGTCGACGATGCCGCCCCACGAGCGCAGCATCTTCATGCGCGTGAAGATCGGGAACATCTCGCAGATGGCGTCGAGCGTATGCTGCAATATGTGAAGCCCGCCGGTCTGCGAATAGGAGACATACTGGTCGGTGCCGGCGCCGATCACCAGTTCGCCCTTGTCGGACTGCGAGATGTAGGCATGCACGGTGTTCGACATCACCACGCAGGGCACCACCGGCTTGATCGGCTCCGACACCAGCGCCTGCAGCGGGTAGCTCTCCAGCGGCATACGCACGCCGGCCATGTTCATGATCACGGAGGAGTGTCCGGCGGCGACGACGCCGACCTTCTTGGCGCCGATGAAGCCGCGTGTCGTCTCGACGCCGGTGACCGCGCCGTTAGGCGCCCGCTTGACCCCGGTGACCTCGCAATTCTGGATGATGTGGACGCCGCGCGCCGAAGCGCCCCGCGCATAGCCCCAGGCGACGGCATCATGACGCGCGGTGCCGCCACGGCGCTGCAGCGCCGCACCCACCACCGGGTAGCGCGCATCTTTCGAGGTATTGAGCGGCGGGCAGAATTCCTTGGCCTGCTCCGGTGTCAGCCATTCATTGTCGATGCCGTTCAGCCGGTTGGCGTGGACATGGCGCTTCAGCACCTGGATGTCGTGCACATTGTGAGCGAGCATCATGACGCCGCGCGCCGAATACATGACGTTGTAGTTGAGTTCCTGGCTCAGTCCATCCCACAGCTTCAGCGCGTGGTCGTAGATGCCGGCGCTCTCGTCATAGAGATAATTGGAACGGATGATGGTGGTGTTGCGGCCGGTGTTGCCGCCGCCCAGCCAGCCCTTTTCCAGCACAGCGACATTGGTGATGCCGTGCACCGTGGCAAGATAATAGGCGGTGGCCAGGCCATGGCCGCCGGCACCGACGATGATGACGTCGTATTCCTTCTTGGGCTCGGGCGAGGACCATTGCTCCTCCCAGCCCTTATGGCCGCGCATGGCCTCGCGGGCGATGGCGAATACCGAATATTTTTTCAACGTCCCAGCCTCTCGCCGAAAAGGTCTCGCAAAATGGCGCGAGGCGTTCACTCGGCCCCGGCGCGCGAGGTGTATCACTAGCGAAACAGCGCTGCCACCCTTGCGCTGTTTGCGACGGCGCTTGCCGTTTTGCGCCGTGGCGAAAAAGACGCCCGCCAGGCATCGGCACATTGGCCGGTTTCGGGTGGCCCGTCCAATCCCGACTGCCGCCAGGCCATCCGATGCCTCGAGCTTCACCACGGGCATCGCGCAGTTTGCCGACGGCGATCTCGATCAGCCGGACGTAAAAGGGCTTCAAGGCGATGAGGCCGTCCGTCACTTTTACCAGTCCGCCGGGCTTGCTTTTTTGGCGCGATTTGACGATCTCGTTTCCTGTCGAAACGGGTCTTCTTGCCGAAAAAGGTCCTGGAACCATGATGCTGATCCGAACCTACGTCGCCGCGAGCGCAATCGAGGGCGTCGGCATGTTCGCCGCCGAGCCGATCCGGAAAGGCGCCTCGATCTGGCGCCTCGATCCCGATTTCGACCGGCTGATCCCGATGGACAAGTACGAGGCGGCGCCAGCTCCTTTGAAGGAATTGCTCGACCGCTACGCCTATCCGAGCCCCGATCGGCCGGGTTTCATGGTCTATGAGGTCGACAATGGCCGCTTCATGAACCATTCGGCGACGCCGAACACCGACTTTTCGCAATATGGCGGCGCGACCGCCACCCGCGACATTGCAATTGGCGAAGAGATCACCTGTGATTATGGCGAGTTCTTCGAGGATTTTGAACGGCTGCATCTGGCCACGGCGTAGTCGGCCCCCTATCTCTTGTCCATTCGTGGCGATTAGGCCGCCGTCCTTCATTTCGGCTGTGGACAGCGCGGTCTGATTCTGCTATCAGCCGCCACAATTCGTGGTGTCGACCGCTGCGGAGGCTAGTGGCTATGGCCGCCTGCCTATTGATATCAAACCCGAAAGACAGGATTGCCCGTGCAGGTACTCGTCCGCGACAATAACGTTGATCAGGCGCTTCGCGCGCTGAAGAAGAAGATGCAGCGCGAAGGCATTTTCCGCGAAATGAAGATGCGCGGTCACTACGAGAAGCCTTCTGAGAAGCGCGCCCGCGAAAAGGCTGAAGCCGTGCGCCGCGCCCGCAAGCTGGCCCGCAAGCGCGCACAGCGCGAAGGCCTGCTGCCGATGACGCCGCGTCCGGTGGCTGCCGGTGCTGCCGGTGCAGCGCGTCCGCCGCGCTGATTATCGCCAATATTTCGTCCTTTTCGAAGGATACCAAGGTGGCGCGATGCGGAATCGCCGCCACCTTTTTGTTTAGAGCATGTGCGCCCGCCTGGACGCACAGGGATACGCTCTGACGCTTTATGACATTGTGACCGGCCCGGAGGGGGGATCCGGACCTGAACGACGCGGCAAGTGAGGACAGGGCAGACATGAACGCAACAAGCGTGGAGCGGGGGACCGCATTGCGTGGTTTCGCCCTGACAGCGGCCCTGCTTTCCGGACTGGTGCTTGCCGCCTGCCAGACGTCGGGCCCGGCCGGCGAGTTCAACAACATCGACAAGGCGCAGGGGTCGAGCGAGAACATCTCCTCGCTGTCGGCGGTCATCCAGCGCAATCCCCAGGATCCCGAAGGCTACAATGTGCGAGGCTCGGCCTATGGCCGGGGCGGCCAGTACCAGGCGGCGCTCAAGGACTTCAACCAGGCTATCCAGCTCAATCCGAATTTCTACCAGGCCTATTCGAACCGCGCGCTCATCCAGCGCTTCCTCGGCAATCAGGAAGCAGCGCTTGCCGACTACAACCGCTCGATCCAGATCAACGGCAATTATGATGCCGCCTATATCGGCCGCGGCAATCTCTATCGCAAGGCGGGCCGCACCCAGGATGCCTTTAACGATTTCCAGAAGGCGATCCAGCTCGACACCACGGACGCCCGCGCGTATCACAATCGCGGCCTGATCTACCAGAGCCAGGGCCAGCACAAATTCGCCATCGAGGATTTCTCGACCGCCATCTCGCTGGCCCCTGATGCCGCGGAGCCTTACAACGGGCGCGGCCTCTCCTACCTGGCGACGGGCGACGAGGACAATGCCTTCTCCGATTTCAACATGGCCATCAAGCTCGACGGCCAGAATGCCGAGGCCTGGGCCAACCAGGCGCTGATCTATGAGAAGCGCGGCGACAAGGCGAAGGCGGCGAAATCCTATCACGAAGCCGTGCGCCTCAACCCCAGCTACCAGCCGGCCAAGGACGGCCTCGCTCGCGTCAGCTGATAGCCGGCTAAGCATTGTGGGTCGGTTTGCATGTCCGAAAGGACACGCGCCGGCGCGGATCGCCGCCAATCCGGCAACCGCGCGTTAACCCCCGCAACAAGCTGTTAACCCCCGCAACAAGCCGTTAGCCCTTGCCTTGTTCGCGCCAAGTTTTCGGCGGAACGGACTGGTCACCCAAGCCGTTATTTCGAAGCATTTTGCGAAAGGACCCTCCCCCATGATCAAGAGACTCGTCTGCGCCGCGGCACTCGCCACGACCGTGTTTGCTGCCGCTCCGGCCAGTGCCGGAAAGCTGCAACTCGGCACGCTCGACTGCACCATTGATGGCGGCACCGGCTACATCGTGACGTCCAACAAGGGTGTGTCCTGCGTTTTCCGTCCCCACCATCACGGGCCGTCGGAGATCTACACCGGCGTCATCTCCAAGCTCGGCGTCGACGGGGCCAGACGCATCAGGGCCAGCTCGTCTGGGCGGTTCTTGCCGCGACCCGCGAACGCGACGCGGGCGACCTTGCTGGCAGCTATTATGGCGTGAACGCCGAGGCGAGCGTCGTCACCGGCGGCGGCGCCAACCTGCTGGTCGGCGGCTTGGACAGCGCCTTCATGCTGGAGCCACTCAGCGTCCAGGCGCAGACCGGCATCAATCTTGCCGTGGCGGTGACCTCGCTTGAGTTGATCCATTCGCTCAAGTGAGTGGATGGAGCAACTCCAGGAGAAGTGTGAAACGGGTATCCCTACCGAATTGCGTTAGGACGGCTGCAGGCTCCACGATCCCTCACCCCGCGGCGCGGAACCAGATAGGATGGTTCCGCGCCGTTCGACTGGGGGACCGCCGTGCCGAAGACAGCCATTGCCGCTGCCGTGATCGCAACCGTGCTTGCCGGCGCGGCGCAAGCAGAGGACGGCGGAATAGAGCTCGGCACGCTTGAATGCGCCATATCAGGCGGCACCGGCTTCATTTTCGGCTCGAGCAAGGATCTGAGCTGCACCTTCACCCCGACCGACAAGACCTTCGCGCCGGAAGCCTATTTCGGCGTCGTCAACAAATACGGCCTCGACATCGGCACGACGAAGCAGGCGGTGATGCAATGGCTGGTGCTGACGCCGCTGAAGAACATCTACGCGCCCGGCGCGCTGGCGGGCGACTATGTCGGCGCTAGCGCCGAGGTGACGGCGGCCGTCGGCGCCAATCTTTTGATCGGCGGCTCCTCGCAGGCCTTCACCCTCCAACCGCTCAGCCTGCAGACCCAGACCGGCATGAATCTCGCCATCGGCGTCAGCCAGTTCCAGCTGCGCAGCACAGAGAACTGATTGCTTCGCGAACGCGGCCAATCGCGGGAGACGGCCGCGTAACGCACTCTCAAAAAACCGCTTGAGCTCAAGCGCGGTTGAGGTTCTACAAGCCCGCCCAGGCAAACGACGCCTGGTGCGGCGCACCATCCCGATGCGCATGGTCCTGCCGGAAAGCCTTGCTGGCTTCTGGTGCCACGCGCCGGCGTCGAGATATGCAGAGGCGGGGGTGAAGATGGCTGAAATCAGCACAAATAGGGTCGACTGGCGCGCCTTGTGGGCGAGCGGCGACCTGGCGCGCTTCTGCTTCATCAGTCTCGGCATCCTGCTTCACGCCACCAATGAAACGATGGTGGCGACCGTCATGCCGGCCATGGTCGGGGAACTGGCCGGCGTGCAGCTCGTCGGCTGGTCCCTGGCAATCTACGAGCTTGGCGCCATCGTCGCCGGTGCTGCCGCCGGACGGCTGGTGAGCTATGTAGCGCTGCGCACCACCATGGTGGTCGCGGCGCTGCTCTACGCCGCCGGGGCGCTGATCTGCGCCACCTCGCCGTCCATGCAATTGTTCCTTGCCGGCCGCCTGATCGAGGGGCTGGGTGGCGGCGCGCTGGTGTCGCTGGCCTTCGTCTCGGTCGAGCGGCTGTTTTCGCGCGCCATCTGGCCGCAGCTTTTCGGCATCATGTCGGCGATCTGGGGCGTCGCGGCGTTCAGCGGCCCGCTGCTCGGCGCGATCATGACCGAGCTCCTGTCGTGGCGCTGGGCCTTCGGCGTCTTCACCTTGGGCGGCACCGCCATGGCGCTGGCGAGCTTCCTCGTGCTCGACACGCCGGAGGCGAAGAAACCAGCGACAAGCGCCGGCAAGGCCCCGCCCTTTCCGTTCGCGGCGCTCGGCTGCCTTGCCATCGCCGTGGTGCTGATCGCCTCGGCCGGCGTCGATATCGCCCCGCTGCGCTCCTCGCTGCTGATCGTGCTTGGCCTGGCGGGTCTCGCGCTGTTCTTCTACATCGACGGGCTGAAGCCGCGCTCCCGGCTTTTCCCGGCGCGGCTGTTCTCGTGGCGCACGCCGGTTGGCGCCGGCATGACCATGGTCGCCGCCTTTTCGGTCGCAACCTGCTCCTTCGGCGTCTACGGACCGCTGCTGCTGACCAGCCTGCACGACATTCCGCTGCTCACCACCGGCTACATCATCGCCGCCGAATCGATCGCCTGGTCGATCCTGTCGATCCTCGTCGCCAACGCCCCGCCGCGGCGTGAGCGGCTGATCATCGTCTGTGGCGCATTGATGATCGCCGCGGGCATAGCTGGCTTTGCCTACACGATACCGCTGGGCTCGATCCCGCTGATCCTGGTCTGCGCCCTTTTGCAAGGCGGCGGCTTCGGCGTGGCCTGGCCATTCCTGACCCGCGTCATCGTCGCCTCCGCCCCGGACGACGAGCAGACCATCGCCTCGGCCGCGGTGCCGACCATGCAGCGCATCGGCTATGCCGTGGGTGCGGCCCTTGCCGGCATCGTCGCCAACGCCAGTGATTTTTCGCAAGGACTGAACCACGACGCGGCGGCCAATGTCGCGAGCTGGCTATTTCTTGCTTTCGTGCCGCTTGGGCTGCTCGGCTGTCTCGCCGCCATGCGGACGTCGGCGGCCGCGAACCCGCCGCTGGGAGCCATCGGCTGACGCGGGTTCAATCGAAGCGCCGTCTCATTCGACACGCAGGCGGTAGCCGACACCGGTCTCGGTGGTGATGTAGCGCGGCTGGTCGGGGGTCTTCTCGATCTTCTGCCTGAGCTGCCGGACATAGACCCTGAGATACTGCACGTCGGTGGAATCTCCCCAGATCTGCTTGAGGATGAAGTGGTGGGTCAGCACCTTGCCGGCATGCTGCACCAGGATGCGAAGGATGTCGTATTCCTTCGGCGAGAGCTTTATCTCCCTGCCCTCGACCTTGACGATGCGCTTGACCAGGTCGACCGAGAGGTCGCCGCTCTGGAAAACCGGCTTCTCGCCCTGTTGTTGGAACTTGTGCCGCAACGCCACGCGGATGCGCGCCACCAGTTCGTTCATGCCGAACGGCTTGGTGACGTAGTCATCGGCGCCGAGTTCGAGCGCGTTGACGATGCCCGCCTCGTCGGTGCGGCTGGAGAGGATGACGACGGGAACGTCCACGCCTTCGTCACGCCATTTGCGCAAGAGTTCATGGCCGCCCATGCCCGGCAGGCCGAGATCGAGCAACACCAGGTCGGGCCTTTCCTGTTCCATCAGTTCGATCGCCACCTTGGCGTTCGGCGCCTCGCTGACCGCATAGCCCTGGCTGGCGAGGCCGACCCGGAGCAGCTTGCGGATCGGCGGCTCGTCATCGACTACCAGTATCCTGACATTCGAATTCGTCATCAAAGCTGACCCACGCTGGGCCCGTCACCACGATTGCCGATATCGGCCGGCACCGGCATCCTGATGGTGAAAGCAGCACCGGGACGCTCGCTGCGATTGGCGGCCGAGATCGTGCCGCCCATCGCTTCGACAAAGCCGCGGCAGATCGACAGGCCGAGCCCGGTGCCGGCGCGCACCTGATCGCCCTTGCGCACCCGATAGAAGGTGTCGAACACGCGTTCCAGATCCTGCGCCGGAATGCCCGGCCCCTCATCCATGATCCGCACGACGACGGATCCATTGTCGGTCCATCCCTGCACACCGATCGTCGAGCCGGGTGGCGAATATTTCGACGCATTGTCGAGAAGATTGAACAGGACCTGTTCGAAAAGCACCGGATCGAGCCTCAGCATCGGCAGGTCGGGCGAGATATCGACCTCGATCTTGTGTTCGCCGGTGATCTTGCGGGCGCGGTCGAGCGCCGTGCCGACGATATCGCCGACATAGTGGAGGGCACAGTTCGGCTCCATCGCACCGGATTCGATCTTGGTCATGTCGAGCAGATTGGCGATGAAGCGGTTCAGCCGTTCCGATTCGTCGACCACCGTCGACAGAAGCTCCGCCCTGTCCTGCTCGGGAAGCGCAGGCGCGAATTCCTTGAGCGTGCCGGCCGCTCCCATGATGGCCGAGAGCGGCGTTTTCAGATCATGCGAAATCGAGGTCAGCAGGGCCGAGCGCAGGCGGTCGGCTTCGGCGGCGAGCTTGGCCCGGTCGACATCGGCGACCAGCTGGACACGCTCGATCGCCACCGCAGCCTGGTCGGCCAGTGCGTCAAGCAGGCGCTGTTGCTCGGGCGTCAGCAGCGGGCCCTGCTTGTCATTGTCGAGGCCGACGACACCGAGCGCGGTGCGCCCCGTGCGCAAGGGAAGATAGAGGCGTTTGGCGCCGGGCAGCGTGTCGGCGCCGCGCCCGGCGGCACGGTTGTGCTCCCAGGCCCAGCGGGCGGCGGCGATGTCGGCCTCCGCCAGCGTGTCGTCGGGCGGATAACCGGCCTTGACGGTTATGGTGCCGTCTTCGGGCAGAAGCAGCACCACGCGCAGCTTCAGCATCGAGGCGATCTGGAAGGCGGTGGCCCAGAGAACGTCGTCGAGCGTACCGGCGCCGGCGAGCTTCTTGGAGAACAGATAGATGTCTTCCGTGGCCCGCGCCCGCGAGCGGGCAGCGACCGCCTGGCGCTGCACGCGTGCCGTCAGGTCGCTGGCGATGACGGCGACGACCAGGAACACGCCGAGCGCCACAATGCTCTCCGGATCCCGGATCGTCAGCGTGTAGCGCGGCTCCAGGAAGAAATAGTTGAAGGCAATGGCGCTGACGAGACAGGCATACAGAGCCGGCCAGAGACCGCCGGCGACGGCGGACGCCAGCACGCCGATGAGGAAGATGATGGCGAGGTTGCGAACGTCGAGAAACTGGTCGAGCACGGCGGCCAACGCGAGCGAGCCGGCGACAAAAGCCGTGGCCTTGAGATAGGGCCAGACCTGGAATTGCCATTGCTCGTCGGCCGCCTTGACGCTTCTCGAACTTTCGTCGGTATCCCGCTCGGTCCCGGAAATGACATGGACGCTGATGTCGCCGGCGTTGCGGATCAGGTCATAGGTGAGCGATCCCTCGATCAGTTCGCGCCAGCGCGACCGGGTCGGCCTGCCGACCACGATATGGGTGAAGTTGTTCGCCGTCGCGTGGCGGACGATATCCTGCGCGACGTTCTGGCCGGGAATGGTCGTCACCTCGGCGCCGAGCTGCTCGGCAAGGCGCAGTAGCGTGGCGAGGCGGTCCTTGTCTTTCTCGGACATGCCGGCCGAGCGAGGCGTATCCACATGAAGCGCCGTCCATGGCGCGCGAAGCCGGTCGGCCAGCCTGCGGGCATAGCGGATGCGGGCAGCACCGCCCGGACGCGCGTCGACGCAGACGAGAACCCGTTCCCCGGCAGCCCACGGCCCCGAAATGGCGTGCGCCTGCATGTGGTTGAGCAATTGCTCGTCGACGCGCTGGGCCGTGCGGCGCAGCGCCAGCTCCCGCAGCGCCGTCAGATTGCCCGGCGAGAAATAGTTCTCGATGGCGCGTTGCGCGGTGTTGGGGAAATAGACCTTGCCTTCCTGCAGCCGCTTGATCAGGTCATCGGGGGTCAGATCGATGATTTCGACGTCGTCGGCCTGGTCGATGATGGAATCGGGAACCGTCTCGCGAACCCTGACCCGCGTGATCTGGGCGACGACGTCGTTCAGGCTTTCGACATGCTGGATGTTGAGCGTCGTGTAGACATCGATGTCTCGCGCCAGGATTTCCTGGACGTCGAGGTAGCGCTTGGGATGGCGGCTGCCGGGCGCGTTGGTATGGGCGAGCTCGTCGACGAGGACCAGCGCCGGGCGCCGGGCAAGGATGGCGTCGATATCCATCTCGTCGAGAATGCGTCCCTTGTAGTCGACCTTGCGGCGGGGAATGACTTCATAACCCTCGACCAGGGCCTGGGTTTCCCGACGGCCATGCGTCTCGATGACGCCGATCACCACGTCGATGCCGTCGGCCAGCCTGGCACGGCCCGACATCAGCATCTCGTAGGTCTTGCCGACACCGGGCGCCGCGCCAAGGAATATCCGCAGACGGCCGCGCCCTTCCCGCTCGGCATGCTCGAGCAGCGCGTCGGGAGAAGGTCTGTTTTCGCTGCTGCTGTCTTCCGGCATCGGAACCGATCATGTATGGCGCCGGGGATGCTGTCGATCCCCGGCGCCTGCCATCAACTATTTCGCGGCGTCCAGCGCCATGTTGAGCGCCAGCACGTTGACCACAGGCTCTCCCATGAAACCGAGTTCCCGGCTCTCGACCCGGCCGTCGACGAGCGCCTTGACCCTGGCTTCGTCGATGCCCCTGGCCTTGGCCACGCGGGGAACCTGGAAATAGGCGGCCTCCGGGCTGATCTGCGGGTCGAGGCCGCTGCCGGACGTCGTGACGAGATCCATCGGCACCGGCGCGTTCGGATTCTCTGCCTTCAGCTTCCCGGCATCGCCCTTGATGCGCTCGATCAGCTTGGGATTGGTCGGGCCGAGATTGGAACCGCCGGAGGCGCTGGCGTCATAGCCGTTGCCGGCGGCCGAAAGCCTGCCATGGAAATACCTATCGCCGGCGAAGGCCTGGCCGATCAGTTCGGAGCCGATCACCTTGCCGTCCTTCTCGATCAGGCTGCCATTGGCCTGCTTCGGGAACAGCGCCTGCGCGATGCCGGTCATGCCCAGCGGATAGACCAGGCCGGTCAGCACGGTGAAGAAAACGACCATGACGATCGCGGGTCTGATTTGCTTGACCATCGGAATGATCCTTATGCGAGGCCGAGGGCCGTGACGGCCATGTCGATCACCTTGATGCCGACGAACGGCACTATGATGCCGCCAAGGCCGTAGACGAGGAGGTTGCGGCTGAGCAGCGCACCGGCGCCGATCGCCCTGTATTTGACGCCGCGCAGCGACAGCGGGATCAGCGCTATGATGATCAGCGCGTTGAAGATGATGGCCGACAGGATGGCGCTCTGCGGTGTCGCCAGATGCATGATGTTGAGCGCTTGCAGCGGGCCGGTGGTCTGGCCGGGCGCGACGTAGAAGACGGCGAACATGGCCGGGATGATGGCGAAGTATTTGGCCACATCGTTGGCGATGGAGAAAGTGGTCAGCGAGCCGCGCGTCATCAGCAGCGCCTTGCCGATCTCGACGATCTCGATCAGCTTGGTCGGGTCGCTGTCGAGATCGACCATGTTGCCGGCCTCGCGAGCGGCGACCGTGCCGGTGTTCATGGCGACGCCGACATCAGCCTGGGCTAGCGCCGGCGCATCATTGGTGCCGTCCCCGCACATGGCGACCAGCTTGCCCCTGGCCTGCTCGTCGCGGATCAGCTTCAGCTTGTCCTCCGGGGTTGCCTGGGCAAGAAAATCGTCGACGCCGGCTTCCGCCGCGATGGCCGCCGCCGTCATGGGGTTGTCGCCGGTGATCATCACCGTGCGGATGCCCATCTTGCGCAGCTCGGCGAAGCGCTCGCGGATGCCCCCCTTGACGATGTCCTTGAGGTGGACGATGCCGAGCAGGCGCCCGTCCCGCTCGACCGCCAGCGGCGTGCCCCCGGACTTGGCGACCTCGTCGGCCATCGCCTGCAGATCCCTGATCGTGTCGCTGTTCGGGCGCGTCGCGTGGCCGCCCGCGTTCGACCGGTTGACATGGGCGAGCACGGAATCGACCGCGCCCTTGCGCACCGAGGAGCCGTCAATGTCGACACCGCTCATGCGGGTCTGCGCGGTGAACGGCACGAAGGTCGCGTGCAGCGTGGCCATGTCGCGGGCACGGATGGCGTATTTCTCCTTGGCCAGCACGACGATCGAGCGGCCCTCCGGCGTTTCGTCGGCGAGCGAGGCAAGCTGCGCCGCGTCGGCCAGTTCCTGCTCGGTGACGCCCTTGACCGGACAGAACTCGGTCGCCTGGCGGTTGCCGAGCGTGATGGTGCCGGTCTTGTCGAGCAACAGCGTGTCGACGTCGCCGGCGGCCTCCACGGCGCGGCCCGACATGGCCAGCACGTTGAAGCGCACCAGCCGGTCCATGCCGGCGATGCCGATGGCCGACAGCAGCGCGCCGATCGTGGTCGGGATCAGGGTCACGAACAAAGCGACAAGCACGGTGACCGAAATATAGCCGCCGGAATAGGACGCAAAACTCGGGATGGTCGCCGTGGCCAGCACGAAGATCAGCGTCATGCCGACGAGCAGGATGTTGAGCGCGATCTCGTTCGGCGTCTTCTGGCGTTCGGCGCCTTCGACCAGCGAGATCATACGGTCAAGGAATGTGTGTCCGGCGGCGGCGGTGATGCGGACGCGGATCCAATCCGACAGCACCTGGGTGCCGCCGGTGACCGCCGAGCGGTCGCCGCCGGATTCGCGGATCACCGGCGCGGATTCTCCGGTGATAGCCGCCTCGTTGACCGAGGCGACGCCTTCGATCACCTCGCCGTCGGATGGGATGATGTCGCCCGCTTCGACCAGCACGGCGTCGCCGACCTTCAGGCTAGTGCCAGGCACCAGCTTGAACCTGGTGCGATCCTCGCCGGTCAACAGCTTGGCCTGCGTTTCGGTACGCGCCTTGCGCAGCGAATCCGCCTGCGCCTTGCCGCGCCCCTCGGCGACGGCTTCGGCGAAATTGGCGAAGAGCACCGTGAACCACAGCCAAATGATGATCTGCAGGGTGAAGCGCGGATCGCCACCGCCGGTGAGGAGATCCTTGACGAACAGCACTGATGTCAGCGCCGTAACCACCGCGACGACGAACATCACCGGGTTGCGGGCCAGCGTGCGTGGATCGAGCTTACGGAAGGCGCCGCCGATGGCGGGCCACAGGATGCGTGCATCCATGATGCTCGCGGATTTTGAGTGTCTCATCTTGAAGCTCCAGCTTCGCTGTTGTTGGTCGGCACCGACCGATCGGGCGCCTGAAGAAGATGCGGAAGCCCGTAGGCCAGCAACCAAAGGGCGATCATGACGATGGCAAGTCCGAGGAACGTCGACATCGTCGGAAAGGGAGGAGGCTTGCCGCCCCTTTCACCTTCACCGTCGGGCTGATGCCGGCCATTCGGACGTCTGATGTTGAACATGGACATGTCCGCCTCAGAATGTCTGCCCGTGGATCATCGCCAGATGCTCGACGATCGGGCCGACGGCGAGCGCGGGGAAGAAGGTCAGGCCGCCGACGATGACGATGACGCCGACCAGCAGCCCGACGAACAGCGGACTGTCGGTGGGGAAGGTGCCGGCCGAGGCCGGCACGGTTTTCTTCGCCGCCAGCGAACCCGCGATGGCGAGCGCCGGGATGATGACCAGAAAACGGCCCATCAGCATGCCGATGCCGAGCGTGACGTTGTACCAGGGTGTGTTGCCGCTGAGGCCGGCGAAGGCCGAGCCGTTGTTGGCGGCCGCCGACGTGTAGGCGTAGAGCATTTCGGAGAAACCATGCGGGCCGCCATTGGCGATGGACGCCACGGCACTTGGCAGGACCACCGCGACGGCGATGAAGATGAGCATCGCCAGCGGCAGGCACAGGATCGCCAGCATCGCCATCTTGACCTCCTTGGCCTCGATCTTCTTGCCGAGATATTCGGGCGTGCGTCCCACCATCAGCCCGGCGACGAAGACCGCGATCAGGATGAACATCAGGATGCCGTAGAAACCGGCACCGACGCCGCCGATGATGACCTCGCCGAGCTGCATGTTGATGATCGGGACCATGCCGCCGAGCGCGGTGAAACTGTCGTGCATGGCATTGACCGCGCCGCAGGACGCGGCCGTGGTGATGACCGCGAACAACGCCGACAGCGCGATGCCGAAGCGGGTTTCCTTGCCTTCCATATTGCCGCCGTCAATGCCCAGCGCGTGCACCAGCGGATTGCCCGCGGCTTCCGCCCAGTAGCAGACGGCGACGCCGGCGATGAACAGAACGCCCATCGACGCCAGGATCGCCCAGCCCTGCCGCTGGTTGCCGACCATGCGGCCGAAGACGTTGGTGAGAGCAGCGCCGAGCGCGAAGATCGTCACCATCTGGATCAGGTTGGAAATCGCGTCGGGATTTTCGAACGGATGCGCCGCATTGGCGTTGAAGAAACCGCCACCATTGGTGCCAAGCATCTTGATGGCCACCTGCGAAGCGACCGGGCCAAGCGCGATCGTCTGCTTGGCGCCCTCCAGCGTGGTGGCGTCGACATATGGCCCAAGCGTCTGCGGCATGCCGAGCCAGACATAAACCAGCGTCAGCACGATACAGAGCGGCAAGAGCACGTAGAGGATGCATCGGGTCATATCGACCCAGAAGTTGCCGATCGATCTACCGGAGGCGCGGGCGAAGCCTCGGATCAGCGCGATCGCGATCGCGACGCCGGTTGCCGCCGAAACGAAATTCTGGACCGTCAGGCCGGCCATCTGCACGAGATAGGACATCGTGCTTTCGCCGCCGTAGTTCTGCCAGTTGGTGTTGGTTACGAAGCTGGCGGCCGTGTTGAACGCAAGCGCCGGGCCCACCGCGCTCATGCCTGCGGGGTTGTAGGGCAGGCTGCCTTGCAGGCGCTGCAGGAGATAGAGCACCAGGAAGCCGGCAAGATTGAAGAGCAGCAGGGCCACCGCATAGGCGGCCCAGTGTTGTTCTTCTCGCTCGCTGGTTCCGCAAATGTGGTAGAGCCCGCGCTCCAGCGGGCCGAAGATGGGTGAAAGCGGCGTGCGCTCACCGTTGAAGACGCGGTGCATATAGAAGCCAAGCGGCTTCACAAGCAAAACGATGATCCCGCAAAAGACCAGGATCTGTATCCAACCGTTCAGTGTCATGGCTGTGGCTTTCCGTGCCTTCAGAAGCGTTCTGGACGAACGAGCGCGTAGGTCAGGTAGGCGAGCAGGAACACCGTCACGCCGCCACCCAGGATGTAATCGAAAAGCATGGTCCGGTCCTTCAGCTCAAATTCCATCGCAGGCTTTGACGTAGGCAAAGGACAGGGCAAAAAACAAAATCCCTATACCCAGAAAAACAACGTCCATTGTGCTTGTTCCTTGCTTCCACTTTTCTACTTCGCCCTAGCCTGGCCAGCTCGGCACCCACGTCGAAACAGTGCGCCGCACTTCAAGTGGCGGCCACGTCCGACGTTTTTCTCAAGGGGAATATGGGCCCGATCGCCATAAAGGTTCGAGACGGCGCGAGGCGGAAAGAAATAGGAATTTCATAAAGGTTTTGCCGCCTCGTCGCCGTCAGCGAACCGGCGTTTCGATTTGGATCTGGTGGGTTGCGGCGCGCAACCACGCCTTGCGGCAAGCACTGGGTGTTCGGACGATGGCGGGCATTAACATTCGTTAGAGTGCGCTTATTCGCTGGCAAACACCACCGCTGATGGAACAACCACCCGGCCCGCGAATTGTCGGTCGAATCTCATAAACCCGTCAGCCTGAGGTCCAGCCGCACCATGCCAAGACATTATCTCGATCTCTACAATGGCGACGGGCTGACGATGGACGGTGACGGCCAGGTCTTCGAAAACCCGCAAGCGCATGCGGCGCGAAGCGATCCGCATTCTGCCCGACATCGTCCGCGACGAGATGATCGAGAATGATCATACGGCCATCCCCGTCAAGGTACGCGACGAGGACGGACGCCTATCTTCGGGGCATCGCTTGTCGTCTTTTCCAGGTGGTGTGACTGACAGCTTTCAGCCCGAGCACCGATGACAAACGTTTCCCAATTATCATTTGTAATCGTCGCATCCCCCGCAACGCTGCACCATGGAGCTTGAGGATGATGGAGGCGGCGATTGTTCCGAAAACGGTGCCTCCCAGGACGGAGTAGCGGCACATGGTTCGTGCAAAAGTCGACACCCAGCGTGACGAGCGCGCCAAGCGTGAATCGCAGATCTTGATCGATGCAGAGCGGGCAGCCCGCGAGGAAAAGACAGCCAGGCTGAGAGCGCTGCGCCTTGCCGCGCGAGCGGCGAACGGACCTGAAGCGGCGAGCCCCAGGCCGGCACCCCGACACGCGCATCCGAAAGGGTGACGGCAAGACGCGTGCCCGACTTATGGAAGGGCTATGTTGCGGTTGCTATGAGCGATCCGCCGATTGTGTTCTGAAATTCGCCATCATCCAGGGCTGCGCCGCATTCCCGGCTGTCTCATTCTCGGCTGTCTGGCGCTTCGCCAACAGGCGAAGGTTTGCCGCACTGTTTCCCAGAGAGACGCCGGGCTTCTCGACAACAAGGTCGGCAATATCAAGGCTGGCATCCTCGCTACTTCAAAGCCACGCGACTGACGCTGACAGGATTTGGATCGGTGACAGTACGACCTCGAACATCCCCAAGTACACCACACTAACGCAGTTCAAGGCGTACCTGAAGACGTACTTCGATACGCTTTACGCGCCGGTGTGCCGAAGTTCCTCGAACAACGTCCAACAACACTAGTTCCTCGCAGATGGCTGCTATTGCCGTCGATGCGACAAACATCACCATGAGGTACGGCAGCGGCGGTTCGGCCTGTGGGCATGATGGACCTTAGGCGCGATCACCAAATGCCTTGGCTGGGGAAAAAAGCGAACGGCACCATGAACTGGGTGCGGATGATCGCCAGGGCGTGTTGCGGTCGCGACTCTAATGAGGCGCGAGCCCGGCTCGTTCATCTGGACTGACACTCTGGATGATCGAACCGGGCCTTCCCGCAAACGTCAAACGTTAGCCACCCATCTTCTTTGCCATCGCGCAGAACTCTGCGTGCGACTTGTTAACAGCGGCATCGCCGCAGTCTTTCAGCACCGCCTTACGCTCATCGGGTTTCATGGCCGTCCACGCGGTCTTGAAATCCTTTTCGGATTTCATTGACTTCATGCCGGCATCGGTGAAGAACGGCGACATCTTGGCCGGGTCATCGAGTGCTGACGTGCCGCCGCTCGTAGAAGCAGCTATTGCAGTACTACCCATCATTGCGAGCGCAATTGCGCCCATACTGAGCACTTTGATGTTCATTTGAATATCCTCCGTAGGTCATTCACCAAGGTTGTGACCGTAACGGAAGAACGTGTACTGACTCGGGTCGGTTCCCGCGCGCTGCAAAACAAACTTGCGATTCGAGCTGAGCGCGTCCGGGTTGATCAGATGCCCGCCCTCTTTCTTCTGGTGACACATCAGCCGGCTACCCCGCTGCTCGGTAATCATGCACTCGGCCCTTTTGCCCAACCTGAAAGGACGTCTTTTGCCACGAGGAAGGATTCGCTAGGCGCCCGGGCCGGGGGTGTAGGGTAGGCGGAACGCCCCAAGCTCCCACCACAGTCTTGCCCGGGACCTTCTTTTCAAATAAGCAGAGAACACCCTGCGGTTTGACCGAGGAGCGGCTGTCGCCCCCCGGGTTTAATCCATGACGCGCACCGCGAAGCGCTTCCCAAGTACGCGACCGACCAAATTAAGTTGATTTAATTACATAAATTGTAACAAACAGCACGCCTATCATGGCGGCCCGTGAACATAATGCCAGCCAAAGGGTTATACCGCTGTCTCTGTGGCGACGCGCTTTTTGAGAGGCGATGCTGGAAGCCCAAGCTCTAAGACCGCTGATCCAAAGACCTAATGCGATCACGCACGCAATTGAAAAGACCGCAGCCTTGATCATTGCTGCTTTTTAGGTGCCAAGAGTTAACTTTGGATTCGAGGCAAGGCGGTGAGGCTGTGCGAGGAGACCCGTGGCAGGAGCTTGAGTGATACGAGGACAGGCGAAAGGTTGGTTGACGCGCCCGGCGATTGCTCCAGATTGGTCTAAGTAGTTGGTCGAAGCTATAATGACCAATTCCACTAACTGTTTGATTTTGCCGGCGTAAATGCCACAGTCGTGAGAATGGCGGAGAGAGCGGGATTCGAACCCGCGTTACGGTTTCCCGTAAACACACTTTCCAGGCGTGCGCCTTCAACCACTCGGCCACCTCTCCGTCCTTTGCCTTCGCGCCGGCCGGTTTCGCCGTGCGGGTTGGGGAGATGCATCTCCTTGGGGTTGCGGCGCGGAGCTTCCGCGCCATGGATGCCGTCCAACCAACGGGCATCCTTCCCCGGCACCTGAGCCGTCAAAGCAACAGGCGCGGGGCTCATCTAGTCGATCCCGCGCCGAATGCCAAGCCATAACGGCAGTCTATTCGCTTTGCCGACCACACAGCGTTTCGCAAAGCCGCCGTCGTACCCGAATTTGAGACGACGGCACCCGAATGATGTGCACAGGCAAGGGGCGGCTTCTTCGCCGGTTCGGTGATCGCCGATGTCGCCGGGATAAGCTGCTTCGAGGGCGGTTGCGGCTATTTCGCCGCCTTCATCGGCATGGCCGGGCTGTTGGTCGGCGCCATCGCCGGCGGCATTCTCGCCGTCTGGCTCGCTCACCGGCATAGGCGTCGGCCGGCCGCATAGGGCCGGTGGCATAGGAAGAGAAAGCCCGAGCCTTCAAATTCGCGTATCGCGGTTGCGGGCAAGCCATACCCATTCTATTTCTCGTTTCGGGACACGTGCCGGAGGTTCCTGGGAAGCGTCCAGGATGGGCCGGGGGAGGGCTTTGATGTTTCGTTTCATCTTTCGTCTTGCTGCCATGGTCGCGCTGTCGGTTTCCGTCATCATGGCGGTGCTCGATACCACCCGCACGGTGGCGGCTTCGGCCCTTGTGCTGACCCCGCTGAACGCCAGCTGGCTGGCCGTCTCGCCGGACACAAGGGCGGCCTTCGAAACCTTCGTCCGCGCCAAAGCCAGTCCACTGCTGTGGGATGGCGCCATTGCCTGGGTGCTCAACCAGCCGGGATTTGCCGTGTTCGCGGTGCTGGCCTTCCTGCTCTACGCCATCGGCTACAAGCGGCAGCGGCGTGCAGGTCAGTTCGCCGCCAACTGATCCGCAAGGACCAAACTGCCGGCACGGCTTGCCCTTGGCACGCTTTTCCAAACGTTCAAAATTCCGCGTGAATTTTGTTTCGGGCCGTGCCAGATTGCCGCCGAGCGGGAGGTCAGTACACTCCTGGCTGACGTCGCATGCCTGCCGCAGAACCGGACAGGCGGGCGGGGCGTAACGGAAAAAATAACCGACAGGGTGTGGATCACATGAAACGTATCGTTCTCGGCCTTCTGGCCGCAACCGCAATGGTTCTTCCGGCTTTTGCCGCGGATGTCCAGCCGGCCATCCTCTATGATCTGGGCGGCAAGTTCGACAAATCGTTCAACGAAGCGGCCTATCACGGCGCCGAGAAGTTCAAGACCGAGACCGGCACGCCCTATGTCGAATTCGAGGTGTCCAATGCCTCGCAGCGCGAGCAGGCGCTGCGCCGCTTCGCCGAGGACGGCCACAACCCGATCGTCATGGCCGGCTTCGCCTGGGAGGATGCGCTGAAGAAGGTCGCGGCCGAATATCCCGATCTCAACTTCGCCATCATCGACGATGCCGTCGACCTGCCCAATGTCCGCTCGCTGGTGTTCAAGGAGAACGAAGGCTCCTACCTCGTCGGCATCATGGCGGCGATGGCCTCGAAGTCGAAGAAGGTCTCCTTCGTCGGCGGCATGGACATCCCGCTGATCCGCAAATTCGAATGCGGCTATGTCGGTGGCGCCAAGGCGGCCGGTGCGACGGAAGTGATCCAGAATATGACCGGCGACACGCCGGCCGCCTGGAACGATCCGGCCAAGGGCGGCGAAATCGCCAAGACGCAGATCGACCAGGGCTCCGACGTGGTCTACGCCGCGGCCGGCGGCACCGGCGTCGGCGTGCTGCAGGCGGCGGCTGATGCCGGCAAGCTCGGCATCGGAGTTGATTCCAACCAGAACGGCCTGCAGCCCGGCAAGGTGCTGACTTCGATGATGAAGCGCGTCGACGTCGCAGTCTACACCGCCTTCATGGACGGCAAGAACGGCACTTTCAAGGGCGGCGTCGAAAACCTCGGCCTCAAGGAAGGCGGCGTCGACTACGCCATGGACGACAACAACAAGGCGCTGGTGACCGATGCGATGAAGGCCGCGGTCGAGAAGGCCAAGGCCGACATTATCGCCGGCAAGATTCAGGTGCACGACTACACGGCCGACAACGCCTGTCCCTATTGATCGGTAGCGCTCTCCAGCCATGATTTTGCAGACCGCCGGGCGAAAGCCCGGCGGTTTGTTCTTGCTGGATGGGGCGACGCTTCAATCCGTCCGGAGGGAATGACATTCGAGAGAGCGATGCAGCCGACAATCGAACCCATGCAGGACCACGACATCGAGACCGTGGCGCGGCTGCGCCTCGCGGCCTTTTTCGAAGGCACGGGAAGGACGCTTGAAGACGATGCGGCAGGACTTCGAAAATTGCTTGCAGGCGACGGGTTCGAGGCGGCCCTAGTCGTCCGGATTGACGGTGTGCCGGTCGGCAGCTGCCTGTTGGTGCGCGACGAATTGGAACCGGCGCACGATCTGACGCCTTGGCTGGCGGGCCTTGTCGTCGACATCCCGCATCGAGGCAAAGGGATTGGCACGACGCTGGTCAATGCGATCGAAGCGCATGCGGCCTCCGTCGGTGTCGAGACGCTTTATCTCTACACCTGGGAAGCGCGCGACTTCTACGCGGCTCTTGGCTGGACTTGGGTGGAGACATTCGAGCAGGATGGCGAGACGATGCTGCTGATGTCGCGTGGACTTGGCCTATAACCTTCCCATCAGATAGCCGAACACGAAGACAGCAATCAGCGCAGCGGCAACGATCATCCCGCACCGGCCGCCAAGAGAATGCACACCGAACCCATGTGGCTTCCGGGCAAGACCATGGATCACCGGCTTGACGTCGTCCAGGCCGGCGGCGCGCATCTGCGGCAGTTCGGCAATGCGTGTGGTGATCAGCCGCCACCGATCGTCGCCGCCCGACGGCACGGCACGGTCGAAAATGTGCATGCGCTCGGCAAGCCGTATCACCGCATCGCGGAAGGCTGGGTCGATCTCCAGGTCACGCTCGGCCCGTTGGCGCTCCACGTCGTTCATCAGGCCAAGCACATAGTCCCCAGCCCTTGCCATGCGGTCGCCCTCCCCGGCCATGGCTCCCCTCCACCCTACCAGTGCGGGGGTTTGGTCACCGGCACGTCTGACCCCGCTTGCTCCTCGAGCGCCAGGAAACGCTCGGTCAGCGCGTCGAGCTTACGCTGCATGCGCTCTATCACCGTCCACTGCTCGGCGATCTGGCCCGACAGTTCCTCGATGGTCTTTTCCTGCTCGGCGGCGCGGATTTCCAGCGTCGTCAGCCGGTCGGCAGGCGTGGTCATGCAAAGTCCCCAGTTTATACCGCGATGCCTTGCGCCGCGGTTTCAATTCGGCTTCGCCATACTAGCGAATGTGAGAGCTTCGGACACGTTCGAAATTGACAAGCGCGCGCGGATTTGTCGAGAGTGGACGCTGCTCCGGCCAATTGGCATGGGCGGAGCGTCATGCTAGGCATTTTGACCAAGCGATAAAAAAATAAGAGTGGGAAAGGCTGCATGGCGCAAGCCGCAATCGAACTGATCGGCATCAACAAGAGTTTTGGCGCCGTGCGTGCCAACCGCGACATCAATCTGGAGATCGCGCGCGGCACCATCCACGGCATCGTCGGCGAAAATGGCGCCGGCAAGTCGACGCTGATGTCGATCCTCTACGGTTTCTACCAGGCCGACGGCGGCGAAATCCGCGTCGGCGGCAAGCCGGCATCGATCAAGACGCCCAACGACGCGATCGCGCTCGGTATCGGCATGGTGCACCAGCATTTCATGCTGGTCGACAATTTCTCGGTGCTGGAGAACATCATTCTCGGCGCCGAAAACGATGCGCTCTTGAAGAGCAGCATCGCCAAGGCGCGTTCCGAGCTGGAGCGGCTGGAGCGCGAATACGGGCTGGAAGTCGATCCCGACGCGATCATCGAGGAACTGCCGGTCGGCCTGCAGCAGCGTGTCGAAATTCTCAAGGCGCTCTATCGCGGCGCCGAGATCCTGATCCTCGACGAGCCAACGGGCGTGCTGACGCCTGCCGAGGCCGATCATCTGTTCCGCATCCTCAAGCAGCTGAAGGAACAGGGCAAGACGGTGGTTCTGATCACCCACAAGCTGCGCGAGATCATGGCCATCACCGACACCGTGTCGGTCATGCGCCAAGGGACGATGGTAGCGACCCGGGAGACGAAGAAAACCACCGTCGAGGAACTGGCCGAACTGATGGTCGGGCGCCGTGTGCTTCTGCGGGTCGAAAAGGGCGAAGCGGAAGCCGGTGCCGTCAAGCTCGCGGTCAAGAACCTGACGGTCAGGGATTCCCGTGGCGTCACCATGGTCGACGACATCTCCTTCGACGTGCGCGCCGGCGAGATCGTCGGCATCGCCGGCGTCGCCGGCAACGGCCAATCCGAGCTGCTCGAGGCGATTTCCGGCATCAGACATGCCGTTTCAGGCTCGGTCATGCTCGACGACAAGCCGATCGACCTGACGGGCAAGGCCGATCCCGGCGAATTGCGCGACCGCGGCCTCGCGCATGTGCCGGAGGACCGCCATCATGTCGGGCTGGTGCTGGCCTTCGAGGAGAACGAGAATTCCATTCTCGGCTATCACGACGACCCCCGCTATCTCAAAGGGCCATTCCTCAATGTCGACGCCATCATGGCCGATGCGAAGGACAAGATCGAGAAATACGATATCCGTCCCGGCAATCCGCGCCTGAAGACCGCCAATTTTTCAGGCGGCAACCAGCAGAAGATCGTGCTGGCGCGGGAGATGGAACAGGATCCCGGCGTGCTGATCGTCGGCCAGCCGACGCGCGGCGTCGATGTCGGCGCCATCGAATTCATCCACAAGCGCCTGATCGCCATGCGCGACCAGGGCAAGGCCGTGCTGGTGGTGTCGGTCGAGCTCGACGAAATCCGCTCGCTCTCCGACCGCATCCTGGTGATGTTTGCCGGCCGCATCGTCGGCGAACGCGGCCCCGAAGCCACCGAAGGCGAGCTCGGCCTGCTCATGGCCGGGGTCGAGCAGGAGGCCGCCGCATGAGCACGCCTTACGCCAAATTGCCGGCCTGGGCCGACTATGGGCTGATCCCGCTGATCAATCTGGCCGTGGCTTTCATCGTCGCCGGCTTCGTCGTGCTGTTGGTCGGCGAAAATCCGTTGCGTGCCGCCGTCATCCTGGTCGAGGGCGCCTTCGGCAAGGGAACAGGCATCGCCTTCACTCTCTTCTATGCCACCACCTTCATCTTTACCGGGCTCTCGGTGGCGGTGGCCGCGCATTGCGGCCTGTTCAACATCGGCACCGAGGGGCAGGCCTACATCGCCGGTCTCGGCATCGCCATCGTCTGCCTGTCCTTCGACAGCGCGCTGCCCTGGTGGCTGACATTTCCGCTGGCCATCGTCGCTTCCGCGCTTGTAGGCGCGTTGTGGGCGCTGATCCCGGCCTATCTGCAGGCCAAGCGTGGCTCGCACATCGTCATCACCACCATCATGTTCAACTTCATCGCCGCCTCGATCATGGTCTACCTCCTGGTGGGACCGTTAAAGCCGGCCGGTTCGCAAGCCCCGCAAACCCGGAACTTCCTTGCCGGAGCCGAACTGCCCAAACTCAACTGGATCATCGAGCTGTTCGGCGCCAAGATCCGTTCGGCCCCGCTCAACGTCACCTTCCTGCTGGCCTTGGTCATGGCCTTCCTGGTCTGGCTGCTGATCTGGCGCACCAGGCTCGGCTATGAGATGCGCACCTATGGTCACAGCCCGAAGGCGGCGCGCTACGCCGGCATTTCGGAGACCCGCATCATCATCACCGCGATGATGATCTCGGGCGCGCTTGCCGGCATGATGGCGCTCAATCCGGTGATGGGCGACCAGCACAATGTCGCGATCGACTTCGTCTCCGGCGCCGGCTTCGTCGGCATCGCCGTGGCGCTGATGGGGCGCCTGCACCCGGTCGGCATCGTGCTGGCGGCGATCCTGTTCGGCATGCTCTATCAGGGCGGCGCCGAACTCGCCTTCGAGATGCCGGCGATCAGCCGCGACATGATCGTCATCATCCAGGGATTGGTCATCCTGTTCGCCGGCGCGCTCGAACATATGTTCAGGCCTTACATCCAGGCGCTGTTCGCCTCGTTCAGCCCACGGTCGGTCGGCATGGAAGCGGTCAAGGGAAAGGGCGCCTGAGATGGACGTGTTCAACGCGATCGTCCAGACATTGGACTCGACCATCCGCCTCTCGGTTCCGCTGCTGCTGGCGTGCCTTGCCGGCCTCTATTCGGAACGCGCCGGCATCTTCGACATAGGGCTCGAAGGCAAGATGCTGGTTGGCGCATTCGCGGGGGCGGCCGCGGCGTCGGTCTTCCACTCGGCCTTGCTCGGCCTCGGCATGGCCATCCTGATCTCGGTCGCCTTTGCCATGGTGCACGGCTTCGCCTCGATCACCCATCGCGGCAACCAGATCGTTTCGGGCGTGGCGATCAATTTCATCGCCGCCGGATCGACCATCATCCTCGGCCAGGCCTGGTTCCAGCAGGGCGGACGCACGCCGGCGCTGCAGCCGGGCGAACGGTTCGAAGCGATCGTCTGGCCTGGCGCCGATGCCGTCAGGGATGTGCCGATCATCGGCCCGATCTATGCGGAGTTGATCTCCGGTCATTCGCTGCTGGTCTACCTCGCCTTCCTTATGGTGCCCTTCACCTGGTGGGTGCTGTTTCGCACCCGCTTCGGCCTCAGGCTGCGCGCCGTCGGCGAAAATCCCGCCGCCGTCGACACCGCCGGCATTTCCGTCGCCTGGCTGCGCTACAGGGCGCTCATCTGCACCGGCATCCTCACCGGCGTCGCCGGCGCCTATCTGTCGATGGTGCAGAATGGCGGCTTCGTGAAGGACATGACCGCCGGCAAGGGCTACATCGCGCTGGCCGCGCTGATCTTCGCCAAGTGGAAGCCGGTCAACGCCATGTTCGCCTGCCTTCTGTTCGGCTTCCTCGACGCGCTGTCGATTCGCTTGCAGGGCTCGCCGCTGCCCATCATCGGCAAGGTGCCGGTGCAGTTCATGCAAGCCCTGCCCTATATCCTCACCGTCGTCCTGCTCGCCGGCTTCATCGGCAAGGCGATCCCGCCCCGCGCCGGCGGCGTGCCCTATGTCAAGGAGCGCTGAGCGAACGGAATCCACTGGCGGGCGGCTTTTGAACGAGATCGTGGGAGAGAACAACTGAATGTCGCATGATCTGTTCGAAGCGGCCAAGGCCGCCATGGCCAAGGCCTACGCGCCCTATTCCAAGTTTCCCGTTGGCGCCGCCTTGCGCACTGAAGATGGGCGCGTCTTCACCGGCGCCAACGTCGAGGTCGCCTCCTATCCGGAGGGCTGGTGCGCCGAAACGACCGCGCTTGGCCACTACATTATGGGCGGCGGCGGCAAGATCGTCGAAATCGCCGTCCTTGCCGAACGCATAGCCAAATGCACGCCTTGCGGTGGCTGCCGTCAGCGGCTGGCCGAATTCTGCCGCCCTGAAACCAAGCTCTACCTCTGCGACGACACGGGTGTGGCCGAGACCGTGACCATGGGCGACATGTTCCCCTACGGCTTCCGCGGCGACATTTTGAAGTGAAGCGCTGGCTGAAATGAAGCATCTGCTGAAACCACGGGCTGGCTGAAATGACGGAAAAGGCGCTGGACCATCTCATCGAAAGGCTGGACGGCCTGGCGCCGTCGACCGCGCTGGTGCTGGGTTCGGGGCTCGGCGTCCTTGTCGAACGGATCGAGAACCCGATCCGCGTCTCCTATGCCGACTTGCCCGGCTTTCCCAGGAGCGGCGTCAGCGGCCATGCCGGTGAAGTGGTGGCCGGTCTGTTCGCCGGCACGCCGGTGCTGATGCTGTCCGGCCGCGCTCACTACTACGAACATGGCAACCCAGCGGCGATGCGGCCGGTGCTGGAAGTGCTTGCCGGCATCGGCATCACAAAACTGATCCTCACCAATGCCGCCGGCTCGCTCGATCCGGACATGCCGCCGGGCTCCGTCATGCTGATCACGGACCACATCAACTTCTCCGGCACCAACCCGCTGATCGGCGAGCCGAGCGACCGCCGCTTCGTCGGCCTGACCGAAGCCTATGATGCCGGCATCCGCAAGGCGATCGAGCGCGCGGCGGACGCGACCGGCACCGCTCTGCACAAGGGCGTCTATATGTGGTTTTCCGGGCCGTGTTTCGAAACACCGGCCGAAATCCGCATGGCGCGCATCATGGGCGCCAACGCGGTCGGCATGTCGACCGTGCCGGAAGTCATTCTGGCCCGCTTCCTTGGGCTGCGGGTCGCCGCCTGCTCGGTCATCACCAACCTTGCCGCCGGCATGACCGGAGCCGAACTTTCGCACCAGGAGACCAAGGACATGGCGCCGGTTGGCGGGTCACGGCTGGCAACGGTTCTTCAGCGCGTGTTCCGCGATAGGCTCCTGGAGAACTGATGCTTCCGCAGGAAATCATCCGCCACAAGCGAGACGGCCAGAGGCTCTCGGCTCGCGAAATCGCCGCCTTCATCGACGGCGTGACGTCAGGTGCCGTCACCGATGGCCAGGCCGCGGCTTTTGCCATGGCGGTGTTCTTCAACGGCATGAACCGGGACGAGGCCGTGGCATTGACACTGGCCATGCGCGATTCCGGCGATGTGCTCGACTGGTCGGACCTGCCCGGCCCGGTCACCGACAAGCATTCGACCGGAGGTGTCGGCGACAATGTCTCGCTGATGCTGGCGCCGATCGTCGCCGCCTGCGGCGCCTATGTGCCGATGATCTCGGGGCGTGGCCTTGGCCATACCGGCGGCACGCTGGACAAGATGGATGCGATCCCCGGCTATATCAGCCAGCCCGACATTGCATTGTTTCGCCAGGCGGTACTGGAAACGGGCTGTGCCATCATCGGCCAGACCGCCGACCTCGCGCCGGCCGACCGCCGGCTCTACGCGATCCGCGACGTGACCGCCACTGTGGAATCGGTGCCGCTGATCACCGCCTCGATCCTGTCGAAGAAGCTGGCCGCCGGCCTGGGCTCCCTGGTGCTCGACGTCAAGGTCGGCAATGGCGCCTTCATGGAGAAATCGCGCGATGCGACCGCGCTCGCCAACAGCCTGGTCGAGGTCGCCAGCGGCGCCGGGCTGAAGGTCTCGGCGCTGATCACCGGCATGAATGAACCACTGGCCTCGGCTGCCGGCAACGCCGTCGAGGTGCGCAACGCCGTCGACTTCCTGACCGGCCGTCTTCGCGACCGGCGGCTGGAGGACGTGACCCTGGCGCTGGCGGCCGAAATGCTGCAGTCGGCGGGACTGGTGTCGTCCAACCAGGATGGCATGCGGCGCGCCACCGAGACGCTCGCCAGCGGGCGCGCCGCCGCCACCTTCGCCCGCATGGTGACGGTGCTCGGCGGCCCCGCGGATTTCATCGAGAGGCCGGAAAAATATTTGCCGGAGGCGGCAACGGAATTCGCGGTCAAGGCGACGACACAGGGTTTCGTCACAAGCATAGCCGCCCGCGATATCGGCCTTGCGGTGGTTGGTCTGGGTGGCGGGCGCACCCGGCCCGACGACAAGATCGATCCCACCGTCGGCATCACCAGGCTGCTGCCCATTGGCGCGGAAGTACAAGCCGGAGATGCGCTGGCGCTGATCCATGCCCGCTCCGCGTCCGATGCCGAGGCGGCAGCAGCGGCCGTGCTTTCGGCCTATGCGATCGGCGCTTCGAAACCGCCCGCGGACAAAACCGTCATCCGGCGGATCCTGCCTCGCGGTTAACTACTGGACGAGGAGCAGGGAGCCGTTTTCGACCTGGTATTTCTGGAGCCGCGTGAGGAAACTCATGCCTATGAGATTGGTTTGAAGCGCCTTGTCGTCGAGCACGACCGCCTGGACGTCTTCCACCTGGATGGCGCCGATCTGCAGCCGATCGACCGTGACCACGGCAGCCTTGATCGTGCCGTTGGCGGTGTTGACCTGGCGCGTGAAATCGGAAGGGCTCAGCGACAGGCCGATCCGGCGGGCGGTCGAGGTGTTGATGGCAACCAGCGTCGCACCGGTATCGATCATGCCGTCGACCTGACGACCATTGAGCTTGAACTGCGATGTGAAGTGTCCGCGCGCGTCCGCCTCGACCATGAACTTGCGGCCCAGCGGTTGCGCTGCAGCCGGCTTGTCCGGCATCGCCGCCAGTTTCAGGTCCGGCTGGGTCTCCGTGGCCGGCTTGGCGGTAATCGCCGATTTCAGCAATCCCTCGATAAGCTGGGGATTTGACTGATAGATCATCGGGATGGATGCGGCTATTCCGGCGGACGCACCAAGAATGAGAAGTGTACGCAGCATCGGTCAACCTTTTGAGGGCTGATCCTTAGTCCGGACATGGTGTTTGGCGCTTTAACGCTCTCCGAAACCGCGCCCTTGCGTAAACAATCGGTAAACCTGGTTGCGGCTTTGAGCAATTCCAGGAAAGTGCACAGCGGTTTTCCGTCCGGAATTGCGGAAATCAAAGGCAAAAGCGGGTCAACGATTCAATCGAACGCTGAACCGCTTCGACAGCTGCTATTTCGTCCCGTACATACGGTCGCCGGCGTCGCCGAGCCCAGGCATGATATAGCCCTTCTCATTGAGTTGGCGGTCGATGGAGGCGGTGAAGACCGGGACGTCCGGATGCGCCTTGGTGAAACGCTCGATGCCTTCGGGCGCCGCCAGCAGGCACAGGAAGCGGATGTTGGTGGCGCCGCGCCCCTTCAACTTGTCGATCGCCGCGATCGCCGAATTGGCGGTCGCCAGCATCGGATCGACGACGATCACCAGCCGGTCGGCGAGATCGCTCGGCGCCTTGAAGAAATACTCGACCGCTTCCAGCGTCTCGTGGTCGCGGTAGAGGCCGATATGGGCGACGCGAGCCGCGGGCACCAGGTCGAGCAGGCCTTCCAGCAAGCCGTTGCCGGCTCGCAGCACCGAGGCAAAGACCAGCTTCTTGCCCTCCAGCGTCGGCGCTTCCATCTCCTCGATCGGGGTCTCGATGGTGGTGGTGGTCAGTTCAAGGTTGCGGGTGACCTCGTAGCCGAGCAACAGTGATATCTCGCGCAGCAGCCGCCTGAAGCCGGCCGTCGAGGTCTCCTTCTTGCGCATGATGGTCAGCTTGTGCTGGACAAGCGGATGATCGACGACGGTGACGCCCTTCATGATGTGCTCCGACGTGGTGGTTCGCGGTGAGTGGTTGAATAGTGAGTAGTGAATAGTGAGCCGATTTGCGAGTCCCCGCCTGAGGGAAAGCGCCGGCCTTCAACCGCTCCATGCGTGCATGGCCAAACTGCCCACTACTGACTACTCACTATCGCGATCACCGAACCTTCGCGTCCAGCCGACCCAGCAGCATCGCCTTGGTCTTCCTGTCGACGAAGGCCGCTTCGATAGCGGTTCTGGTGACCGCCGCCAGCGCCTTTTCGCTCATTGAAAAATGCTCGGCGGCGATATCGTATTCGCGCTTCAGCGAGGTCCAGAAATAGGGCGGGTCGTCGGAATTGAGCGTCACCTTGCAGCCGGCGGCCCGCAGGGCGGGAAATGGATGGTCGGCAAAACTGTCGAACACCTTGAGCGCGATGTTGGAACCGGGGCAGCATTCCAGCACGACGCCCTCGTCGGCAATGCGCCGGACAAGCTCCGGGTTCTCGATGGCGCGCACGCCGTGGCCGATGCGAGAGGGGCGGATGTGGTCGAGCGCCGCCTGTACGGTCTCCCAGCCTGTCAGTTCGCCGGCATGGACGGTTATGCCGAGCCCGGCTTCGCGGGCGATCTCGAAAGCCCTGACATAGTCTTCCATGTCGCCTATCCGCTCATCGCCGGCGACCCCAAAGCCGGTGACCAGCGGATGACCGCAGCGCGCCGCGAAACGCGCCGCCTGTTCGATCGACTCGACGCCAACATGGCGCACGCCGGTGACGATCATGCGGCCCTCTATGCCGGTCTTGGCCTTGGCGCGCAGCATGCCTTCGCCGAGCGCGTCGGTATAGGCCTTGGGCGACAGCCCGGCTTTCGTCGCATGGTCGGGCGAGGTGAAGACCTCGGAATAGATCGCCCCGTCGCGGGCGAGGCTGGTCAGATAGTGGTCGGCCAGCCGCGCATAGTCCTCCTCGGTCCGGAACAGATCGGAGGAGAAATCGTAGGCCGCGAGAAAGGAGGTGAAATCGTGCCAGACGAAGGAACCGTTCTCGATATAGGGCGAGGTATCCTTGCCGTATTTCTGCGCCTGGCGGATGACGAGTTCGGGCGCCGCTGCCCCTTCAATGTGGCAGTGCAGTTCCGCTTTCAAAGGCATTCAAACATCCCGTCGGTCAGTCCAGGTGTTGAAAACCCACCACCTGGAAGCGCGGCTGAACACCGCGCCTTAAACAATAGCGCCCGCACCATCGATCGGCTATGGTCCCGCCGGTTTTATGACGGATCAAAAAAATGTCAGTTGAGAGAACCACGGCCGCGGGCGGCATGGAAACCTCCTATGGTTTCAAACGTGTAGGGGAAGGCGAGAAGCAGTCCCTGGTCAACGATGTTTTCCACAAGGTCGCCAACCGCTACGACCTGATGAACGACCTGATGTCGGGCGGCCTGCACCGGCTGTGGAAGGATGCCATGGTCACCTGGCTCAATCCGCCCAAGCGGCCGGGCTGGCGTGTGCTCGATGTCGCCGGCGGCACCGGCGACATCGCTTTCCGCATCGTCGATGCCAGCCACGGCCACGCCCATGCCACCGTGCTCGACATCAACGGTTCGATGCTCGCCGTCGGCCGCGACCGCGCCGAGAAGAAAGGCCTATCCGGCAACACCGATTTCGTCGAGGCCAATGCCGAGGAACTGCCCTTCGCGGATGCCACATTCGACGCCTACACCATTGCTTTCGGCATCCGCAACGTGCCGCGCATCGATGTCGCCCTCGGCGAAGCGTTCCGCGTGCTGAAGCCTGGCGGCCGGTTCCTGTGCCTGGAATTTTCCGAGGTCGAGATGCCGCTGCTCGACAAGGCTTACGAAGCCTGGTCGTTCAACGCCATTCCCAGGATCGGCAAGATGGTCACCGGCGACGGCGAGCCCTATTCCTACCTGGTCGAATCGATCGCGAAATTCCCCAACCAGCCGAACTTCGCGGCAATGATTTCCCGCGCTGGCTTCGAGCGTGTTTCCTTCCGCAACTATTCCGGCGGCATAGCGGCCCTGCATTCGGGCTGGAAGCTTTGAAGCCGTCGCATATCTACCCCGCTCGATGCGCTCTGTGCCGGTTCAACGGATCGGCGGGGCGAGCGCAGCCATGAGCACGGTCAGCGCAGGATTTCGGCTCATGCGGGCCGGCTGGGTGCTGGTGCGCGAGGGCGTCGTCGCCGCCTTGCCCGGCGAGGAGTTGTCCGGCCTGCCGAAATTCGGCTGGCGGCTGGCGCGGCTGTTCACCCGTCGCCGCGCGCTCGCCTATCAGCGCAGTGACCGGCTGGCCAAGGCCGTGGTCCGGCTCGGCCCGTCCTATGTGAAGCTTGGCCAATTCCTGGCGACACGGCCCGACGTCGTCGGCAATGACATGGCGCTCGACCTTGCCATGCTGCAGGACAAGATGCACACCTTTCCGAGGGCCGAGGCGATCGCGGCCATCGAAGCGTCGCTCGGGCGCAAGGTGGCCGATCTCTACGCGCAATTCGGCGACCCGGTCGCCGCCGCTTCCATCGCCCAGGTCCACGCCGCCGAAACCCTCCACGAAGGTGCTGCCAGCAAGGTGGCGGTGAAGGTGATCCGGCCGGGCGTGCGCCGCCGCTTTTTTCACGACTTGGAAAGCTATTTCCTCGCCGCCCGCCTGCAGGAAAGATACATCCCCTCGTCACGCCGGCTGCGGCCGGTTCAGGTCACCGAGACGCTGGCGCAAACCACCAAGATCGAGATGGACCTGCGCCTCGAAGCCGCGGCACTCTCCGAACTTGGCGAAAACACCAGGGATGATCCCGGCTTCCGCGTACCCTATGTCGACTGGGAACGTACCGGCCGCGACGTGCTGACCATGGAATGGGTCGAAGGGGTCAAGATGAACAACATCGCCGGCCTCGAAGCCGCCGGCCACGACCTGAAGGCGATCGCCGCCAATCTCGTCCAGTCGTTCCTGCGCCATACGCTGCGCGACGGCTTCTTCCATGCCGACATGCATCCCGGCAATCTGTTCGTCGAAGCGAATGGCACCATCGTCGCCGTCGATCTCGGCATTGCCGGCAGGCTCGGCAAGAAGGAGCGCCGTTTCCTCGCCGAAATCCTCTACGGCTTCATCATGCGCGACTATCTGCGCGTCGCCGAGGTGCATTTCGAGGCCGGCTATGTGCCGCGCCAGCACAATGTCGCGGCCTTCGCACAGGCGATCCGCGCCATCGGCGAGCCGATCCACGGCCAGCCGGCCGAGACAATTTCGATGGCCAAGCTTTTGACGCTGCTGTTCGAGGTGACCGAACTCTTCGACATGGCGACAAGACCGGAACTGATCCTGCTGCAGAAGACCATGGTGGTGGTCGAGGGCGTGGCGCGTACGCTCGATCCGGTCTTCAACATGTGGAAGACGGCCGAGCCGGTGGTCAGCGGCTGGATCGCCGGGAATCTCGGCCCGCGCGGCATGATGATCGATGCGCGTGATGGCGCCAAGGCGCTGCTGACGCTCGCCCGCCAGGCGCCGGAGCTTGCGGCGCGCACTGATCGGCTGTCGCGAGAGATCGATCTGATGGCCGAGCACGGGCTGCGCTTCGACGAAACCACCGCCCGCGCCATCGGCAAGGCCGAGGCCCGGTACAGCCGTTCGGGCCGCGTCGCGCTGTGGGTAATCGCGCTGACACTGGTCTATATTGCCTGGAAGCTGATCTAGCTCCGCCGCGTCAGCACTGTCCGTAGCTTGCTGCGATATGATTGCATTGCTATCATTGCTATCGGAAGATGAGCAGAGCGCAATCACATGGCAAGCATCACCATTCGCAACCTCGGCGATGAGGTCAAGGAACTGCTGCGCCGACTGGCGGCGGAAAACGACCGTTCCATGGAAGAGCAGGCACGAGTCATGATCCGGGCCGCGGTTGACGGGCAGGCCCTGCCGACCGGTCGCCTCGACCAGATTGAGAAAGCCCTGCACGACCTGGCCGCCTCACAGGGCTCGACGGCCCCGGCCATCGCAACGGCAGCCAGGATTTCTGCCCGCGGCAGTCTCTCCGGCAAGCGCATCCTGCTCATCATCGGCGGCGGCATTGCAGCCTACAAGGCGCTGGACCTGATCCGGCGGCTGCGCGAGCGCGGTGCCGCGGTGCGGGTGGTGATGACGTCAGCCGCGCGGGAGTTCGTCACCACGCTGTCGGTCGGCGCGCTTTCGGCAGATCATGTCTTCACCGAACTGTTCGACCGCAATGACGAGCATGATGTCGGCCACATCAGGCTGTCACGCGAGGCCGACCTGCTGGTGGTGGCGCCTGCGACCGCCGACCTGATGGCCAAGCTTGCCAATGGCCACGCCAACGACCTCGCATCCACCGTGCTGATCGCCACCGACAAACCGGTGCTGATGGCACCGGCCATGAACCCGAGGATGTGGGCGCATCCTGCGACGCGGCGCAACCGCGCCACGCTGGCCAAGGACGGCGTTGCCTTTGTCGGCCCGGCCAAAGGCGAGATGGCTGAGAGCAATGAGGCGGGCGAAGGCCGCATGGCCGAACCGCTGGAGATCGTCGCCGCGATCGAGGCGCTGCTCGATCTCAGTCCGAAACCTTTGGCTGGCAAGAAAGTCATCGTCACTTCCGGCCCGACGCATGAGCCGATCGACCCGGTGCGCTACATCGCCAACCGTTCGTCCGGCAAGCAGGGCCACGCCATCGCGGCGGCACTGGCAAGACTGGGCGCCGATGTGCGACTGGTCTCCGGCCCGGTCGCCATTGCCGATCCGGCCGGCGTGAAGACCATTCGCGTCGAGCGCGCGCAAGAGATGCGCGATGCGGTGGAGCAGCTTTTGCCTGCCGACGCCGCGGTCTTCGTCGCTGCCGTTGCCGACTGGCGCTCCGAAAATTCGGCCGGCGAAAAGATCAAGAAGGTGGCGGGCGAAGGGCCACCGGTGCTTCGTATGGTGGAGAACCCCGACATCCTTGCCGGGGTCGGCCACCACAAGCAGCGACCCGGCCTGGTCGTGGGCTTCGCCGCCGAGACGCAGGACCTTTTGCGCAATGCCGAGGCCAAGCTGAAGAAGAAAGGCGCCGATTTTATCGTCGCCAACAACGTCTCGCACGAAAGCGGCATCGGCCCTTCAGGCGTCATGGGCGGCGATCGCAACCGGGTCCGGATCGTCTCGAAGACCGGCGTCGAAGAGTGGCCCGAAATGACCAAGGACGAGGTGGCGGCACGGCTCGCCACCCTGATCGCCGAGCGCCTCAAAACGATCGTCGTCTAACCAGGACGCGCGACGCACGCACCGCCTGCCGCTCGACGGTGGCCAGGCGATGCCTCAGCTTCGCCGGTCCGGAGACCCTCTCCCCGTCAATTGGCCAAAAGCTCCGCCGTGCGGGCAAGAGCCCCGCCGAAGCCGTTGAGCGGAACGGAAAAGCTCACCTGCTGTCCCGTGTCGGCCGCGAAAGCGTCGATCTTGAGCGTCGTGCCCGACTTGAGCAGCGGCGTGACGTTGGCATCGAATGCCACAGGCACGAGGCAGCCGACCACCTGACAGGTGTTGAACGGCAGGCTGCCATCGAGTTTCTGGTCGTCGACGGTCAGGGTGACGCCCTTGGCGAGCGCGAGGCCAAACGGCAGGGCAAGGGTTCCGCTCGCGTCGTCGCCGCTCTTGCTCGACAGCTCGATCGCCAGCAGACGCTGGTTGCTCTGCTTGTTGAACTGCTGATGCGACAGGCTGCATACTTTGGCAGTGCCCGATACCTGGCAATTGACCGTCCAGTCGCCATGGGTTTCAGACAAGGCCGACGCGCCGCCAGGCAGTTGCGGCGCACTGGCGGCGGCATTTGCGGCCGGAGCCGCCTTGTCGCCCTTCGTTTGCGCCGCCATGGCCGGCAGACCAGCTATGCAGGCCGCACCCAGCATCGCCACAAGATACGCGTACTTTCTCATCAAGACCCCTCCCGCCCGACCCCGTCTCGAGCCAGCCTGGAAACTGACCTTGAGACACGCGCTGACTGCGTTCTGTTTCACGCCGTTGTATCTGACAGACAGGCCGACGCCATTGACGCCATTCAGCTCGAGGCCGGCGCCGACCGATAGAGCGGCGAACCGACCGCTTCCGTCAAGTACAATGCGGGGTTGCCGGGCAGATTCTCCGCCGCGGCAAAGCGGCCTTCGATCTCCCATGCCTTGTTCGAGAACTCCGCCTCGGCCATGGCATCGCCGGACAAACGTCCTATATATGAAGGATGAATAGCATCTTTGGCAGGAATGAGCGGATGTCAGTACATCGACCATCGATGTTTTTTGCATCGGCGGTGCTGGCGGCGGTGGTGTTGGCCGGCGTTGCTGTGCCTGCTTCCGCGCAAGCACTCAACCCCGCTGCCAACGGCAACGCGCTGATCCAGCAGAACGATCTGCAGACGTTGCAGAACCGGGTTCAGCGGGAGCAATTTCAGCAACAGCAACAGCAGTATCGGGCCCAGGACCGCGTGATCGTCCAGCAGCCGCCGCCGGTAGTGCCGAAGGTCAGGCCAACCTGCCAGACGCAGATAATCGGCAACACAGCTGTGAGCACTTGCCGCTGACGGGTCGGTATCTCCTTTTATTTAGCCGACTTAGATGGTAGGGGCGCTCTAGTGCCCCCCTTGCGGCGGTTTGGGTTTTGCAAAGGCGCCGCATCACGCTATGGGGGCACTGCACCGACTGGATTTTACGAATGGCAGCCACCAAGAAAAAGGCCGTGCGCAAGGCCAAGAAAGGCGAGAGAATCCGCCAGGTCGCCGCGGTCCCCTTTCGGCGGAACGCGCACGGCGATATCGAGGTGATGCTGGTCACGTCGAGAACGACGAGACGCTTCATCGTGCCCAAGGGTTGGCCGATGAAAGGCAAGAGCGGACGCAAGGCAGCCACCATCGAGGCGCAGGAGGAAGCCGGCGTGCTTGGCAAGACGCTGAGAGAGCCGGCAGGCTCCTATTCCTACTGGAAGCGGCTGGCCAGCCACTTTGTCCGGGTCGACGTCATCGTCTATCTGCTTGAAGTGACGGAAGAGCTTGCCCACTGGCAGGAGGCCAAGCGGCGGCAGCGGGCATGGCTGGCGCCGGCCGACGCGGCGATGCTCATCGACGAACCGGATCTGTCGACGCTGGTGAAGACCTTGAAGCTTCCCGAGCCCGCGCCACTCGACCAGGTATAGGCTTCACGCACCAGCCTCATCCTCCTCCGGAAACGGCCGCGCCGGTGTGCCTGCATAAGCCCACAGCCATTCGCGCGGCAACGGGCCCTTGTTGCGCTCGGCTTGCTGCGATTGTTCCCAGGCATGCGCCAGGATGCCGGCAGAGCGCGACAGCACGAAGAGCCCGCGCGTCAGCGGCGGCGGAAAGCCGAGTTCGCCATAGATGACGGCCGTGGCGCCGTCGATGTTGAGCGGTATTCTTTTGCCTTTGCGCCGCGCGACGTCAGCCTCGAGGCCTCGGCAATCTCGGCGAAACGCCCCTTGACGACACCACGCGCGGCAAAGTCGCGGGTCAGTTCCAGCAGGCGCGGCGCGCGTGGATCTACCGGATGGAAGCGATGGCCGAAGCCCGGCACATAGCCCTTCTCCTCGGCGAAGAAGCGGTCGAGCCATAACGAGACGGCATCTTGGAGCGTCGCCTCACCATCGAGCGCCACCGCGATGTCGCCATAGAAAGAAAGCGCCTGTTCGCCGGCGCCGCCATGCACATCGCCGAGCACGTTGATGGCCGAAGCCATGGCGCTGTTGACGCCGACGCCGCAGGTCGCCACCATGCGCGCGATGGCGATCGACGGCGCCTGCGGTCCGTGGTCGACGGCCGCGCCCCAGCGCAACACCCAGCAGTGCCGCCTGGTCCTCGCTGGGCAGTTCGCCGCGCAACATCAGCCAGATCATCGCCGGGAAGCTGACGCGGCCGATCAGGTCCTGGATTTCATAGCCGCGCAGCCGGATCACGCCGGGACTCATCTCGATGAGCCGGTCTGCCACCATTCCTCGCCGCGTTCGCGGCCAGTCTTCTTCTCCTCGCCGCTCATGCCCGTGCTTTCGCCTTGGCACGTGGCGGCAGCTGGGCGAAGATCTCGTCAATATGCTCGCCGAGCGCCGGTGGTGGCCTGGTCGGCAGCGGCGCTTCGCCATCGACCATGAACCCGCCGCGCAAGACGGTCAGCGGTCTGTCCACGTCAGGCACATCCTCGAAACGCGCGGTTACCTGGCGTTCGAGCACTTGCGGCTCGGCCAGCACTTGCGGGATGGTCAGTACCCTGCCCGCCGGCACGCCGGCACGATTGAGCGTCTTTTCCCAGGCCGCCGCCGAGGTACCTGCCAGGGCCTCCTCGATCTCGGTTTTGAGCACCGTGCGGTTCTTTTTGCGCGTCTCGCGCTCGGCGAAACGCGGATCCGAGGCCAGGTCCGGCCGCCCGATCAGCCGGCAAAGCGTCACGAACTGCTCCTGCTTGTTGGCGGCAATGTTGAGCAGTCCCTCGCCGGTGCGGAAGGCACCCAAGGGCGCCGCCGTCATGTTCTCATTGCCCATCGGCTTGGGGTCGACCCCTGCCGTGAGATAATTCGATACCGGCCAGCCAAGGGCGGAAAGCGTGCATTCCAGCATCGACACGTCGAGGAAGGCGCCCTCGCCCGAGGTCTTCTGTTTGACCAGCGCCGAGGCGATGGCGAAAGCGCCGACCGACCCGCCCAGCGTATTGGCGACGGGATAGCCGACGCGCACGGGCGCCGTTTCCGGCGTGCCGGTGATGCTCATGATGCCCGACAGGCCCTGGATGATCTGGTCATAGGCGGGATTGTCGCGCATCGGCCCGGTCTGGCCGAAACCCGATATCGCGCAATAGACGACGCCGGGACGGACCGCCTTCAGCGCCTCATACCCAAGGCCGAGTCGATCCATCACGCCGGGCCGAAAATTCTCCACCAGCGCATCGGCGCTGGCAACCAGGTCGAGGAAGCGCTCGCGATCGGCCTCTTTCTTCAGATCGAGCACGACAGATCGTTTGCCGGCGTTCTGCGCCAGGAACGAGGCGCCCATGCGGCACTGTTGAGCTTCGGCGAACCACCGAGCTGGCGCGCCAGGTCGCTGCCTTGTGGGCCTTCGACCTTGATCACATCGGCCCCCAACAGGGCCATCTGATAGGCGCAAGCAACGGACGTCTTATGCGTTGAAGAAACGCAGCGTCGACGCGCGTGCTGGGGCCGGCCAGCGTCAAGGCGCCTAGCAAAACGCGTCCCGGTCCGAATACCGGCGCCGAGACTCCAGGCGGCGGCTCGCGCCACTCGTGCCTTCGGCGAGGATGCCTCCATGCTGGAGCAAGCCAGCCTCGCGGCGGAGGCTCAGCCCTAGGTCGTTCGGTTGCGACCCAGGCAAGATGGCCGATAAGCCTCAAATACAAACTGATTCAATTCGAAGCAGTTGCCTGACGTTGCGTAATATTCGGCCGCCATGGCAAGAATCGCCGCCACAAACAGGGGAAAGTATTTATTTGCTGTTAAGCCCGCCATGATAACCGGATCGTTGTCGCCAGCCGAGCGACATGCGGGAAACAACATCGTCTCAACCGGTGAATGAAACAGTCGGACAGACGCGCTGACAGGATCATGGCAAGCCCATGAGGATTCGATGAAGCTGTCACCCATTGATGCGAGTTCCCGTCTTCTCGGACTCGTATGGCCCTTCGTCGCCGTCGTCCTCATCCAGGCGCTGGTGGCCAGCCTCAGCCTCTACACCCTTTCGGCGGTTCGTGCTTATGTCGGCGGCGAGAGCCAGTGGTCGAAGGGCCAAAAGCACGCTATCTATTTTCTCAGCCTCTATGCCGACACCGGCAACGAGGACTTCTTCAGCGAGTATCGCGCGGCGATCGCCGTTCCGCTGGCTGATCGGTCGGCCCGCCTGGCACTCGAGCAATCTCAGCCCGATATCGAAGCCGCGAGCATCGGTTTCCTGCAGGGTGGAAATCACGTCGACGATGTCCCCGGAATGATCTGGCTGTTCCGGGATTTCCGTGGTTTCAGCTATCTCGATGCCGCCATCCGCCATTGGACGGCCGCCGACGCCATGATCCTCGCCATCCAGCGGCTCGGCGGCACGATGCACGAGACGCTGAGCAAGGGGCCGGCATCTTTGGCCGAGATCAGCGCCTGGAAAACGCAGATCCACCAGCTCGACCGTGAGATCAGCCCGCTTTCCAAGGCCTTCTCGGAAAGCCTCGGCGAAGGTTCGCGCTTCATCAAGATGCTGCTCACCTTTGCCAATCTCGTCACCGCCGCCTTGTTGATACTGCTTGCCGTGTGGCGCACGCGCAAACTGCTCGCGCAGCGTCAGGCCTTCCAGCTGGCGCTCAATACCGAACGCGAGCGCGCCCAGATCACCCTGGCTTCGATTGGCCAGGCCGTCATCAGCACCGGCCCTGACGGGCGGCTGGATTACATGAACGCGGTTGCCGAGAAGCTGCTGGCTTGCCCGTTGGGCACAGCCAGGGGCAAGCCGATCGCATCCTTGTTTCGCCTGGTGGACAAGGACACCAGCTTTGAAGAATCGCAACTGGTCGAGCACCTTCTGGCCGGCGACCCGCGTCGTTCCAGCGCCCGTCCGCAATTGCTGCGGCGGCCGGACGGCTCCATTGTTCCCGTCGCGCTGACCGGCGCGCCCCTGCTCGTTTCCGGCGAAGTGGTCGGCGCGGTGCTCGCCTTCCACGACATGACGCGGGAAGAGGATTATATCGAGCGGCTTTCATGGCAGGCCTCGCATGACGCGCTGACCGGGCTCGCCAACCGGCGCGCTTTTGAAAGCCGGCTGGAAAGGACGATCGTCGACTTGCAGGGGCAGGCCCGGCAGCACGCCTTGATGTATCTCGATCTCGACCAGTTCAAGCTGGTCAACGATACCTGTGGCCATGCCGCCGGCGACCAGTTGCTGCGCCATATTTCCTCGGTGTTGACCAACGAATTGCGGTCCGGCGATGTGCTGGCCCGGCTGGGCGGCGACGAATTCGGCGTGCTGCTGATCGATTGCGAGGCCGGCACTGCGGCCGACATCGCCGAAAGGCTGCGCGCGGCCGTGCAGGATCTGCATTTTTCCTGGGATAACAGGCCCTTCAACACCAGTGTCAGTGTCGGCATGGTGCAGATCGCCAATGCGCAAGCGACGATCGAGGAGGTTCTGCGGGCCGCAGATGTCGCCTGCTACATGGCCAAGGAGAAAGGCCGCAACCGTGTCCAGATCCACAGCGACGGCGACATGGCCTTGCGCGAGCGTTTTGGCGAGATGGCCTGGGTGCAGCGCCTGCACATCGCCCTGGAGCAAAATCGCTTCAGGCTTCATGCCCAGGAGATCTGGCCGCTCAACGACGACGTCGCCGAGGCTGGCGCGCATATCGAGATCCTGTTGCGGCTGACCGACGAAGACGGCAGCTTCGTCACCCCGCAGAGCTTCATTCCCGCGGCCGAGCGCTACGGCCTGATGCCGTCGATCGACCGCTGGGTGGTGCGCAACACGTTCCGCATTCTGGCCGCACGGCAAGCCGATGCGCGCATGGCGCCGATCACTACATGCGCCATCAACCTTTCCGGAGCGACGTTCGGCGACGAAACGTTCCTCGATTTCCTGCGCGAGCAGTTCCTCGTCCATCGCATTTCGCCTGCGATGATCTGCCTGGAGATCACCGAAACCAGCGCCATCGCCAATCTCACCAATGCCATGCGCTTCATTGCCGATCTGCGCGGTCTGGGCTGCCGTTTCGCGCTCGACGATTTCGGCTCCGGCATGTCGTCCTTCGCCTATCTGAAGCACCTGCCGGTCGACTATCTCAAGATCGACGGCAGCTTCGTCAAGGACATGCTAGACGACCGCATCGACCGCGCCATGGTCGAGATGATCCATCACATCGGCAAGGTCATGGGCAAGCGCACCATCGCCGAGTTCGTCGAAAGCGACGGCATCGTCGCGGCCCTGAGGACGATCGGCGTCGACTATGCCCAGGGCTATGGGATCGCCAGGCCACAGCCTTTCGACAGCTCGACGGTGCTGCGCGGCCCGGACATCGCTTCAGCCGCGGCGGCTGCGGCAGATCCGTGGGCCGATCTAGCGCAGAAACTGCACCGCAGAGCCGGCTGAAACCGCCTCAGGGCAGCCGCTCCAGCAAAATTGTCGCCGCGTCGTGATAGGCGGTACGCGTCACTTCACGGTAGCCGCACTTCCTCGCGACGTTCAACGAGGCGGTGTTTTCTGGATCGATGATGCAGACGGTCTTGGCCCGTCCGAACGTCTCCTCACCCCAGCCGTGCACGCGGCTGACGATTTCGGTGGCAAGGCCGGTGCCATGGGCGGCCGGAGCCAATGCCCACCCCGCTTCGGGAATGCCTTCGATCGACGGTTCGATATCACGCTTCAGGTCGTGGAACCCGGCCTCGCCTATGAAACGGCCGGTCGCCTTCTCCTCGACGGCCCAGAAGCCGTAGCCGAGCAGCGACCACAGGCCGGCGTGACGCAGGAAGCGCATCCAGCTTTCCTCGCGTGTGCGCGGCTTGCCGCCGATGAAGCGGGTGACGACCGGGTCGACCCACATCGCCGCATAGGCGTCGAAATCCTCCAGCCGGTGTGCCCTTAGAATGGTTCGCTGCGTCTCGATCACGGGGGCAACGGTCGCTTGCGGATTGTCCATGAATTGCCTCCTGATGTTGCCCGCGCTTAGCAAATCGCCCCCGGTGTGCAAGGGCCAGCGCGACACGCGCCATCATCCAGGGGCGTGCAATATTCCACGGTGACCTGAGCCGAACTTCAGCCGTGCCAGGCCATATTCGTGGAGACGCCGGCGCGCTGCAATTCGTCCAGCCTGCTTTGGCATGGGATTTCCCGTCAAGGATGGTACCGTCGCGGCATACCGATTTAGCTATGCGGCCGGCGGATCTCTCTCGCAAGCGGCGCCGTTCGAGCAAAGGGAAAGAGCATGGACACGACCGATCTCGTGCTGGCAATCGTCCATCATCTGCTGGTGTTTTCCCTGGCGGGGATCATCGGCGCAGAATTCGTGCTGATCCGTGGCGACTTGCCCGCCGCGACGCTCAAGCGGCTCGCCGGCATCGACCGCCACTACGGCGCCATCGCCGCACTCATCATCATCGTCGGCATCGGCCGCGTCGTCTGGGGCCTCAAGGGCTGGGAATTCTACGTCCACAACTGGGTGTTCTGGGCCAAGATGGCGGCGTTTGCGATCGTCGGCCTGCTGTCGATCATTCCCACCGTGCGCTTCATTTCCTGGAACAGGCAAGCCAGCGCCAACCCTTCCTTTGCCGTGCCGGCGAGCGAACTGGCCTCGGTGAAGACCTATGTCCGCGCCGAGGCGTCGGTCTTCCTGCTGATCCCGGTCTTCGCGGCTGCGATGGCGCGCGGTTACGGCTATTGATCCTCGGCGGCCACTGTCTCCAGCGGAGCGATCGGCACCAGGGGTGCCGGAATGCTGGTGGTCTTCTCCTGCGCCTTGCAGATATCGGCGATGACGCAGGCTGGGCAATCCGGCTTGCGCGCCTTGCAGACGTAGCGGCCATGCAGGATCAGCCAGTGATGCGCGTGGCGCATATATTCCTCCGGGATGATCTTCAGCAGGCCGTGCTCGACCTGTTCCGGCGTCTTGCCGGGCGCCAGGCCAAGCCGGTTGCCGATGCGGAAAATATGCGTGTCGACCGCCATCGTGTGCTGGCCGAACGCCATGTTGAGCACGACATTGGCGGTCTTGCGCCCGACCCCCGGCAGCTTGACCAGTTCATCGCGGTTATCAGGCACCTCGCCGCCATGGTCACGGATCAGCGCCTCCGATAGTGCGAGGACGTTCTTGGCCTTGTTGCGCCAGAGCCCGATGGTCCTGATATGGTCGCCGACCTTGGCTTCACCGAGCGCCAGCATCTTTTGCGGCGTGTCGGCAAGCTTGAACAGCGCCCGCGTCGCCTTGTTGACGCCGGCATCGGTGGCTTGCGCCGAAAGCACCACCGCCACCAGAAGCGTGAAGGCGTTGATGTGTTCGAGTTCGGCCTTCGGCTCCGGCCGCTGCACCGAAAAGCGCCGGAAAATCTCATGCACCTCGGCCGGGCTATAGAGCGACCTGGACCGCATTGGCCTGGGGCGCGGCTTGGCGTTCGAGCCGTCACGCCGTCCGGCCGGCTGCTCTTTTTTGGGCATTGAAGACTCTTTGGACTTGGGGCTCGCCATTCCCTTCCTATAATATTCAGTCATGAGCGAAACAAACGCCTCATTTCAGGCCGACGAGCCATTCTTTCATGCGTTGCTGACACCACACCGGTCGCTGGGCAGGACAGGCTTCTTCGTTCTGATGGGCGCCCTGCTGTTCGGCTGGCTGGTGACAGGCGCGTTTTTCCTGTCACGCGGTGCCTGGCCGGTGTTCGGCTTCTTCGGCCTCGACGTGGTCGCCGTCTACATCGCCTTTCGTGTCAACTACCGGGCCGCCCGCGCCCGCGAAGAGGTTTCGGTCTCCCGCACCAGCCTCGATATCCGCAAGACGGATCCTTCGGGGAAATCGGAAGCGCATCGCTTCAACCCGTTCTGGGCGCGGTTTTCGGTCGCCCGGCACGCGGAAATCGGCATCACCAGGATGACGGTGGAAGCACAAGGCCAGAACGTGGCGATCGGCGGCTTTCTCGATCCCGACTCCCGCGAAAGCTTTGCCACCGCGTTTTCGCGGGCGCTGGCGACCGCCAAGACGCGCTGAACCGACCTTTTCCGAAACCGGTTCCCGTTTTTCGGAATGACGCCCTAAAAGCGATACCGCAGGAGTCTGCCGATCTTGCGCAACGCCGGAATGTGTTTCCAAAGGCGGACGAACAGTTTGGCTGACCAGCCCATGCGGGCGGCGTGTTCGGGCTTGTAGGCGGAAATATCCTCGACGAACCGCAGCTTCGGGACCGCCCGTTCCAACTCGTGCGGATCCTCTATGGACCAGTGGACCTCGGCGCCAGTCACCCTCAGGGCTGGATGGAGCCGAAGCAGCTTCAGCCCGAAACTGCTGTAGGCATCGAACATCAGTTCGCCACTGGCAAGACGCGAAACAAGCCGCGAAAGCAGGCGGAGCCCTTCGTCGGCGGGGAGATAGGGCGTCAGCCCCTCTGCCACCACCATGGCCGGACGGTTGCGGGGCACTTCGGCCAGCCAGCCGGGTTCGATCACCGACGAAGCGGTGAGATGATAGTGGTTTCGGGACGGGTAGAGTTTCCGCCTGAGTTCGATGACCTCCGGATAGTCGACATCGAACCAGTCCACGCCGACTGGCGGGGCGACACGGAAGATGCGCGTGTCAAGCCCGCAGCCCAGATGCAGCACGATGGCACCAGGATTTCTGGCCAGGAAATCCTCGACACGGACGTCCAATGTCTTGGCCCGGATCGCCAGGCCGATGCCGAGATTGTCATCGACCTTGAGCCTGGAGAAATCATAATCGATCTTGCGCACCGCCTCGTCGGCGAAATGATCTTCCAGCAGCGAATTGGGCAGCCGGCTCTCCAGCGCCTTGCCGTAGAGCGTCATCAGCAAGGTTTCCTTTGCCCCGGTGAGATCTGTTTTTTCGCCAGCCATCGCCGCCTCTTGGGCACGAAATGCGAGTCTATCTGGGCATGCGAGGCGAGAAGGCAAGTTTCGGGTGGCGATCGGCGCCCCAAGGGGCGATATTCCAGGCCAAGGAGACAGTTCCATGAGCACACAGACAGCGGTCCTCAAAAAGGACATCACGCCCGAAGGCAGCGATTATGAGATCGTTCGCCGTGCCATCGAGAAGATCAGCCTCGACTACCGTGATCAGCCATCGCTGGAAGAACTGGCTGAAGAGGTCGGCGAGACGCCGACCGGCCTGCAAAAACTCTTCACCCGCTGGGCCGGCCTTTCGCCAAAGGCCTTCCTGCAGGCGGTAACGCTGGACCACGCGCGCCGACTGCTCGATTCCGGCATGCCGCTGCTCGAAACCTCGTTCGAACTGGGCATGTCCGGTCCCGGCCGGCTGCATGACCTGTTCGTCACTCATGAAGCGATGTCGCCCGGCGACTACAAGACGCGCGGCGCGGGCCTGACTATCCGTTACGGCTATCACCCCTCGCCTTTCGGCACCGCCCTGATCATGGCCACCGATCGCGGCCTTGCCGGCCTTGCCTTCAGCGACCCCGGCGAGGAGCGCGCCGCTTTCGCAGACATGTCCAGCCGCTGGCCGAACGCCCTCTATGTCGAGGATATGGCCGCGACCGGTCCTTACGCCGCCCGCATTTTCGATCCGACGCTGTGGCGCCCCGACCAGCCGCTGCATGTCGTGATGATCGGCACCGACTTCCAGGTTCGTGTCTGGGAGGCGCTGCTCCGGATACCCATGGGCAAGGCTCGCACCTATTCCTCCATCGCCGCCAGCATCGGCGCGCCGAGCGCCAGCCGGGCCGTCGGCGCCGCCAATGGCGCCAACCCGCTATCTTTCGTCGTTCCCTGCCACCGCGCCATCGGCAAGTCAGGCGACCTCACCGGCTATCACTGGGGCCTGACCCGCAAGCGCGCCATCCTGGGCTGGGAAGCCGGGCAAGTGTCGTCCTGAAATATCGATTTTTGCTTCCACTTTGCTTCCACAGAGATATACCCGGCGATAGTATTCGTTCGGGTCAGCCGGAATCGTCAACGGCACTCATACCGTTCAGGTCGACCTCACCGCCACCAAGTCGAGCGGCATCTTCCCAGCCGGCAAGTATCAGGGCATGGTCACAGTGCTGTGTGAGTGACGCGGCAAATAGTGCTGGACCATTCGCGTGGTCTGGCGTCGAACGGCTTGGCAGGATAGCTTCCCGCATTCAGCAGGGAGGCACTTCTTGATTATCGTTGTCGGCTCGATCAACCTCGACCTTATCGCCAATGTCGACCGCTTGCCGAGCCCCGGCGAAACGGTGAGCGGTTCCGGCTTCACCACGGCGCCCGGCGGCAAGGGCGCCAACCAGGCGCTGGCCGCCGCGCGCGCCGGTGTCGCGGTGCGCATGGTCGGCGCCGTCGGCAAGGACAATTTCGCCGCCGAGGCGCTGGCACTGCTGCGCGACGCCAAGGTCGACCTGTCGGGCGTGGGTGAAACCTTTGCGTCCACCGGCACGGCGCTGATCATGGTCGGCGACGACGGCGAGAACATCATCGCCGTGGTGCCCGGCGCCAACGCCTCCGTCGTGCCCGGCGACCTTTCCAAGACCTTTGTGAAAGAGGGGGACGTCGTGCTCCTGCAGCACGAGATTCCGCTGGCGACCATCGAAGCCGCACTCGACCAGGCAAGCGCGGCCGGCGCCGTCACGGTGCTCAACACCGCTCCGTTTCACGCCGAAGCGGCGGCCTTGCTCGGCAAGGCTGGCTACGTCGTAGCCAACGAGACGGAGTTCGACCTCTATGGCGAGGCGCTGGCGCTCGGCGGTCGCGACCGGGCGGCACGCATGCGCGATTTTGCCGGCAGGACGGGGCGCACCATCGTCGTCACACTCGGTGGCGATGGCGTGATGGCAGCAACGCCGACCGACTTCCTGACCGTCCCGGCAATGAAGATCACACCTGTCGACACGGTCGGCGCCGGCGACACCTTCTGCGGGTACTTCGCTGCCTGTCTCTCGTCCGGCCTTGCGCTTGACAAGGCGCTGGCACGCGCCGGCGCGGCCGGCTCGCTGGCCTGCCTGAAGCCTGGCGCCCAGCCGGCGATCCCGTTGGCCGCCGATGTCGACCAAGCCCTGAAATCCCATTGAGATAAGAAAAATGCGCCCCCGGACCAAACATGCCGTGCCGCCAGCCGGCGACATCTGCCGGCTATCGGCTGTCGACCTCGCCGACGCGATCCGCCGCAAGAAACTTCCCGTGCGCGAGGTGGTGACGGCCTTCCTCGACCGCATCGAAGCGGTCAACCCGCTGGTCAACGCCATCGTCTCGTTGCGTGAGCGCGCGGATATACTGCGCGAGGCCGATGCAGCCGATAGCCGGCAAGCGGCCGAAACCGAAACGCTCTTCGGCCTGCCGATCGCCATCAAGGATCTCGCCTCGACGACGGGTCTCCCCACCTCTTTCGGCTCGCCGATCTTCGCCGATTTCGTGCCGCAGGAAGATGACTTCTTCGTCGAGCGTATCCGCAACGCCGGCGCCATCATCATCGGCAAGACCAATGTCCCCGAATTCGGGCTCGGCTCAAACACTTACAACAACGTATTCGGGCCGACGCTGAACGCCTTCGATCCGGCGCTCTCCGCCGGCGGGTCGAGTGGCGGCGCGGCGGTGGCGCTGGCGCTCGACATGGTGCCCGTCGCCGACGGCAGCGACTTCGGCGGCTCGCTGCGCAATCCGGCGGCCTGGAACAATGTCTACGGCTTCCGCCCGTCCCAGGGGCTGGTGCCCGGCGGGCCGGACCTCGAGGTCTTCCACGCGCAGATGGGCGTCGACGGGCCGATGGGCCGCAACGTCGCCGACATGGCGCTGCTGCTGGACGTACAGGCGGGGTATCATCCGCAGGCACCGCTATCCTATGAAAAACCTGGCTCGTTCCTCGAAGGGCTCGCAGAACCAGCAACCGGCGGCCGCATCGCCTGGTTCGGCGATCTCGGCGGCCACCTGCCGATCGAGCCCGGCATTCTCGATCTCTGCGAGGCCGCGCTCGGCCGGTTCGTCGAAGCATCCTTCCCGGCTGAACCCTTGCGGCCGGATTTCGATTTCGAGGCGCTGTGGCAGGCTTTCGTGACGCTGCGCCAGGCCAGCAGCGGCTGCGCTCTCAAAACCCATTACGACGATCCCTCGAAGCGCGGCCTGCTGAAGCCGGAAGCCATTTGGGAGGTGGAAAACGCGATGCGGCTGACGGCGCCGCAGATTCGCGCCGCCTCGGTCGTCCGCACCTCCTGGCATCGCACGCTCCTGTCGATCTTCGACCGCTTCGACCTGATCGCGCTGCCGACCGCACAGGTCTTCCCCTTCGCAGTCGGCATGCACTGGCCGCGCGAGGTCGCGGGACGCGCGATGGACAGCTATCACCGCTGGATGCAGGTTTCCGCCTTCGCCACGCTTGGCGGCTGCCCGGCGGTCAATGTGCCGGTCGGCTTCGACGACAAGGGGAGGTCGATGGGCATGCAGCTGATCGGACGGCCGCGCGGCGACGTGGACGTGTTGAGGGCTGCCGCGGCCTACGAGGCAACGCTGCCGTGGCAGGCTGGCGCCTGAGTTGCACGGCTTGCGCCGCTACCGCCGCCATGCATTGATTGTCGTTCACCGCGCTGCGCAGCCGGCGCTCTGATCGAGGAAAACATGTCGCTCGAACTCTACGCAGCCTATGTCGTCGCTTGCATCGTCATCATCCTGGTGCCCGGACCCACGGTCACGCTGATCATCGCCAACAGCATCCGCCACGGGTCGCGCGCCGGCCTCGCCAATGTCGCCGGCACGCAGGCCGGCCTTGCCGTCATGATTGCCATCGTCGGTATCGGTCTCAACACGCTGATTTCGGGCATGGGCCACTGGTTCGAGTGGGTGCGATTGATCGGCGCCGCCTATCTGATCTGGATGGGCGTGCAGATGTTCCGCTCCAAGGGCACGCTGAACGCGGACGGAACCGCCAGAAAGCCGCGCGGCGGGTTCTTCATGCAGGGCCTGCTGGTGGCGCTCAGCAACCCCAAGACGCTGATCTTCTTCGGCGCCTTCTTTCCGCAGTTCATCTCTCCAGCCGGCAACTACCCGCTTCAGATCGTCATCATGGGTTTCACCGCCATGATCTTCGCCGCCATGTCGGACTCGACCTATGCATTGGCCGCCGGCCGGGCCGGCCGCATGCTCTCGGCCAGCCGCATCAAGCTCCTGTCCAGGATCGGCGGCAGCTTCATGGTCGGCGGCGGCCTGTGGCTGGCGTTTTCACGGTCGAAATGATGGCGAAGCGCCTTCTTTTGAAATTTTTTGCAGCGATATATTGAAGAGTTGTGCATAGCTGCACAATTCTTCAATATGAAAAAGTCAAACGTTTCCTTTCGGAATCGCTTGCTTATTTGGCAATACGAATACAGCGACGCAGTGATCGGCGTCACTTTCTTTTGCGCCTTGGCACTGATCAAATCCATCACGGTCATGGAGCTTCAAGTCAACCCGGTCGTCGCCACTCAACGTGTAATGGGCGTGGTCGAATATATCAGAGTGAAACCTATTAGCCCGTACGCCATGGTAGGTCACGATTTATACTACACCTACGATGTGCGCCTCAATGACGACAACACACGGATATATGGATCGATGACGACGTCGAGCGGCCGCATCTTGTCGGCTCGCTCATTCCCATCGAGCGGCAACACCACAAGCACGGCGTCGACACCTATCGATTGCTCAATAGGTGATGCCGCGCACGTACCGGCTGCTCCAAACGTCAGTTCAGCCGCCCCAGCCTTTCCACCAGCAGCGCGAAAAAGCCGTCATGATCGATGTCGCGCATCACCATGGCGTTCTTCTGCCGCTTGCTCACGCCCCACCAGTCGATGACGGTCATGCCCATGGTCAGTTCCGAGGCGGTCTCCACGCTGACGTTGCAGTTGCGGCCCTTGAACAGGTCCGGCTTCAACAGATAGGCGATGACGCAGGGGTCGTGCAGCGGACCGCCGTCGGTGCCGTATTTGCCCTCGTCGTAGCGCTCGAAGAATTCCAGCATCTCGGCGGTGGCAATGCCAACCTTGCTGCCCAGATCACGAATGGCCTTGATGCGCTTGGCGGTGGTCAGCGCCTTGTGGGTGACGTCGAGCGGCATCATCACGATCGGGATGCCGGACTTGAACACCAGATCGGCGGCTTGCGGATCGACATAGATGTTGAACTCGGCCGCCGGGGTGACGTTGCCGCCTTCGAAAAAGCCGCCGCCCATCAGCACGATTTCCTTGATGCGCGATGCGATCCGCGGTTCGCGGATCAAAGCCAGCGCGATGTTGGTCAGCGGCCCGAGCAGGCAGAGCGTGATGGTGCCGCTCTCTTCCCTCATCAGCGTCTCGACGATGAAGTCGACGCCATACAGCTCCTGCAGCTTCATCGTCGGTTCGGGCAATTCCGGCCCGTTGAGGCCGGTCTTGCCATGCACTTCCTCGGCGGTGACCAGTTCGCGCGCCAAGGGACGGATGGCACCGGCATAAACCTTGATCTCCGGCCGCCCGGCCAGTTCGCAGATCTTGCGGGCGTTCTTTTCGGTAAGCTTCAGCGGCACGTTGCCGGCAACGGCGGATATGCCGACGACCTCCAGTTCGGGGCTGCCAAGCGCCAGCAGAATGGCGACGGCGTCGTCCTGGCCGGGATCCGTGTCGATGATGATCTTGCGTGGTTGCGGCATTTCAATTCCTTGTTTGGCTGGCCATGAGCTCATTGGACCGATCGCACGCCAGAGAGACGCCGAACCGACTGCAAGCTGCCGAACCGCTTGACCGGGAATGGCCCCGATCTTGGCGCTTCTCCTTGCATCCGCGCGTCGTTTCAAGCGCCATGTCGCTTATTCCTGTGAGTCCAGGACGCTGATCCTTTTGGGCTGTTCCTGCGAACTCACGACCTGGTCTTTTGGGCGGTCTTTTGATGGCTTGAACTTGGTCGCGAGGCGGACCATATCAAGGCCATCGGGAAAAATGCCATCAGGGTTTTTCCAGTTTATGTCGCTCTTGAGAGGACAGTGTAACATGAGCCGCATGACGCCTTTCTCCAGCCCGCTTCTCCTGGGTTTCGACGCCATGGAAAAGACCCTGGAGCGTCTGGCGAAATCCGGTGACAGCTACCCTCCCTACAACATCGAGCGCCTCAGCGGCACCGACGGCAAGGCCGAAAGGCTGCGTATCACGCTCGCCGTCGCCGGTTTCGCCGAAAGCGATCTCGATGTGACAACGGAGGAAAACCAGTTGGTCGTGCGCGGCCGTCAAACCGACGACACCGAGCGCGAATTCCTTCACCGCGGCATCGCCGCGCGCCAGTTCCAGCGCTGTTTCGTGCTGGCCGACGGCATGCGGGTGATCGCGGCGGAGCTGAAAAACGGCCTTTTGTCGATCGACCTCGATCGGCCGGAGTCCGAACGGCTGGTACGGAAAATAAATATATCGGTGAAAGACTGATCCTTACCACTGCATCGGCCGAAAAAGTCGGCACCGATTTTGCGAAAGCACGATGCACCAACTTGAATGGCTCTCATGCGGGATGGCCTTTAGCGGCGTCCTCGCGCCAAGGAGGCTTGAAATGACCAGAACTGACGAAACCATCACCATGACCAGCGGCGAATTCGCCCATCTCGGCGAAGGCTCTGTCGCTTACCTGCGCAAGGTCTCGAGCGACGAACTGCTCGGCCGCTTCCCCAACATCGGTGAAATCGCGCCCGGCCTCGAGCTGTGGGCCCTGTTTGCCGCCAACGGCCAGCCGATCCTGCTTTCCGACGCGCGTGACCGCGCGCTGGCCGGCGCCATGGAAAACGACCTGACCACGGTCGCCATTCATTAAGGCGGCCGATAAAACAAAAAGGGCCGCTCACGGCGGCCCTCATCCAAAATGGCTTCAGGCCGCGTGCGAGGCTTGCGTGTCCGACAAAAGCGCGTGGATCGCCGTGGCGTCTCGCGTCCCCCTGATCTTGGCCACCGTGTCGGCGTCGCGCAGCACGCGCGCGATGCGCGACAGCGCCTTGAGGTGATCGGCACCCGCCCCTTCAGGCGCCAGCAGCAGAAACACCAGATCGACCGGTTGGTCATCCAGTGATTCGAAATCGACCGGCGTTTCCAGCCGGGCGAAAACGCCGGCGATGCGCTTCACGCCGGCGAGCTTGCCGTGCGGGATGGCGATGCCGTTGCCGACGCCGGTCGAACCCAGGCGCTCACGCTGCAGGATGGTGTCGAACACCTCCCGTTCCGGAATGCCCGAAATCGCCGCCGCCCGCTCGGACAGCAATTGCAGAAGCTGCTTCTTGGAGTTCGCCTTCAACGCCGGCAAAATCGCCGGAACGCTGATAAGATCGCTCAGATCCATGCTTGAAAATCCTTGTTCGCCTGCCGCGCCAGTCCCCACCCCTCGTGCGGCTGGCTTTTATCCCTGTGCGACTTTGGTCGTGGACGGATCGATCCAGCCGATGTTTCCGTCGGGCCGGCGATAGACGATGTTGAGATGGTCGGTTCCGGCATTGCGGAAAACAACCACCGGACTGTCCTTGGTATCGAGCTCGATGACGGCCGAGGCCACCGACATGGTCTTCAGCGTCATGGTCGATTCGGCGACGATGGCCGGTGCGAAATCCTCCGGGATTTCCTCGTCGTCATCGGCAAGCGGTGCCATCACGGTATAGGCAATGTCGGTCAACTCGCCATTGCCATTGCCCGAATTGTGCGATTTCAGACGGCGCTTGTAGCGCCGAAGCCGGGTCTCCAGCCGATCGGCCGCGGCCTCGAAGGCCAGCGTCGGATCCTGGGCATCGCCGGTGGCCTGCAGCGAGGCGCCGGAATCCAGCCGGATCATGCAATCCGCCGAATAGCGCGAGCCCGATTTGATGACGGTGACGTGCCCCGCGAAACCGCGATCGAAATATTTGCCGATCGCTTCACCGACACGATCGTTGATGCGTGTGCGGAACGCATCGCCGATATCCATGTGCTTTCCCGATATGCGCAGATTCATCTGAAAACTGACCTTCCTTGCTCAGGCTTCAAACTGGCCCGAGTTTATACTCGTGATCCGTGCGCACAAGCTTTGCGGCGTCACTCGCGCCGATTTAAATCCGAACTTTCCGGTTGATCACAAGCCGCCTTCTTGACCATCCCGGGGCCATTGTCGTGACGGACCATCCGCTAGCGGGCATCAAGCCCGTCTCATGCGGGCGGGCTTCTAGCCACTTCACCGCGCCTTGTCAATAAAGCTCGAGAGCTGTGGAAAATCGCAAGGGCCTAACGGCCGGCGCTGGCGCGCGCCCGCTTCTCGCGCCGGCGCTGCACGGAAGACGGAATATTCATGCCTTCCCGGTACTTGGCGACCGTGCGCCGGGCGATATCGACGCCGCTTTCCCTGAGCATGTCGACGATCGCGTCGTCGGACAGCACGTCGACAGATTTCTCCTCGTCGATCAGTTGCTTGATGCGGTCACGTACCGCTTCCGAGGAATGCGCGTCGCCACCGCCCGACGCGGCGATCGAGGCGGTGAAGAAATAGCGCAGCTCGAACACGCCACGCGGGGTCAGCATGTATTTGTTCGCGGTGACCCGGCTGACCGTCGATTCGTGCATGCTGATGGCATCAGCCACCGTGCGCAGGTTGAGCGGTTTCAGGTGGCGCACGCCATGGACCAGGAAGGCATCCTGCTGGCGCACGATCTCCGAGGCCACTTTGAGGATCGTCTTTGCCCGCTGGTCGAGGCTGCGCGTCAGCCAGTTGGCGTTTTGCAGGCACTCGGCCAGAAAGTCCTTTTCCGCCTGATTCTTGGCGTGCGGCGAGACCTGGGCGAAATAGATATGGTCGACCAGCACGCGCGGCAGCGTTTCGGCGTTGAGCTCGACCGTCCAGCTGCCGTCATTGGCCGCGCGCACCTCGACATCGGCGACAATGGCGTCGCTGGCGCCGCCTGAAAAAGCCATGCCCGGGCGCGGATCGAGTGCCCGGATCTCGGCCAGCATATCGAGCAAATCCTCCTCGTCGACGCCACAGATCCGCTTCAGCGCCTGGAAATCGCGCCGCGCCAGGAGTTCGAGATTGGCCACCAGGGCCTGCATCGCCGGGTCGAGGCGATCACGAACGGCAAGCTGCAGCGACAAGCATTCGGCAAGATCGCGGGCGAACAGGCCGGCCGGCTCGAAGGTCTGGCACACCGCCAGGACCCTGCCCACGGCGGTGTCGTCAGTGCCCAGACGCCTAGCGATTTCCGCAAAATCGGCCCTGGCATAGCCGCTCTCGTCCAGGCTGTCGGCGAGTTCCCCGGCGATCAGCCGCGCTGCGGGATCGGCGAAGGCGAGCGCGATCTGCTCGCCGACATGGTCGCGCAAGGTGACGGCACTCGCCGCCATGTCGCCGACGTCGAGCCCCTCGGACGAGGAGCCGCCGCCATTGCCCGAGGCCGATTTCCATTGTGCCGTCAGGTCGGGTCCGAGCCGCTCGCTGGTGCCGGGATCGTCGGGAAACAGGTTCTCAAGCGAGGTATCGAGTCTTTCCGAGATCGCCTCGGCGCTCCATCCCGCCTCGTTCTCGAACCAGTCGCCGTCGGCGGCCGCTTGCGGCTCCACCTCGGTTTTCTGCGCCTGGTTGCTGACAGCATCGTCCTGCAGCTCCGCGCGCTCCAGCAGCGGGTTGCGTTCGATCTCCTCGTCGATGAAATGCTCGAGTTCGACATGGGTGAACTGCAGCAGCCGAATCGACTGCATCAGCTGCGGCGTCATCACCAGCGACTGCGACTGTCGGAGCTGTAGTTTCGCCGCCAACGCCATGGTTCGGTTTCAAACGCCTCCTCTACGCGTCCGGACTGTCGGAAATGAATTTCGCGGCCGGCCATAGAAACTGGCCCGGCTTTTGCTTGTCAAGGCGAAGGCTAGCAAAACCCGCTTACCGGACGGTTAGCGTGGCGAAAATCGCGGAAATACAGGCGGTCACACGCAAAATCGTGACCAGGAGCGGTTCATCGATTCTACCGATGCTGAACAGCCCTAAAGCGTAAAACCCTCGCCCAGATAAAGCCGCCGCACGTCGGGGTTCGCCACCACCTCGTCGGCGCGGCCATGGGTCAGCACCTGGCCGGCATGGATGATATAGGCGCGGTCGATCAGACCGAGCGTCTCGCGCACATTGTGGTCGGTGATGAGGACGCCGATGCCGCGTGCTGTCAAATGGCGCACCAATTGCTGGATATCCGCGACAGCGATCGGATCGATGCCGGCAAAAGGCTCGTCGAGCAGCATGTAGGCCGGGCGCGTCGCCAGAGCGCGCGCGATTTCCAGGCGGCGCCGCTCGCCGCCGGAGAGCGACATGGATGGCGCCTTGCGCAGATGGCTGATGTGGAATTCCTCGAGCAGTTCGTCGAGATTGCGTTCGCGCACCTTGCGGTCCTTTTCGACCACTTCCAGCACGGCGCGGATATTCTGCTCGACGTTGAGGCCACGGAAAATCGAGGCCTCCTGCGGCAGATAGCCGATGCCGAGGCGCGCGCGACGGTACATCGGCATCGAGGTGACGTCGAAGCCGTCGATCTCGATCGTGCCTTCATCCACCGGCACCAGGCCGGTGACCATGTAGAAACAGGTTGTCTTGCCGGCGCCGTTGGGGCCGAGCAGCCCGACGGCCTCGCCGGCACGCACGCCCAGCGTGACGCCGCTGACGACCTTACGGCCCTTATAGCTCTTGGTCAGGCCCTTGGCGATCAAGGTTCCCTTGAACTTGGCCTTGTCGGCAGTGATTGTGGCCGGAGCCGAAACCTTGCCTGCGGCCCGTCCCGGAAGACGCGCCGTCAGCGACGACAGGCTGGCCATCAGGGGTTCGTCGCTCCCGATTTCGGCGGCGGCGTGATCGACATCTGGACACGCTGCCCAGCGCATGGGTCGACCTGAGCCAGCCCGCTTTTCATCTGCACGGTCAGCTTGCAGCCGACCAGGACATTGTCGTTTTGCGACAGAACGACCTTTTTGCCCGAAAGCACCAGCACCTGGCTCTTCATGTCGAAGCTACCCTGATCGCCGGTCGCGACCTGCTGATCCGACTTGATGTAGACCTTGTCGTAGATTTCCAGGTGGTCGATGTTGGCAGAGCCGGTCATCGCCGCCCCCGCGGCTTCCGTGCCCTTGGCCGCTGCGTTGGGATCCTTGATGTAATAGACCATCATCTTGCCGGCCTTCATCAGCGTCGGCCCTTGGGCGACCGTGACATTGCCCGTGAAGATGGCGACATTCTCGGCCTGCCGCACTTCAAGCTTGTCGCTCTCGATCTGGATAGGCTTGTCGCCGGCCAGTTTGAGGCCTGACACCTGACTGGTGGCACTGGACTGCGCCAGCGACGGCGTCAGGCTAAGCAGGAGCAGCGCCGAAGTTGCGGCCGCAAGCCGTGTCGAACTGTTGAGCCACATTCGCCTATTCGCCCTTTGCCTCAGCCGCCTTCAGACTGGCGGGATCGATGTTGACGCGCACCCTGTTCTCGAACACCAGGATCTTGCCATTGTCCTGGACCGACAAGGAATCCGCCGTGATCCGCGACCCGCCACGACTGACATCGACGGGATCATCCGTCTTCATAGTGCCTTTGCCCATGTCGAGGAAGACCGATTTGAACTTGGCTTGCATACCATCGGTCGTGGTTATCGAGACGTCACTGGTCAATTTCATAGTATTGCCGTTGCGATCGTAGGTGCCCTGCGAGGCCTTGACCGCCGCGACATTGTCTGGCCCGACCGGAACCTTGGCGTCTATGCCTTCGAGTTCGATGATGCCTTGCGTGCTGACATCCTGTATCGCCCGCAGGGCCGTCATCGAATAGGGCTGCTTCTGTTTGGTGAAACCGTTGAGCTTGGGATTGGCCATCACCAGCTTGCCGTTGGAAAAAGCGGTGCCTTCGGCCTGCACCGCGACGGAGACGGGCGCCGCAAGATAGGAATAGACGGGGAAGGCGACGGCGATCAACGCCGCAGCCAAGGGCACCGCGAATTTGAGCACCCGCACGCGGCGCGAATGACGCTGGGCGCGGTCGAACGCATCGCTCCGTGTCCGGCCATCCGCCGGGGGAGCCAACTCCGTCTCGGGGCTGGTCGGTTCATTCGGTCGCGCTAACATGACTGCTTTCTTCTAAAACCCTGCCCGCCCGGAGCACCGCCTATAGGTGGGATGCCAGCGCCCTCAAGCAAGCACAAGCCGACGAAACGCGCAAAAATGTGACAACTGCCGTTGTACAAACGAAAACCAGGTCAGCACAACAACCGGTACTTCATAGCAGAAATGGACGCCGTTGCGTCGTTTTTCATCGCTGCTGTTCCTCCCTTTACCTTGGGTCCGTTGCCCAGGCCAGTCACAAAATGGACAGCCTGAGGATCGGCGCGCGCGGATTGCCGCGCCATCGGGAAGACGGAACTGCTTCCCGATGTGGGCATCATGGTCTAAAAGCATCTCTTCCCGCCGATTGTGAGGCTGACCATGGCAATGAGAGCCGACGACCTGATCGACCGCCGCCGTTTGCGGCGCAAGCTGACTTTCTGGCGTGTCGCGGCCTTCGGCATCGTGGCGCTTGGGGTGATTATGCTCTCGGCCTGGCTGTACCGCGACGATTTCGGCGGGTCGACTGTCGACCATATCGCCAAGGTCAGGATCGAAGGCACCATCACCGAGGATGACGAACTGATCAAGCGGCTGGAGACTATCCGCCAGTCGTCGAAGGTAAAAGGCGTGATCCTTGCGATCGATTCGCCCGGCGGCACCACTGTCGGCGGCGAATCGATCTTTGAGGAGGTGCGCAAGGTGGCCGCCGACAAGCCTGTAGTGGCCGAAGTCGGCACGCTCGCCGCCTCGGCGGGCTATATGATCGCCAGTGCCGCCGACCACATTGTCGCCCGCAAGACCTCGATCGTCGGTTCGATCGGCGTGCTGATCCAGTATCCCGACGTCAGCGGCCTGATGGACAAGCTCGGCGTCAAGCTGGAGGAGGTGAAATCCTCGCCGCTCAAGGCCTCGCCGTCTCCCTTCAAGCCGACCAATGACGACGAGCGCGCCATGGTCCGCAAGCTCATCCTCGACAGCTATGACTGGTTCGTCGGCATCGTCGCCGAGCGCCGCAAGATGACCCATGAACAAGCGTTGGCGCTTGCCGACGGTTCGATCTTCACCGGCCGCCAGGGTGTCGCCAACGGCCTGATCGACTCCGTCGGCGGCGAGACCGAGGCCATCGACTGGCTGGCGACCAAGGGTGTCGATGCCGAACTCAAGGTGGTCGAGTGGAAGAACACCGAACGGCGCGGAGGCTTCTTCTGGTCAAAGGCCATGGTGAAAACGATCGGCGGCGCGCTCGGCCTGCCTGACTACAGCGGCGATGTCATCCACGAACTCGGCGCCGACCGCTTGTTTCTTGACGGTCTCGTTTCCGTCTGGCACCCTTGAGACGCCGCTTGGGACTGAAAAAACAAACAAAATCATCCTGATAATTTTGACCGCACGGCTTTCACGGGGACCCGTCTGATGATCAAGTCCGAACTTGTGCAGATTATTGCCACGCGCAATCCGCATCTTTTCCTGCGCGACGTCGAAAACATCGTCGGCGCGATCTTCGATGAAATCACCGACGCCCTTGCCGAAGGCAACCGGGTCGAACTGCGCGGCTTCGGCGCCTTTTCGGTGAAAAACCGCCCCGCGCGCACCGGCCGCAATCCGCGCACCGGTGAATCGGTCGAGGTCGAGGAGAAATGGGTGCCGTTCTTCAAGACCGGCAAGGAACTGCGCGAAAGGCTGAACGGCGGCAAGTAGGCGCAACATCAGCGCCAGACAGCCTTGTCCGGCCCGCTTGCGACGGAAGATATCATGCTCAATCGCTTCATGCTCATCGTGGTCTTCGTGCCTCTCGCGATCATCCTGATCGCTTTGGCCGTCGCCAACCGCGAACTCGTCGCCTTCACGCTGGACCCGTTCAACCCCGGCAATCCGAAGCTGACGCTCACCTTGCCGCTGTTCATCTTCCTGTTCCTGGCGCTGGCCATCGGCATGATCGTCGGCAGCCTGGCAACCTGGGTCAAGCAGGGCCGTTACCGCAAGCTGGCGCGTCAGCGTGGCGTCGAGGCGGAAAACCTGCGCCAGGCGGTCAGCCGCACGCCTGCGGCGCCGCAGGGACCGGTGCTGCCGAAGCCGAGCAATTGAACCGCCGGCCGGCGCCTTTCGTTTCACGGAGCTTTTCATGCTGACCATTTCGGCCGCCGAGGTCGACCGTGCGCTGACCTTTCCTGGATTGGTCGGAACGTTGCGCACCGCGTTTCGAGAGGGTGCGGTGCAGCCCGTCAGGCATCATCACGCGGTCGAACGGCCCGATGGTGCGGCCTCGACCTTGCTGCTGATGCCGGCATGGACCGATTTCAACGCCGCCGGCACCTCGGCCGGGGGGCACATCGGTGTCAAGATCGTCACCGTCTCGCCCGATAACAACGCCATCGGCAAGCCCGCCGTGATGGGTCTCTATCTTCTGCTCAACGGCAGCACCGGCGAACCGGAAGCCCTGATCGACGGCCAGCGGCTGACGCAGTGGCGGACGGCCTGCGCCTCGGCGCTCGCGGCGTCCTATCTCGCTCGTGACGATGCTTCACGCCTACTTGTGGTCGGCGCCGGCGCCCTGTCGCCGTTCCTCGCCAAGGCGCATTCGGCGGTGCGGCGGATCAAAACCATCCGCATCTGGAACCGTACCCCGGCCAATGCCGAGAAAGTCGCGGCCGATCTGCGCGCCGAGGGCTTCGCCGCCAGCGCCGCGATCGATCTCGATGCCGAGCTTGGCCAGGCCGACATCGTCTCCTCCGCGACGATCACCACCACGCCGCTTATCAAGGGCTCGCTGTTGCGGCCGGGAAGCCATGTCGACCTGGTCGGCGGCTTCACCCCGACGATGCGCGAAAGCGATGACGACGCGATCGCACGCGCCCGTGTCTATGTCGACACCCGCGCCGGCGCCACCAAGGAGGCCGGCGACATCGTCCAGCCACTGGCCTCCGGCGTCCTGAAACCGGAAGCCATTATCGCCGACCTTCACGAATTGGCGCGCGGCCATAAGAAGGGCCGCGAGAGCACTGACGAGATCACGCTGTTCAAGTCGGTCGGCGCCGCGCTCGAGGACCTTGCCGCCGGCATTGCCGTTTACACGGCGCTCAAGCCGTAACACCTGCGAGCTTCTTCGCGGCCCCAGTCGTCGGCCGTTCCACAATCGCCGTTTGTTGCGCACAAGGGCATAGCTGTGGCAGAAGCGGGCCGAACCGCCGGAGATGCTGCTTCTTGAAGTCTTTTCGCGACAAACGCCGCGACGGCCGCCCGCACCAGCCGGCGAAGGGTGGGGCCGCACAGCCGCGCCCGCAGGAGAATCGGCCAGCGGTCAAAACAGACGCCAGGCCGCGCGAACCGCGTGACTTGAAACCGGATAACCAGCTTGAACCTAGGTCCGCGCCGCGCATCCTTACCCGTCGCGATGGCGCCCTGCCGGCCGAGCAGCTTCCGCTGATCCTCGAAGTGGCGCCCAACGCCGATTATGCGCTGCTCGACAGCGGCTCCGGCCAGAAGCTTGAACAATACGGCCCCTACCGCATCGTGCGGCCCGAGGGCCAGGCGATCTGGCAGAAGGCCTTGCCGGCAAAGGACTGGGAGCGTGCCGACGCCATCTTCACCGGCGATACCGACGAGGAAGGTATTGGCCGCTGGCGCTTTCCCAAGACGCCACTCGGCGAAACCTGGCCGATGAAGCATGACGGCATTGATTATCTCGGCCGTTTCACCTCGTTTCGCCATGTCGGCGTCTTTCCCGAACAGGCCTCGCACTGGGACCATATGGCCGGGCTGATCGCGGCGGCGAAGCGGCCGGTCAAGGTGCTGAACCTGTTCGGTTATACGGGGCTCGCGTCTCTCGTAGCAGCCCGCGCGGGCGCCGAGGTCACCCATGTTGACGCCTCGAAGAAGGCGATCGGCTGGGCGCGCGAAAACCAGGAGATGGCGGGGCTCGGCAACAAGCCGATCCGCTGGATCGTCGACGACGCGGTGAAATTCGCCGAACGCGAGGAGCGTCGCGGCAGCCGCTATGACATCATTCTCTTCGATCCGCCCGCCTATGGCCGTGGTCCCAAGGGCGAGGTCTGGCAATTGTTCGAGGACCTGCCGGCATTGACCGATCTCTGCCGCGCGGTCCTGACGCCGAAGCCGCTTGCCGTGGTGCTGACCGTCTATTCGATCCGCGCCTCCTTCTTTGCCATCCATGCCTTGATGCGCGACACCTTTGCCGGCATGGGCGGCAGGGTCGAATCGGGTGAGCTGATCATCCGTGAAAAGTCCGCCGGCCGGGCGCTTTCGACATCACTGTTTTCGCGTTGGGTGGCCTGAATGAACGAGCGGCACGCGGGCGCACCCGGCCAGGTGAAGGAAGTCACCAGCCTCGCCAATCCGCTCGTCAAGGACATCAAGGCACTCGCCTTGAAGAAATTCCGCGACCAGCAGAACGCCTTCATGGCGGAGGGACTGAAGCTGGTCATCGATGCGCTCGACCTGGGCTGGCAGATCAGGACCTTGGTCTTCGCCAAGGCCGGACGCGGCAACCCGGCGGTGGAGAAGGTCGCCGCGCGCACGGTTGCCGCCGGCGGCACGGTGCTCGAAGTATCGGAAAAGGTGCTTGTCGCCATCACTCGCCGCGACAATCCGCAAATGGTGGTCGGCGTCTTCTCGCAGAAATTCCAGACACTGAAGGATATCCGCGCCGGCAATGGCGATGTCTGGGTGGCGCTCGACCGGGTGCGCGACCCCGGCAATCTCGGCACCGTCATCCGCACCGTCGATGCCGTCGGCGCCAAGGGTATCATCCTGGTCGGCGACACCACCGATCCTTTTTCGGTGGAGACGGTGCGCGCCACCATGGGCTCGATCTTCGCCGTGCCGGTGGCGAAGGCAACGACCGAGGCCTTCCTTGCCTGGCGCGGCGGGTTTTCAGGCCTCGTCGCCGGCACGCATCTGAAAGGCGCGGTCGACTACCGCTCGGTCGACTTTTCCCGCGGACCGGTGCTGCTGATGATGGGCAACGAGCAGCAGGGCCTGCCCGAAAGCCTGGCGGCCAGTTGCGACAGGCTGCTCAGGATTCCGCAAGCCGGCCGCGCCGATTCGCTCAATCTCGCCGTCGCCACCGGCATCATGCTGTTCGAGATCCGGCGCGGTGCGCTGAAGCTCGACCCCATCGCGGACTCCAAGTGAGGGCTATCCAACCTTGAAATCGTGGTCCCCCTACGCCCTGCTCGTCGTCGTAGCCATCGCGCTCGACCAATGGATAAAACATCTGGTCGAAGCCGGGCTGCCCTTCCAGGAAAAGCTCGATCTGTTGCCGTTCCTGGCGCTGTTTCGCACCTACAACACCGGCATCGCCTTCTCGATGTTCTCCTCCTTCGGCGACACTGGCCTGGTGGTCATCGCCGTGCTGGTCGTCGCCTTCGTACTTTATCTCGCCACCCGTACGCCGTCAGGTCATGTCGTCGCCCGCACCGGCTTTGCACTGATCATCGGCGGTGCGCTGGGCAATTTGATCGACCGCGCCGTTTACGGCCACGTCATCGATTACATCCTGTTTCACACGCCGGTTTGGTCCTTTGCCGTCTTCAACCTCGCCGACGCCCTCATTTCGGTGGGCGCGGCACTCGTCGTCTTCGACGAACTCATCGGCTGGCGGCGCGAGCCCACGCCTTCGAACGATTGACCCGACGCGGCCATCGCCGCACAGTCACCCCGACAAGCAAGCTCGCGGAGAAAAAGATGTCCGAAACCTTCAAAGCCATCCTCGTTTCGCGCGACGCCGACAAAAAGCAGTCGGTAGCCGTGACGGACCTCACCGATGCCGACCTGATGGAGGGCGACGTCACCGTCGCGGTCGAGGCGACGACGGTGAACTACAAGGATGGACTGGCCATTACCGGCAAGGCGCCGGTGGTCCGCCGCTGGCCGCTGGTGCCGGGCATCGACTTCGCCGGCACCGTCATCTCCTCTTCCAATCCCGACTGGCGCAAGGGAGACAAGGTCATCCTGAACGGCTGGGGCGTCGGCGAGACCCATTTCGGCGCCTATGCGGGGCGCGCCCGTGTCAACGGTGACTGGCTGGTGCCGCTGCCGAAAGGCATGAGCCCGCACGATGCGATGGCGGTCGGCACCGCTGGCTACACCGCCATGCTTTCTGTCATGGCGCTGGAACGGCACGGCATCCTGCCCGATCGCGGCCCCGTGGTGGTGACGGGCGCGGCCGGCGGCGTCGGTTCGGTCGCGATCTCGATCCTGTCCAGCCTCGGCTACCATGTCGTTGCGTCCACGGGCCGCAATGCCGAAAGCCCCTATCTGATCAACCTCGGCGCCGCCGAGGTGATATCGCGCGACGAGCTCAACCAGCCCGCCAAACCGCTGGCCAAGGAGCGCTGGGCCGGCGGCGTCGATTCGGTCGGCAGTCACACGCTGGCCAACGTTCTCTCGATGACTTCCTATGGCGGTGCCATCGCCGCCTGCGGCCTGGCCGGCGGCATGGACCTGCCGGCAAGTGTCGCCCCCTTCATCCTGCGCGGCGTCTCGCTGCTCGGCATCGATTCGGTGATGGCGCCGAAGGCCGTTCGCCTCGAGGCCTGGCGTCGCGTCGGCACCGATCTCGACTTGAAGAAGCTTGCCAACCTGTCCACGGCCATCGGCTTCGATGGCATTATCGATGCGGCACGCGATATCGTCGACGGCAAGATCCGCGGACGCGTCGTCGTCGACATGTGACCGGCCTCGCCTATCGCTGGCGGCGGACGGAATTGCCGAATCCGGTGGAGAACCCGTCGCTGCGGGAACAAAAACGCCCTATCTGCTAAAATTCGAACGATCCGCCGCAATTTTCCATAATCTCTGTCTGCCAAGGATTTCGCATGATCGCGGAATCCGGCAGCCAACGGGCGGACACTGGCGACGACGCCGATGCGGTATCCGCGCCGGCGCCGATGGCGGCACGGCGGTTTGTCGCCGCGCCACCGCTGGTACCCGAACAGCAATTGGCCAGGCAGCAAGGCCTGCCGCTCCTGACCTTCGTTGTCATCCTGGCGCTGGCGGGCCTGTCGCATCTGACCGGCGCGCCGATCTTCATCAGCCTCGCACTGCTGGCGACCGGCCTCGCTGGCCTTGCCATGCATCTACACGCCAGACGTCGCGTCCATCGTACCGCGGTGCTGTTTGACGAGACCACTGCCCGCAGCCGCGCCGAGATCGAGACGCTGGCCGACCGCATGTGGGAGATGCAGGAAAGCGAGGAGCGCTTTCGCGGTCTCATCGACGCGCTTGGCGACCTCGTCATCCACCGCGATCGCGACGGTTACATCGTCTATGCCAACAAGGTGTTCGCCGATCTGGTCGGTACCGATCAGCGCGACCTTGCCGGAAAGACGTTGGCCGAACTCGGCATCGAAGTCGGCATCGTTCCCGATGCCGCCTTTTCCGATCACGAGTGCCTGAGCTCTACCGACGTCGCCATCCGCACGCCGAGCGGCCCGCGCTGGTTCTCGTGGATCGAGCTGTCGGTGCGCGAGAAGGACAGCGGCGCGGTTTCGCATCGCGCCATCGCCCGCGACATCACCGCCCGCAAGCGCGCCGAATCCTCGCTGATTACAGCGCGCGAGCGAGCCGAATATGCCAGCCAGGCCAAATCGCGCTTCCTCGCCACCGTCAGCCATGAAATCCGCACGCCGATGAACGGCATCATGGGCATGGCGAGGCTCTTGGCCGACACCAGCCTGTCGGCGGAGCAGCAGACCTATGTCGGCGCCATCTCGACCTCCGCCAGCGCCCTGCTCGCCCTGATCGAGGACCTGCTCGACTATTCCAAGATCGAGGCCGGACGCTTCGATCCGGAACCGCAGCCCATGTCGGTGCGCGAGATCGCCGAGAACATCATCGAACTGCTGGCGGCGCGCGCCTTCGCCAAGGATATCGGCCTCGGTTGTCACGTCGAGCCGGACGTACCGCAAATGATCACCGCCGATCCGGGCCGGGTCAGGCAGGTGCTGCTCAACCTCATCGGCAACGCCATCAAGTTCACCGACAGCGGCGGCGTGCTGGTCAGCGTGGCGCGTGCCCGCGCCGAGACCAGCGACCGCATCTGCTTCACCATCGCCGACACCGGTCCCGGCCTGCGCGACGAGGACATGGAGCGGATCTTCGAGGAATTCGAGCAGGCCGACGGCACGTCGACGCGCGCGCATGGCGGGGCCGGTCTTGGACTTGCCATCTCCAAGCGCCTGGTGGCTGCCATGGGCGGCACGATCTCGGTCTCCAGCCGGCTTGGCCAGGGATCGGAATTCGTCTTCGAAATCCCGGCCATAGCAGCCACCGAGGCGCCACAGGGCCGGCTCAATGCCCTTGCCGGCAGGCGCGCGGTGATCCTGTCGAAGAACACCGTTGAAGCCGACGCCATCGCTCGCACCATCCGCGCCAATGGCGGCACCGCCGGGATCGCCACCACCGTGGCGCAGGCCGCGTCCTTTGCCGATGCCTGCGACGTGCTTCTGGTCGACGCGGCCATGGAAGAGAGCGACGGACGGCTGCTCAAGCGGTTGCGCCAAAGCGGCCTTTCCGATTGCGAAGCCGTCACGCTGATCGCGCCGACCGACCGCGGCATGCTTGGCGAATTCCGCGCCAGCGGCTACGCGACCTTCCTGGCCCGGCCGGTGCGCGGAGGAACACTTTTGCGTGTGCTTTTGAGCAACCATGCGTCGGCTCTGGCCCAGCCCCATCCGGAAATGCGCCGCATCCCGGCGCTTCGCGCCGCCGGCGAGCGCCAGCAGGGCCTTTCCGTGCTGATCGCCGAAGACAACGACATCAATGCCATGCTGGCGCGCGCCACGCTGTTGAAGGCCGGGCATCGCGTCAAGGTGGTCGGCAACGGCAAGGCCGCCGTCGAGGCCATCACCAGCGCCGGACATAAGCACCGCTTCGACGTGGTGCTGATGGACCTGCATATGCCGGTCATGGACGGGTTGGACGCAATTGCGGCCATACGCCGCCATGAGGAGGAAACGGCCGTGGCGCCCGTGCCGATCATGGTGCTGTCAGCCGACAGCCAGGAAAAGACCCGTCATGCCGTGCTCGCCCATGGCGCCAGCGGCTTCGTGACCAAGCCGCTGGACCCGGACGCCCTGGTCACCGCCGTCGAGAGCCAGGTGGCCGCCTGAGCTGTTTTTTTCCGGCCGCGCCGCGAATGCATGTCGCCTTAAAGCGGCCCTGGTTCCGTGAGGATGACATCCATGAAAACAATGGCTTGAGGCGCGTTGCCTCGATCCGTGCGGACGCGGGGCGCCTCGACTCTGCTCACCGAACATAGCCGGTTGACCGTTTTCGCCAGCCGACGAAGTATTGCCCGCGACGGCGTATCACGGTACTGTCACAATCCTGTTGCACCTACACCGTATCCCCGTGCCAAGAGGGATGGCTCGAAGGAGAATCACTCGTGCATACAGTTATGCCGGAATGTGACACTCGGCCGAACGCCAGCAGCGCCTTGCTCGCCGGGCGTAACGTCGATTCCGTCATGAAGGGCGCAGCGCTCGGCCGTATCGGCAACCTCGAAGTGCGGCTTGCCCGCAACGAGGCCGAGATCGCGGCCGCGCAGGAAGTGCGCTACCGTGTTTTCTACGACGAGCTTGGCGCCAGGAAGGATCTGTTCCAGGCGCAGGATCGGCGTGACGCCGACCGGTTCGATCCGCTCTGCGATCATTTGCTTGTCTTCGACAATTCGATTTCCGGTCCCGAGCACCGCCGCATCGTCGGCACCTACCGCCTGCTGCGGCAAGAGATCGCGGCCGTTGCCGGAGGCTTCTATTCCGAAGGCGAATTCGAGCTGACCAAGCTCATCGCCCGTCATCCCGGCCAGCGTTTTCTCGAACTCGGCCGTTCCTGTGTTTTGCCCGAGTACCGGTCGAAGCGCACCATCGAGGCGCTGTGGCAGGGCATCTGGGCCTACATCAATCACTACGAGATCGGCGTGATGACCGGCTGCGCTTCCTTCCACGGCACCGTGCCGGCGGCGCATGCCGAGGCGCTCACCTATCTTGCCCATCACTGCCGGACCAACTCGGCGTGGGATGTGCGCGCCGTATCCGGGCGCTATTGCTCCATGGACCTGATGCCGATCGAGGCGGTCAACGCCAAGGCGGCGATCGCGGCCATGCCGCCCTTGGTCAAGGGTTATCTGCGGGTCGGCGCCCGCATCGGCGACGGCTGCGTCATCGATCGCGAATTCTCGACGGTCGACGTCTTCGTGGTGATGCCGGTCAAGGAGATCGGTGCCCGCTACGTCAACTATTATGGCGGAGAAGCGCAGCGCTTCGCGGCCTAGTGAGCAGCAGTGATAACCACCACTGACTACTGACTAATCCCTAGTCACCCTTACGGAATGTCTTCGGGCCGCCGGCCGGGCCGGCTCTTGTAGGACGCAAACGCCCAGCCAAAGCGCAGCGCACCACCACGCACGGCGAACGCCACGGCGAAGCCGGCCAAACCGGAGACAATCTGCGGCAATCCGGCGACATCGCCCAGGGTGAAGATGGCGGCGCCCGCCAGAGCGGCCGTGACATAGATCTCCGGCCTCAGCAGCACCGAAGGTTCCCCTGCCAGGAGATCGCGCAATATGCCGCCGAAGGTCGCGGTCAGCATGCCGGTGATGATCGAAACCACCGGCGAACCGGTGATTGCCAGACCCTTCGCCGCGCCCATCACCGAAAAGGCGGCCAGCCCGATGGCGTCGAGCCACAGCAGCAGTTTGTAGCGGGACTCGACCCGATGCGCGGTGAAGAAGACCAGGACCGCCACGATAGCGCAAATCAGCACATAGTCGCGGTTCACCACCCAGAAGACAGGCACATTGAGGATGAGGTCGCGAAAGGTGCCGCCGCCGATCCCGGTGATGCTGGCCAGAAACAAGAACCCGATAATGTCGAGCTGTTTGCGAGACGCGGCCAACGCCCCGGTCGCCGCAAAAACAGCAACGCCGGCATAATCGAGAAGGGCGATGGGATTCAAAGACATGAGGCAGTAGGCGGTGGGGATTAGGGATTGGCGTATGAATAGCACGAAGCCGTGCGATTGATACGTCTCCTTAGTTCCGTACTGCCTACTGCCTACTGCCTATTCCCTTACTACGCGTCCTTCTCGGCCTGCTCATTGACCGGCCCCGGCTCGACGGGTGCCTCGGCGGCGATCTTGGGTCCGCCCTTGGCGACGCCGACCATGGCCGGGCGCAGCACGCGCTCCCCGATCGAATAGCCTGGCTGCACGACTTGGACCACCGTATTGGCCGGCACATCGGGATTGGGCACTTCGAACATCGCCTGGTGGAAATTGGGATCGAACTTCTCGCCCTCCGGAGCGAGTTTCTTGACCCCATGCCGTTCCAGCGCCGACAGCATGGCGCGTTCGGTCAGGTCGACGCCTTCGATCAGTGCCTTGAAACCGGCATCACCAGATGCCTTGGCCTCGGCGGGAATGGCGTCGAGCGCGCGGCGCAGATTGTCCGACACCGACAGCATGTCGCGCGCGAAATTCGCAACCGCATAGGTGCGCGCGTCGTGCACGTCGCGCGCGGTGCGGCGGCGCAGGTTCTCCATCTCGGCCGCGACACGCAAAGCGCGGTCCTTCAGCTCTTCATTTTCCTTCAGCAGCCGCACAAGCGCTTCATAGTCGCCATCGATGCTGCCTTCCGTGCGCTCGGCATTGGCCTCGGCCGCCTCCGCTTCACTGGGCACGCGTTCGTCTTTTGCCTGGTCGCTCATCGCCGTTTCCCGTTATCTCGAATGGTCTGGATTTTGTGCCCGATATCGAGGTTCGGCGGCCAAAAATCAAGGGGTAAGCGCCCCTCGGCCTTTGGCCGGCACTAAGCCGTGACCGGCGGTGATACTTCGATTTTAATTCAAATTTTACCGTACTTGCCAGCTTTGCTTGCCACAAGGGCGTGATGCGGGAACCATTCCCTTGCTGGAGGAGTTTCGGAACCGACATAGGATTTTGAAATGATGACCCGCAACAAGGCTGAAAAGGGAGAACGGCTCGCCACGGAGGTCCGGCGCCAGCTCGGTGCCGAGGCGATGACCCGCTTTTTGCGCACCTTGCCGGCTTTCCGCACCGAGGCCGACATTCCCGACCGCTTCAGGCAATTGCTCGACCGCCTCGACCGATTGGAGGATGGGGACGTAAGCTGGCGACGCCAGTAAGGCTCTCGCCAGGATTCTTACGCGACAATTACGCGCGGTAATTTCGCGTGATAGTCGCCTTGCGGCGGCGGCACGCCCCGCCTATGGTTCGTGATGAACATGATTTCCCCCGACGCGGCCGCTAACAGCAAGCGCGCCTGGCTGAAGATTCTGGCGCGCTACAAGAAGCCGGACCGGCGGCGCAGTGCCATCGAACTCGCCATCACCCTTATCCCGTTTGCCACGCTCTGGGCGCTCTCTTCGGCCGCCTATGCCTATGGCCATTGGTGGGGGCTGGTCCTGATCCTTCCGGCGGCTGGGTTCCTGGTGCGCATCTTCATGATCCAGCATGATTGCGGCCATGGTTCCTTCTTCGCCAATCGTGTCGCCGACGACTGGATCGGCCGCGCGCTCGGCGTCCTGACGCTGACGCCCTACGACTGCTGGCGCCGTGCCCACGCGACACATCATGCCGGCGCCGGCAATCTCGACGAGCGCGGCATGGGCGACATCCGGACCCTGACCGTTGCCGAATACCGGCGGATGTCCTGGCGTGGCCGCCTGGCCTATCGGCTTTACCGCCATCCGCTGGTGATGTTCGGTCTCGGGCCGATCTGGCTGTTCATCTTCTCGCAAAGGCTGCCTGTCGGCATGATGCGCGGCGGGCTGACACCCTGGGTGTCGTCAATGATCACCAATCTCGCCATCGCGCTTGCGGCGGCCTTGCTCATCTGGGCCGTTGGCCCCGGTGCGTTCCTGGTTGTCCATCTGCCGATCGTCATTCTCGCCGGTTCGGCCGGCATCTGGCTGTTCTATGTCCAGCACCAGTTCGAGGAGACGGAATGGGCAAAGGATGACGAATGGGAATTCCAGCGCGCCGCCTTGCATGGCTCGTCCTATTACGATTTGCCGCCGGTGCTGAACTGGTTCACCGGCAATATCGGCGTCCACCACGTCCATCACCTCTCCGCCAAGGTGCCGGGCTACCGGCTGCAGGAAGTGCTGCGCGATTATCCGGAACTGCGCGGCATCGGTCGCGTCACGCTGCTCGAGAGCCTGCGCTGCGTCAAACTCGCATTGTGGGACGAAAACCGCCGCAAGCTGGTGTCGTTCCGTGAGGCGCGGGCGGCGGTATAGCGCTTACCTTCTCCCCGTCACTATACGGGGAGAAGGTGCCGGCAGGCGGATGAGGGGCGGCGCCGGACTTTCACGTGATTGAAAGCGGCAGCGAACGATACTGTAGCTTAGAGCAATTCCAGGAAAAGTGTGAGACGGTTTTCTGTCCGGAATTGCATCAAAACAAGAAGTTAGAGCAGATTGCCGTTTCCGTGAAACGGTGAACTGCTCTAAGCCTCAGGCCGCCTGACGCTCGTCGCGCATCAGCATCTCGCCGTGGCGGATTTCCGTGCCCAGCACCTTCAGGCATTCGCGGATGAAGTTGGATAGGCCGGGCCAGCCCTTGGCCGACACCAGATTGCCGTCGACATGGGCGCCGGTCGGCGCGACATCGATGTAGATGCCGCCGGCCAGCGTCACTTCCGGTTCGCAATAGTGGAGCGCCGCCACTTCCCTGCCCCGCACCACACCATCGACCGCGATCAGGATCTGCACGCCATGGCAGATGGTGAAGATCGGCTTGCCGGCCTCGTGGAAATGCCGCACCAGCGCCTGCACCCGCTTGTCGATGCGGATGTATTCCGGTCCGCGCCCGCCCGCCGCGTAGACGGCGTCGTATTTGGCCGGATCCACCTCGGCAAACGTCTTGTTGAGGATATAGTCGTGGCCGGGCTTTTCCGTATAGGTCTGGTGGCCTTCGAAGTCGTGCAGCGAAGTCTTCAGGACATCACCCGCCTTCTTGTCCGGGCACACGACGTGGACGGTGTGTCCGACGGCATGCATGGCCTGTTCGAAAACGAAAATCTCATATTCCTCGCTGAACTCGCCAACGAGCATCAGTATCTTCTTGCCAGCCATCCCGGTTCCTCCCTTGCGGCCATTTATTTCGGGTCACGAAATAATAATGCCATCCTACGGCCAAGACGTGCTTTGGGAAAGAGAGAAACGCAAAATTGGTCGGACCAGTTTGGCAAAATTCCACCTCTCTCAGACGCGGTGCTATCACCTCGACTGAAAAGGGTTCACCTGGTTCGACCAGACTGCCGCAAGAGGTGGCATGGAGGACAAGCTCACGTCAGCTGGAGCGCACGCGCCGCCACGAATATTTTGGGCCTTTGGGTTCCGGCACCGCGGCTGGCTGGTAATAGAGTCCCAATCCGCCTGTGCGGCCCTCTTCCAGGCGCTTCAACAGCACAGGGTTCGAGATCTCGAATTCGTCGAAGCCGAGCCGCAGCATATGCGGCAACTGGTCGACCAGAACCTGCCCGGTGGCGCGCACCGCGCCTTCGAAATGGTAGCGGCTGCGCAGTAATTCGCCCTTGGAGAAGGAGCGACCGTCGCTGAAAGCCGGGAAAGCGAGCGCCACCAGCGACAGTTGGTCGAGCAGGTCGGCGATCTTCTCGAGCTGATCGCCGGGCTGCAGCAGGACGCCGAGCCGCTCCCTGGCGGAAAGGCGCACCTCCGGATCAAGATCAAGGAACGGCTGCAGCGGCAGGATGAAGCGGCCATTGCCGGAAAGCGCGTCCGCGTTTTCCGCATGGGCCCACTCGTCCTCGCGAAAACCCTCCGGGGTCCAGAGCCGGGTCTCCGGTGTCGTCGGTCCAGTCATCAAAATTCCCAAAATTCGAAGAGCTCAAGGGTGTGTTGAAATGCAGGTCAGGCCACGTCGAAAACGGCTGCTTCCGAGAACCGGAGCGGAGCGTACTTGAAGTACGTGAGCACCGGAAGCGCAGGAAGCCGCCGTTTGCAGACCGGCCTCACCTGAATTGCAACATACCCTATAGTGATGCGTCGGTCAGCGAAACTTCCAGCCCCGACAGATGAATGCCGCACTCGGTCTTGGCATGACCTGCCCAGCGGCCGCTGCGCGCGTCCTCGCCCGGCTGCACCGGCTGCGTGCACGGGAAGCAGCCGATCGAGAGATAGCCGTAGGCGACGAGCGGATTTTCGCGCAGGACATGCGCGCGCATATAGTCCGCCTGATCCGATGTCGTCCAATGCGCCAGCGGATTGATGCGGATGCGCGGGCCGACCGCCTCGAACACCGGAAGTGCTGCCCGTGTCGAGGCCTGGAAGCGCTTGCGCCCGGTCAACCAGGCGCGGAAGGGTGCGACCCCACGCGCCAGCGGCTCGACCTTGCGCACATTGCAGCAGGCATCGGTGTCGCACTGGTGGAGATTGCCCGTCGGATCGATCCGCTCAAGTGCAGCCTCCTCCGGCTTGATGACCTGGATGTTGGTCAGCCCGAAATCGGCGACGAGCGCGTCGCGGTAGCCGAGCGTCTCCTCGAAATGCTTGCCGGTGTCGAGAAAGATGACCGGTAGCGACCGGTCGATCTCGGCGATCATGTGCAGCAGCACTGCGGAATCCGCGCCGAAGGACGACACGGCCGCGATCTCGTCGCGGAACAGTTCGCCGGCCGTGCGTTCGATGATCTCGAGCGGCTTCAGATGGCCGTAGAGCGCGTCGAGCCCCGCCGCCTTGGCGGCGACGCCGTCATCGACATCGACTATACGGTCAAGCGGCCTTGGCTTCGCCAGCATAGAGCGCCTCCTTGAACGGCGCGGGACCGACACGGCGGTAGGCGTCGATGAATTTTTCCTGTGGGTCGAGCCGAAGGCCGAGATAGGTGTCGACGATCGTCTCGATGGCATCGGTGATCTCATCGGACGAGAAGCCGCGGCCGATGATCTCGCCGACCGACGTGTTCTCGTCGGCGGAGCCGCCAAGCGTGACCTGATAGAGCTCGGAGCCCTTCTTCTCGACGCCGAGGATGCCGATATGGCCGACATGGTGATGGCCGCAGGCATTGATGCAGCCTGAGATCTTCAGCTTCAGTTCGCCGATCTCGCGCTGCCGTTCCAGCGAGGCGAAACGGCGCGAGATTTCCTGCGCGATCGGGATCGAGCGTGCGGTCGCTAGCGCGCAATAGTCGAGGCCCGGGCACGAGATGATGTCCGAGATCAGGTTGGAATTGGCTGTCGCCAGGCCGATGGCGACCAGGGCGTCATAGACCGCCTTGAGGTCGGCGCGCGCCACATGCGGCAGGATCAGGTTCTGCTCATGGCTGACGCGAAGCTCGTCGAAGGCGTATTTTTCGGCGATGTCGGCCACCGCTTCCATCTGGCTGTCCGAGGCGTCGCCCGGCACGTCGCCGATGCCCTTGAGCGAAATCGTCACCGCCGCGTAGTCAGGATGGCGGTGCGTCACCACATTCTGGTCGAGCCACTCCGAGAAGCCCTTGGAATCGAGGCGAGCCAGCTTGACGGCCTCGTCGCCATCGGGCCGATCAACCAGCGCCGGCGGCGCGAAATACGCTTCGATGGCGCGGATGTCGGCATCCGGCAGTTTCAGCTCGGCGTCCTTCAACTCCTGCCACTCGGCCTCGACCTGCCGGGTGATTTCCTCGACCCCGGTCTCATGGACGAGGATCTTGATGCGCGCCTTGTACTTGTTGTCGCGGCGGCCATAGAGATTGTAAACGCGCAGGATCGCCGTGCAGTAGGACAGAAGGTCGGCTTCCGGCAGGAAGTCACGGATTTTTCGCGCCACCATCGGCGTGCGGCCCTGACCGCCACCGATATAGACGGCGAAGCCGAGCTCGCCGGCGGCGTTCTTCTTCAGATGCAGCCCGATGTCATGCGTCTGGATGGCGGCACGGTCGCGCTCGGCACCCGTCACCGCGATCTTGAATTTTCTGGGCAGGAACGAGAATTCCGGATGCACCGACGACCATTGCCGCAGGATTTCCGCATAGGGGCGTGGATCGGCGGCCTCGTCGGCGGCAGCCCCGGCAAAATGGTCGGCGGTAACGTTGCGAATGCAATTGCCGCTGGTCTGGATGGCGTGCATCTCCACACTTGCCAGATCAGCCAGGATCGCCGGAATGTCCGACAGCGCCGGCCAGTTGAACTGGATGTTCTGACGCGTGGTGAAATGTCCGTAGCCCTTGTCGTATTTGCGGGCGATGTGGCCGAGCATGCGCAACTGCTTGCCGTTCAGTGTGCCATAGGGCACCGCTATGCGCAGCATATAGGCGTGCAGTTGCAGATAGACGCCGTTCATCAGCCGCAGCGGCCGGAACTGGTCCTCGGTGATCTCGCCGGACAGCCGGCGCTGGACCTGGTCGCTGAACTCGGCGACGCGGGCCTGGACAAAATCGTGGTCGAACTCATCGTAACGGTACATGCTTCGTCTTTCAGGGCGCGTCCGCCCGTTTCATTTGGTATTCTGGCTAGGCTGTCCGCTCGGCCTGCTTGCCGAGATCGCCACGGATCGTCGGGCCCGCGGCGCGGATCTTCTCGCGCAGCCGCACGGGCTCGACCACGCCGTCAACGATTTCCGCGTCGATCAGGTTGACGTCGACCACCTCGTTGGCGGCAAACGCCCTGGCGCCGATCGCCTCCAGGCGATCCTCGGCAGCTTTGTCGTGGGCAAGGTCCGCCTGATCCACCGTCTCGGCCCAGCCGCCATCGGCGTACCAGACGGCAATGCCGTCGCCGAGGCGATTGGCGGTCAATATCTTCATGGCTGAACTCCTTCGGCAGCGACGGACGCACCTGTAACCCTGTGTGCCGCGAGCGGCTCGGATCGCTCGAAATTGGCCCCAGCGACGGCATCGCCGATAATGGTCATGACCGGGCCGGAAAGATCGGCCCGTGCTTCCAGCGACGGCAGATCGGCCAGCGTGCCATGGAAACGGCGGCGGTTGGCAAGGCTGGCATTCTCGACCACGGCGACCGCCGTATCCGGCGAAAGACCGGCTTCGATCAGCCGGCCGGCAACCTCGGCGGCGACCGAGCGGCCCATATAGACGGCGACCGTGGCGCCGGAAATGGCGAGCCTGGCCCAGTCCGGCAGCGAATTGCCCTTCAGATCGTGGCCGGTGGTGAAAACCATCGACGAGGAGACACCGCGCAAGGTGAGCGGCAGCTCGAAATCGGCGGCGGCGGCAAAGGCCGCGGTGACACCCGGAACCACCTCATAGGCGATGCCGGCGTCACGCAGTGCCGCCATCTCCTCGCCGGCGCGGCCGAACACCAGCGGATCGCCCGACTTCAGCCGCACCACCCGCTTGCCCTGGCGGCCAAGTTCCACCAGCAGCGCATTGATTTCGGCCTGGCTCTTGGTATGGCAGCCCTTGCGTTTTCCGACCGCCAGGCGCTCGGCATCACGTCGGCCCATGGCGATAACCGCCTCCGGCACCAGCGCGTCATGGACGATGACATCGGCCTCCATCAGCAGGCGATGCGCCCGCAGCGTCAGCAGATCCTCGGCGCCCGGGCCGGCGCCAACCAGCGCGATGTGACCTGATGCCGGCGCGTTCGACAGGAGCAGATCAGTCGCCGCCTCATACGCTCGCGAAAGCTCGCCAGCCTCTATGGCACGCGCCGGCGCACCGCCGAAGAAGTCGCTCCAGAACCGGCGACGAATATTGCCTTTGGGCAGTCTCTCGGCGGCGGCGCGGAACGAAGCAGCGAGCGCCGCCAGCCCACCGAACGACGGCGACAGCATGCGGTCGATGCGGCTGCGCAGCATCTGGGCAAGCACCGGGCCTGCCCCTTCGGTGCCGATGGCGATGGCGACCGGCGCGCGATTGACCAGCGCAGGGGTGAAGAAATCGCAGAGTTCCGGCCGGTCGACGGCATTGACCGGAATACCCAGCCGGCGCGCGTCCGCTGCGACGCGGCGGTCAAGCTCCCCATCGCCGCTGGCGGCAAACACCATGACCGCACCGTCAAGTTGTGAGACATCGTAGGCCGCCGCGATATGGCTGGCACCGGACTGGGCGATGAAGGCAAGCAGATCCGGTTCGGCATTTTGGGCGATGATGCGCAGGACCGCGCTCGACTGTCCGATCAGCCGCGCCTTGGCCAGCGCCTGATCACCGCCGCCGACAACGGCCACAGCTTCACCCTCGACCCGCACGAAGACGGGAAAGGCGTTGAGCTTGGCATCGACCTGCGGCATGTGAAACGCAATCCAGGAACAGTGTCGCGGTTTTACGCCCGGGCGCGAAAAACCAGAAGCAAAGCACTCGCGCATCCGGTGATGGCAGGCAATCGCTTTTCCGCAACGGCGAAAGGCAGGAGAAAAATATTCCGCACGGTGGGCGTGGGCGGCGTCAAGTAGCCGGTTCGAGCCTTCATTTTAGCGGATTTTAGCCGTCGGCGTCCTGCCTCGCAAAACAGTTTTTTCCAATTTCTACTATTTTTGTAGATTAAAGATGTCCGCCGATCCTTGGGGTCCGCCGCCACGGCTTTCGGTTCACCTTGGGTTGGAACGTTGCCGGGCTGGAACGCGTTCCGAATAGTCTCATACTCAAGAAGGAGCGCTATCATGAATACGATCAGGTTGAAGCACGGTATCTGGGTTTTGGTGGCCGACGGCGAAAAGGCGCTCTTCCTCAAGAATGTCGGCGACAGCAAGTATCCCAACCTTGAAGTCATACAGGTGGTGGAGCAGGAAAACCCGCCCACGCGCGAGCAAGGGACCGACAGCCCCGGCCGATACAATGACGGCCCCTCCGTGCACCGCAGCGCGGTCGAGGATACCGACTGGCACCGCATAGGCAAGGAACGCTTCGCCGACGAGATCGCCGGCCGGCTTTACAAGCTCGCCCATGGCGGCGCCTTCGACAGCATCGTTCTCGTCGCTCCGCCGATAGTGCTCGGCGCCATGCGCAAGAAGCTGCACAAGGAAGTCGAGGACAAGGTCGCGGGGGAAATTCCAAAGACGATGACCAACCACGCCATCCCTGAGATCGAGGCTCTGTTGCAGGCAGTCTGACCGCGGACGGTCCGTCGGCCAGGGAGGCGCGCACCGCGCTGGCATTCGACCGGACCGGCAGCCTTTCGGCCCGCTCGAGTATTTGTCGCCCCACCGCCGTTTTTCGCGCCCTTGCGGGTTGCGTCACCGTCGCCCTTTCCACCATATTGCGCATGAGGCGGCGGCTCCGGGCGGCGCATATCCGACATCGTCAGCTTGAAAGGCGCGCAAAACACAATGCCGCATGACACGCCCCTTATCGCCACCATCGTCGCCGGTCTGGGGCTCGCTTTCATCTTTGGCGCTCTCGCCAACCGTTTCCGCATTCCGCCGCTGGTCGGCTATCTCGTAGCCGGTGTGCTGGTCGGGCCGAACACGCCCGGCTTCGTCGCCGATGCCAGTCTTGCCAACGAACTGGCCGAAATCGGCGTCATCCTGCTGATGTTCGGCGTCGGCCTGCACTTCTCGCTGAAGGATCTTTTGTCGGTCCGCGCCATCGCCGTGCCGGGCGCGATCGTTCAGATCGGCTTTGCCACGCTGCTCGGCATCGGGCTTGCCTGGATGCTCGGCTGGTCGATGGGCGCGGGTGTGGTGTTCGGCCTGGCGCTGTCGGTGGCCTCCACCGTGGTGCTGCTGCGTGCCTTGCAGGAGCGCCGCCTGATCGAGACCGAGCGCGGCCGCATCGCCGTCGGCTGGCTGATCGTCGAGGATCTGGCCATGGTGCTGGCGCTGGTGCTGCTGCCGGCCCTTGCCGGTGTACTGGGTGGCCAGGAGCAGGCGGATGTGCACTCGAGCGGCCTGCTGTCGCTGCCGGCCAGCTACGGCATCTGGGGCGTCGTCGGCATCACGCTGGCCAAGGTCGCCGCCTTCGTCATAGTCATGCTGGTGGTCGGCCGCCGGGTCATTCCCTGGATCCTGCACTATGTCGCCTATACCGGGTCGCGCGAACTGTTCCGTCTCTCGGTGCTGGCCATTGCGCTCGGCGTCGCCTTCGGCGCGGCCAAGCTGTTTGGTGTGTCGCTCGCATTGGGCGCCTTCTTCGCCGGCATGATCATGAGCGAATCGGAGCTCAGTCACCGTGCGGCGGAAGAATCGCTGCCGCTGCGCGATGCTTTTTCAGTGCTGTTCTTCGTCTCCGTCGGCATGCTGTTCGATCCGTTCAGCCTCATTAGCAACGGACTGCCGATCCTGGCCACGCTCGCCATCATCGTCATCGGCAAGTCGCTGGCGGCGTTCGTCATCGTCGTCGCCTTCGGCTATCCCCTGGCCACAGCCTTGATGATTTCGGCCAGCCTTGCCCAGATCGGCGAATTCTCCTTCATCCTGGCGGAACTCGGCGTCGGGCTGAAACTGTTGCCCGAACAAGGGCGCGACCTGATCCTGGCCGGTGCGATCCTATCGATCGTGCTCAATCCGCTGATGTTCCTGGTCATCGACTGGATGAAGCCGTGGCTGGAGGCTCGTGCCGCCAGGACGACAGCGCCGGCGGACACAAAGCCGGTCGGTCCGGCGACCGAACCAGGCCAGGTGGCCTCGGTTGCCTCGACTTTTCAAAAGGAAGACGGCCCACCACCGAAGACTACACTCACCGGCCATGCCATCCTGATCGGCTACGGCCGCGTCGGCAGTCTCGTCGGTGCCGCGCTGAAAGAAGCGGCCCTGCCCTTCCTCGTCATCGAGGACGCCGACAAGACGCTGGCCAAGCTGAAAGCCGACAATATCGAGACCGTGGCCGGCAATGCCGCCAACGCCGAGGTGTTCGCCGCCGCCAATCCCGAAGGCGCCAGGCGGCTGATCCTCGCCATCCCCAATGCGTTCGAGGCCGGCCAGATCGTGTTGCGGGCACGCGCCGCCAATCCCAACATCAACGTCGTCGCCCGCGCCCATTCCGATGCCGAGGTCGACCATCTCAAGGGGCTCGGCGCCGACACGGTGATCATGGGCGAGCGCGAGATCGCGCGTGGCATTGTCGAAGAGGTCTTGGGCAACCATGCCGGGCAAAAGCCAGTTCGCGATGCCATGGCGGAAGGCGCAGGAGCCGCGCCTATCGCTTCACAATCGTGAGGCCCGCGTCGATCAGCTATGTCCTGAAGAGCCGATAAATTCAGTGATGCGATCCAGGATCTCGCATGATGCTCAAGCTTGCGGTCCATTCATAAATCAAATCAAATCAGCAGCGACCCAATGATGTTGGTCTCCGCGAAACGCCCATATCCACGAGCCGGCTCGCTCACACGTGCTGGCCGCCATTGATGTGGATTTCCGAGCCGGTCACGTAGGACGCCTGCCCCGAGCACAGGAAGAAGATGATGTCGGCGACTTCCGCAGTGGTGCCAAGCCGGCGCAGCGGAATGGTCTCGACGATCTTTTCCGTACCCGGCGACAAGATCGCCGTGTCGATCTCGCCCGGCGCGATGGCGTTGACCCGGATGCCGTGCGGGCCGAAATCATGCGCCATCTCGCGCGTCAGCGAGCCGAGGGCCGCCTTCGAGGTGGCATAGGCGGTGCCGGCGAAGGGATGAACGCGGGTGCCGGCGATCGAGGTGACGTTGACGATCGAGCCCCTGGCCGCCGCCAACTCCTTGAACAGGCCGCGCGCCAGCATGATCGGCGCGAAGAAATTGACCTGGAACACATCGCGCCAGACATGCATGGGCGTGTCGATCGAGTTCATGCGGCTGTTGCCGTCCTTGAGCTTCGGCGAAATCCCGGCATTGTTGACCAGCGCGTGCAGCTGGCCGCCATGCGATTCCAGCCGGTGACGGATTTCCGAAACGGCGATGCCGACATCCTCCTGGTCGGCGAGGTCGACCTTGATGTGATCCTCGGGGCCGGCCGGCCATGGGCAATCCTCGGCAAATGCCTGGCGCGAACAGGTGATGACGCGCCAGCCCTCGCGCGAAAAGCGTTTGACCGTCGCATGGCCGATGCCGCGGCTGGCGCCGGTCAGCACGATGGTTTTTCTGGTGTCGAGTTCAGCCATGTCGCGGTCTCCGGGCCGGAGATGTAGCCGAACGCCGCGGCGCTGGCGAGAGGCGGATTGACGCCGCTTGGGCGACCGATCCATGTCGCCCAAAGGTGACCTTGGTTCTGGGACATGCGTAAAACATGCCCTGAAGCGCGTTGCACGAACCCGTTTCGACGCGACGCGCTTTAGCGTCAGCCGCCGCCCAGAATGTCGAGAATCGAGGTCTGCCGCTTCTTGAGCGGGCCGCCGACGCTGCCTGGCGGCACCGGATGCCCGACAGAGGCGGTGGCGCCGTCATCCGACGGCATGTTGAAGCCATCGGCATCGACGGTCTGGGCCGGCCGCGCCACGCGGGCCGGCGCTGGCGGTTGCGCCGGCGCGGACGGCGCCTGCTGGCCAACGGACGCTGATGGAACCGGTGCCACCTGGTTGTTGTCAGCCGAAGGTATGTCGTCGGGCACGATCGTGTCGGCCGGTGTCGATTTCCAGGTGCCGGGCAGCGGCCGCACCGGCACTCCCTCATGCGCGGCGACCATGAATTCGTGCCAGGCCTGCGCCGGCAGCGCGCCGCCGGTGACCTTCTTCATCGCCGTGCCGTCATCATTGCCGAACCACACACCGGTGGTGAGATTGGCGGTGTAGCCGACGAACCAGGCATCGCGCGAATTCTGGCTGGTGCCGGTCTTGCCGGCCGACGGCCAGGCGAAAGCCGCTTTCTTCGCGGTGCCGATCTCGACGGTGCCGGTCATCATCGAATTCATCATGCCGACGATCTCAGGCTTCACCACACGCGGCGCGCTGCCGCCAGCGCTGTCGTAGAGTACCTTGCCGTCGGCGGTCGTGATGCGGCGGATGAAGTGGATGTCCGGCTTGTAGCCGCCATTGGCGAAAGGCACATAGGCCGAGGTCAACTCCAGCGGCGTCACTTCCGAGGTACCGAGCGCGATCGATGTGTTGGCCTGCAGGTCGGACTGGATGCCCATGCGATGCGCGGCTTCCACCACCGCGTTCGGCCCGACTTCCATGGTCAGCTGCGCGGCAACCGAGTTCAGCGACTTGGCCAGCGCGGTCGCCAGAGTGACCTTGCCAAAGTACTTGCCGCCGTAATTGTCGGGCGTCCAGTTGCCGATCTTGATCGGCGCGTCGTTGCGCACGCTGTCGGGCGTGCGGCCGGCCTCAAGGGCCGCCATATAGACGAACGGCTTGAACGCCGAGCCCGGCTGCCGGCGCGCCTCCGAGGCGCGGTCGAACTGGCTGGTCGAATAGTCGTAGCCACCGACCATGGCGCGCACCGCACCGGAATCGTCGATCGACACAAGCGCGCCCTGGGTGACGTTGAGCTTCTTGCCGCTGTCGTCGATCAGCCGGCGGATCGACTTCTCGGCGAGCTTCTGCAGGTTCAGGTCGACGGTGCTGTCGATGACGATGTCGCCGCGCACGTCGCCGATCAGGTCAGGCAGCTCCTCCATGATGGTGTCGGCAACATAGTTTTCCGAGCCGGTCCAATAGGATGGCGAGCGTGTCGCCGGAGCGCTGAGCGCCGTCTTCAGTTCCTTCTCACTGATCTTGCCCTCCTCGCGCATGGCGGCGAGCACGAGCTGCGAGCGTTCCTCGGCGGCCTTCGGATCGCGCGCCGGCGACAGCCGCGACGGCGCCTTCAAGAGACCGGCAAGCAGGGCTGCTTCCGACAGGGTAACGTCGCGCGCGCTCTTGCCGAAATAGCGCCGCGAGGCCGCCTCGACGCCAAAGGCGCCGGAGCCGAAATAGACCCGGTTGAGGTACATTTCGAGGATCTGGTCCTTGGTGTGCTTGTGCTCCAGCCACAGCGCCAGCAACACTTCCTGCACCTTGCGTTCCAACGTACGGTCGGGCTTCAGGAACAGGTTCTTGGCCAATTGCTGCGTCAGCGTCGATCCGCCTTGCGAGAAATGCCCGCCAAGCAGGTTGGTCACCATGGCGCGCGACAGGCCGATCGGATCGACACCGAAATGCGAATAGAAGCGGCGGTCCTCGATGGCGATCACCGCCTCGGGAATATAGGGCGACATTTCGTGCAGGCCGACGGCTTCGCCGCCGCTCATGCCGCGATTGGCGAGCAACTGGCCATCGGCCGAGACGATTTTGATGTTGGGAGCGCGGTCGGGGATCGACCAGGTCGTGGCCGCCGGCATCTTGGCGCCGTAGTAGATGACGACGCCGGCCACCGCGATGCCGCCCCAGATGGCGAGCACGAAGCACCAATAGAACAGCCGGCCAAGCACGCCGAACAGGCCACGCCGGCTTCTGCCGCGTCCGCCGCGCGACGATTTCGCTTTCGACGATTTGCGTTTTGCGGAGGCTTTGCGGTTGCTCGGCACGACGCGGTCCTCCTCGCTCACCGAAAGACCGGCCGAGGACCGCGTCTGTGACGGTCCCTCGAAGCTGGGCTCGATGCGGCTGTCTCTGCGGTTCGCCATGCGCTGCGCTGTCTGTTCCCGATGCCTATGGCGCTTCGGTTGAAGAGTAGATGCGGCGATTTAAGGGCGGGTTAAGTCGGAAAAATTCAAAGCGATTGATAATCAAATGTTTGGCAGCCTGTCCATTTCCGAGATTGCGGATCAGGCGCCGGCAGGCGGTCGCGTCCGACAAGAGAGACCGATCAGAGCCATCGCCAGGACCGACAGCGGACAAGCCTTTGGTACGCAGTCACGCCGTGGTCTCCGTCAGGGCGCGATCGCAGATGCGGCCTCGTGACCGCGCCCCAATTCATTCCATCCCCAGATGATCACCTGGTGGACATGCGTCAACCAATCGCCGCACGGACAGAAAGCGCTGCCCTGGACGATTGCATCACCTCGCCGACATGGCAGTAGCAGACGATCTCATGCAGTTGGTGATCGGTCAGCTCGAAGAAGCGCTTGGCTTCGCCATAACTGTCGTCCTTCAGACCCTCGTCTTTCAAAATGGGGTCCGTAAAGGCAACCGATATGGGCGAGCCATCGCCTCGCATGACATTGCGCTCGGGCGGCGCACGGTATTCGGTTCCGGCAAGCGCTGTGAGCAGCCGGCGGGGCTCACGTTCGAGAAGTTCGGCCCAACGTACGAGACGCTGGGTTCGGCTCATTACCGGCTGTGTGACACTAATTTCGGCCACTGCATGCAGTTGGTCCAGTGTTTGGTGCTTCATGGCAACCTCCTATTCGTTAGGTTGGCTGGCCCCAAACGCCCTATGCCGGCATCATAGCGCCGAAGCGTCGATCCGTCATTCTAATTCCATTTCAGGTCGGTCTCTCTTTCGGCACTGCGCCGGTGCAATGGCGCTGCCTTGCCGGCGATTTTCAGCGCCACCGAATATCGAGAGCAGCGAGGAGAAAGCCAGCGTTCGCTCTTCGCATGTGATCGCCACCACGCTGTTCGACCGGTCGATGTCGAGCCCTTTCGGGCCGCCCTTCTCGGGATTGCCCCTGCCACGCAGGAAGGTTTCCTCGTCGAGCACGGCGACCGAGCGCGCGGGGCCCCGATGCCCATTGGCGACTGCTTGCCCCCGCATGATGGTGCTGACTAAGCCGATGGCACCCTCGACGGTCAAGCGCGATGCAGGCATTCCTAGGTTTCAACGGCTAGAGACCCGCTGCCTTCGCCAGATAGGGCGCCAATGCCAGCGCGTAGGTCGCCGTCATGTGGTGGTAGTCGCGCCAGACAATGATGTTGCCAACGACCGCAGCGCAGGTTTGCTTGCCGCATAAAGCATCGTTCATGTCGACGACGCGGACATCCGGCAATGGCCCGGCGGCGAGCAAGAGAGCGAGCGCGGAGCGGAAGGCTCCGAATCGGCCCCGATATCAACGACTTCAGGCTATTCGAAAGCAGCTGGCCTCGCCAACGGTACGCTCACTGGTCGTCATCGTCGCTGGCAGCAGGCCGCCAGCTGGTCGGTTCGACCTTCTTTTGCGTGTGGCTGTCGGTATAGACCCACCAGCCGTCGTCGCGGTATTGCGCGATGGATTCGTTGATTACGCCGTCGCTGTCCTTCCAGGTGACGGTGACCTTGGAACCGTCGGTCGGCGCGGTCGATATCGGCTTACGGTCGGTCATGTCATCCCCTTTTTCCAGCCGGCAGAACGCCACGGCCGGCATCTGGTTCCAAACCGCCGTCGAGCGCGGATCGTCGCCGGGGCCCTCAGCTATGGGCGAAGATATCCTCCTCGCCCCAGCCCATCAGGTCAAGCTTGGCGCGTGTCGGCAGGAAGCGGAAGCAGGCATCGGCCTCCTTTGTGCGCCCCTCGCGCGCCAGCCTTCCCGCCAGCACCTCACGCAACCGATGCAGGTAGAGCACGTCGGAAGCGGCATATTCGAGCTGTTCGGGTGACAGCGTTTCGGCCGCCCAGTCGGACGATTGCTGCGCCTTGGACAGGCCGACGCCGAGAAGCTCGAAGCAGATGTCCTTCAGCCCGTGCCGGTCGGTATAGGTGCGGGTCAGCCGCGAGGCGATCTTGGTGCAGAACACAGGCTCGGCCATCACCCCGAACGCATTATAGAGCACAGCCAGGTCGAAGCGCCCGTAGTGGAACAGCTTGGTGATGTTGCGGCTCCTCAGCAGGCTGACGAGGTTCGGCGCTTTCTTCTGGCCCGGTGCGATCTGGATGACGTCGGCGGTGCCGTCGCCCGGCGATATCTGCACCACGCAGAGCCGGTCGCGATGCGGATTCAGCCCCAGCGTCTCGGTATCGATGGCCACCGCCCCGACATTGTAATGCGAAAGGTCGGGCAGGTCATTTTTGTGAAAACGGATATCGGCCATTGTCTTCTCCGGTCGCGGCGCTACCCGTCCTTGCCGCGATCCGGTGAAAAATCAACAAGAAAACTTGCTTTCCGCGGCTCAGCGCGTCAGCGCGTCCAGAATGCGCGCCCAGGAACGCTGGCCCTTGTGGAAGGAGCTGAGCTCGTATTTCTCGTTGGGCGAATGGATGCGGTCGTCGTCGAGGCCGAAGCCGACCAGCAGCGATTCCATGCCGAGATAGGTTTGGAAGTCGCCTACTACCGGGATCGAGCCGCCGCTGCCGGTCGTCACCGCCGGCTTCGGCCATTCGTCAGACAGCGCGGTCTTGGCCTTCGCCAGGAACGGTGAGTCGTAGGAAAGCTGGATTGCTGGCGAACCGCCATGGGCGTGGAATTCGACCGAACAGTCGGCCGGAATGCGCTCCTTGACGAATTGCTGGAAGGCGGCGCGGATCTTCTTGGGATCCTGCTTGTGGACGAGGCGGAAGGACACTTTCGCCGATGCTTCCGCCGCGATCACGGTCTTGAACCCCTTGCCGGTATAGCCACCGATGATGCCGTTGAACTCGGCGGTCGGCCGCGCCCAGGTCAGTTCCAGCACCGAACGTCCCTTTTCGCCCGACGGGATAGACAGGCCGACAGGTCCAAGGAAGGTCTCCGCGGTCTCGCCAAGCGTCTCCCATGATTTCAGCACCTGGGTCGGTGTCTCCTCGACGCCGTCGTAGAAGCCGGGAATGGTGATGTGGCCATCCTTGTCGTGGATGTCGGCCAGCACCTTGGCCAGGATACGGATCGGATTGGCGGCGGCCCCGCCATAGAGGCCCGAATGCAGGTCGCGGTCGGCGGCCCTGACCGTGATCTCCTCACCAACCAGCCCGCGCAGCCCAACGCAGATCGACGGCGTTTCGCGGTCCCACATACTGGTATCGCAGACCAGCGCGAAATCGGCCTTGAGCTCCTCGGCATTGGCTTCGAGGAAAGGCTTCAGCGAGGGCGAACCGGATTCCTCCTCACCCTCGAAGAGAATGGTGACGCGGCACGGCAAATTGCCATGCACCTGCTTCCAGGCGCGGCACGCCTCGACAAAGGTCATCAATTGGCCCTTGTCATCGGCCGAGCCGCGCCCGGTGATCACCTTGTGGTCGGGCCCGACCTGCTTGATATCAGGCGCGAACGGATCGTTTTCCCACAGTTCGATCGGGTCGACCGGCTGCACATCGTAATGGCCATAGAACAGCACATGCGGCGCGCCGACAGGCCCGTCATGATGCGCAACCACCATGGGATGGCCGGGCGTGTCGCGCACGCTGGCGTCGAAGCCGATCAACTTGAGCTCCGCCACCAGCCATTCCGCCGCCTTGCGGCAGTCGGCGGCATAGGCCGGATCGGTGGAGATCGACTTGATCCTGAGGAGGCCGAACAGCCGTTCCAGGCTCTGGTCGAGATTTTGGTCGAGACGGTCGAGGACGGGGGAAACTGCGGACATTTGCGAAGCCTTTCGATTCAGTGCCGGGACCGTAAAGGCAGAGCGGCGAAACGAAAAGCCCGGGACGATTGGACCACGACCCGGTACGGTCGCCGCAAGGCAAAAAAATGCCGCCGTGGTGGAGGGGGAACCACGGCGGCCTTTTACTCGAAACGATGCGGCAGCCCGGAGAGGGGGATAGGCTGCCGCAGTTGCCCGGGATAGGCGGGGGACGGGCCTTGCTCCGGACTTCGGCGAAAACTGCCGATGACGTGTATTTGGGTCTGTGAACGTGGCGATTCAAGGGCATCAACGTTACACTTTTGTAACGTGCTCGTGAGCGGCCCGGTGTAACCCGATCTGTCAGGGTGTTGACGGAACAAATCCCTGGCGATGTCTTTGGCATGGACCAAGCCATCGCGCCGCGCTATCCCTGCCGGCATGAAAAAAGGCGACCATCTCTTCCTTGTCGACGGCTCCGGCTACATCTTCCGCGCGTATCATGCACTGCCGCCGCTGACCCGCAAGTCCGACGGCCTTCCGGTCGGTGCCGTTTCCGGTTTCTGCAATATGCTGTGGAAGTTGATGCAGGATGCCCGCAACACCGATGTAGGCATTGTACCGACGCATTTCGCGGTCATCTTCGACTATTCCTCCAAGACCTTCCGCAACGACCTCTACCCCGAATACAAGGCCAACCGTTCGGCGCCGCCGGAGGATCTGATCCCGCAATTCGGCCTGATCCGCCAGGCGACCAAGGCGTTCAACCTGCCTTGCATCGAAATGGAGGGCTTCGAGGCCGACGACCTCATCGCCACCTATTGCCGGCTGGCCTGCGAGGTCGGCGGCGACACCACCATCATCTCCTCCGACAAGGACCTGATGCAGCTGGTCGGCGATACGGTCGGCATGTACGACCCGATGAAGGATCGCCAGATCGGCATCCCCGAGGTCGTCGAGAAATGGGGCGTGCCGCCGGAAAAGATGGTCGACCTGCAGGCGCTGACCGGCGACTCCGTCGACAATGTTCCGGGTGTGCCCGGCATCGGACCGAAGACGGCAGCGCAGTTGCTGGAGCAGTTCGGCGACCTCGACGGGCTGCTGGCCCGCGCCGGCGAGATCAAGCAGGACAAGAGGCGCGAAACAATCATCGCCAACGCCGACAAAGCGCGCGTTTCGCGCCAGCTGGTGACCCTGAAGAACGATGTGCCGGTGGCCGAGGGCCTGGACGATTTCGTGCTTCATGCCCCAGACGGGCCGAAGCTGATCGGCTTCCTCAAGACCATGGAATTCTCCTCGCTGACCCGCCGCGTGGCGGAAGCGACCGGCACCGAGGCCGGCGACGTTCAGGCCGTCGCGGTGATCGTCGAGCGCGCCGATGCCGCGCACGGGCCCGATGTGGGCGCGGGGGCACCGGACATTGCCCGAAACGGGGTTGGACCAGAGGCAGACGCAACTGCTACACCGACGACGCAGACACCTAAGCAGGGGGCCACCCCTTCCCTGCTCTCGGCGCTGCGGCTGGAGGGCGCGGCGACGCGCAAGATCGACACGTCGGCCTATCATTGCGTCCGCGATATCGCGACGCTGAAGGCCTGGATCGCCGAGGCGCGGGAGACCGGGATCGTCGCCTTCGACGCCAGGGCGACCTCTCCCGATCCGATGCAGGCCGAACTGATCGGCATGGCAATAGCCACAGCGCCCGGGCGCGCCGCCTACATCCCCTTCGCCCACAAGAGCGGCAACGGCGATCTGCTGGGCGGCGGCATGCTTGAGAACCAGATTGCTCTTCGCGAAGCGCTGGCGCTGCTGAAGCCGCTGCTCGAGGACAGGTCGGTCCTCAAGATCGCGCAGAACCTGAAATACGATCTGGTCATCATGAGCCGCTACGGCATTGATGTCGCGCCGTTCGACGACACCATGCTGATCTCCTACGTGCTCGATGCCGGCACCCCGCATGGTCACGGCATGGACGCGCTTGCCGAGAAATGGCTTGGTCACTCACCCCTCCAGATCAAGGATGTGACCGGCTCCGGCAAAAGCTCGGTCGGTTTCGACCAGGTCGGCATCGACAAGGCGACCGCCCATGCCGCCGAGGACGCCGATGTGACGCTGCGGCTCTGGCTGGTGCTGAAGCCCCGGCTTGCGGCCAAGGGCCTGGTCTCGGTCTATGAGCGGCTGGAGCGGCCGCTGGTGCCTGTGCTGGCCCGCATGGAACAGCGCGGCATCTCCGTCGACCGGCAGATCCTGTCGCGGCTGTCGGGCGAACTCGCACAAGGCGCCGCCCGGCTCGAGGAGGAAATCTATCAGCTCGTCGGCGAGCGCATCAACATCGGCTCGCCCAAGCAGCTCGGCGACATCCTGTTCGGTCGCATGGGCCTGCCAGGCGGTTCGAAAACCAAGACCGGCCAGTGGTCGACCTCGGCGCAGCTTCTCGAAGACCTTGCCGCCGAGGGCCACGAACTGCCGCGCAAGATCGTCGACTGGCGCCAACTGACCAAGCTGAAATCGACCTACACCGACGCGCTGCCGGGCTTCATCCATCCGGACACCAAGCGCGTCCACACCTCCTACGCGCTAGCGGCGACCACCACGGGACGTCTTTCATCCTCCGACCCCAACCTGCAGAACATCCCGGTGCGCACCGCAGAAGGCCGCAAGATCAGGACCGCCTTTATCGCCGACAAGGGCAACCGCCTGGTCTCGGCCGATTACAGCCAGATCGAACTGCGCGTGCTTGCCCATGTCGCCGAAATCCCGCAACTGCGGCAGGCTTTCGCCGATGGGGCGGATATCCATGCCATCACCGCCTCGGAAATGTTCAACGTACCCGTCGAAGGCATGCCTTCGGAAATCCGCCGCCGCGCCAAGGCGATCAATTTCGGCATTATCTACGGCATTTCGGCCTTTGGCCTGGCCAACCAGCTGTCGATCCCGCGCGAGGAAGCCAGCAACTACATCAAGAAGTACTTCGAGCGCTTCCCAGGTATCCGCGACTATATCGAGGAGACCAAGGCCTATGCCCGCGAGCACGGCTTTGTCGAGACGATCTTCGGCCGCCGCATCCATTATCCGGATATAAGGTCCTCGAACCCGTCGATCCGCGCGTTCAACGAGCGCGCCTCGATCAATGCCCGTCTGCAGGGCACCGCCGCCGACATCATCCGCCGCGCCATGGTGCGCATGGAGGAAGCGCTGGAAAAGGCAAAGCTGTCAGCCCGCATGCTCCTTCAAGTGCATGACGAACTGATCTTCGAGACGGTGGAGGCGGAGGTCGAGGCGACGATCCCCGTCGTGCGCCACGTCATGGAAAACGCGGCGATGCCGGCAGTGTCGATGTCGGTGCCGTTGCATGTCGACGCGCGAGCGGCGAATAATTGGGATGAGGCACATTGACCTCATTTCGTCATCCTAGGGCGAGCGACGCGAAGCGGAGCGCAGACCCTGGGATCCATTCCGTGACATTGGTCGGAAGATGCAGCGGTGTAGAAAAGTTCTACGCTGGCGTATAGGCACGGGAAATTCGGCACCGCCGCAACGCTCTTCCGTCGCCGCATGGATCCCAGGGTCTCCGCGACGTCGCTTCGCTCCTGCTCCGCCCTGGGATGACGAAGCTGGGCGGCTAGCGTCCTTGTGGAAAGACCTTACGCCGCCTCGGCCCGACACTTGGCGCACGTCCCGCGGAATTCGATCACCGCCTTCTTGGCGGCGAAGCCGGTGGAACGCACCCATTCGTCCAGTCGGTGTCCGACGTCGTGATCGGACATTTCGGTTACCTGCCCGCAGCTGTCGCAGATGGCGAAGGCGGTCATCGAATGGCTGTGGTCGTGCGGTTCGGCACAGGCGACGAAGGAGTTGATGCTTTCCAGCCGGTGCACGAAGCCTGACTTCACCAGCGTGTCGAGCGCGCGATAGACCTGAAGCGGCGCACGGAAGCCGCGTTCACGCAGCTGGTCGAGCAAGGTGTAGGCGCTGAGCGGCCCGCTGGCGGTCTCGAGCTTTTCGAGCACGCACAACTGGTTCTTCGTCAGCACATCCCTTGCCGCCATGGTCCCGTTCCAACTTTCCCGCGCCATCCGCAGGCTGTTTGCCGGTGCAAACGGCCTGATCCCATTCAGATAGCGACGAACCGCCGTCTTTGCTACTCTTCTATTGTTGTCCCGGTCGATCGATGACGTGACGGCACAAGGGTGATGGCAGGATTGATGGCGAAGCGACATTCAAAATACTGACAGAGTCCTCGACGAGGTGGCCTCGCTTGGGAAGTTCGATCGGGCTTCGGGAAGCGCTATGTTCAAATTGACACGCCGGACGCTGCTTGTCGGCACATCCGCGCTGATGGCTGCGGGCACGGTTTCGTTCCCGGCGCTGGCGGCATCGCGCACCATGACTGACCGTTGACCAGCAACATCATCAGGCCGAAGACGCCCTGAACCGGCCTCTGTTATGAACAAGGCCGGCGGGAGCAATCCCGCCGGCCTTTGTTAGCCGGCTCCGGCTATTTCCTTGGCGGGCCGTTGCGTTCCGCGGAAGCCGCCCATAGATTAATGTCGGATTCGCGTGCGTAGCCATCGATCTCCGCCAGCTCGGCATCGCTGAAATCGAGCGCCCTCAGCGCCCCGACGCAATCCTCGACCTGTTCCGGCCGGCTGGCCCCGATCAATGCCGAGGTCACCTTGCCTCTGCGCAGCACCCAGGCCAGCGCCATCTGCGCCAGCGTCTGACCACGCTTGCCGGCGATGGTGTTGAGCGCCTTGATGTTGGCGACGGTGCGATCGTTGATGAAGGCTGTCTTCAGCGACTTGCCCTGGCTGGCGCGGCTGCCCTCAGGGATGCCGCCGAGATATTTGTCGGTCAGCATGCCCTGGGCCAGTGGCGAGAACACGATGGAGCCGACGCCGAGCCCCTCGAGCGTATCGAGCAGGCCGTCGTCCTCGACCCAGCGGTTCAGCATCGAATAGCTCGGCTGGTGGATGACGCACGGTGTGCCGAGCTGCCTCAATATATCGGCGGCTTCGCGGGTGCGCTGCGAATTGTAGGAAGAGATGCCGGCATAGAGCGCCTTGCCCGAACGCACCGCATGGTCGAGCGCGCCCATGGTTTCTTCCAGCGGCGTATCGGGATCGAAGCGATGCGAATAGAAGATGTCCACATAATCCAGCCCCATCCGCTTGAGGCTCTGGTCGAGGCTGGCCAGCATGTATTTGCGCCCGCCCCATTCGCCATAGGGACCGGCCCACATTTCGTAGCCGGCCTTGGTCGAGATGATCAGCTCGTCCCGATGGGAGGCGAAATCGGTGCGCAGGATCTCGCCGAAAGCGGTCTCGGCCGATCCGGGCGGCGGCCCGTAATTGTTGGCGAGGTCGAAATGGGTGATGCCGAGGTCGAAAGCCTTGCGGGCGATCGCCTGCTTGGTCCGGTGCGGCGTGTCGTCGCCGAAATTGTGCCACAGCCCGAGCGAAATCGCTGGCAGCTTGAGGCCGGACCGTCCGCAGCGGTTGTAGATCATTTTTTCGTAGCGGTTTTCGGCGGGTACGTAAGGCATGGGGAATCCTCGATCTGGAACGGACGGGCGCGGCAATTGCGAATGCAACGACCAGCCCTACGCCCACCCTTTAACCTCTCCCCGCGGAAACGGGGAGAGGGGCAGCCAAATTATCGATAATCTCCGCCGCCTATTTTTTCTTCTTGGCCAGCAGCCCCTTCGCCTCCTTGACGCCGAGTGCGGCCGGACGTTCGCAACTCGTCTGCATGGCGACGAATTTCCCGCTTTCGCCCGAGCGCAGGATGCCGCTCATGACATCTACGGCATGCAGCGCCAGTTCCATCGAACAGCGGTGCGGCCGTCCTTCGACGATCGCCAGCGCCATGTCGGCCAGGCCCGCAGTGCGGTAGTTGGCCATCATCCCGTGGCCGTGCATTTCATTCGGCACGCCAAGCGGATGCTTCCACTTCGGCAATTTCTTGACCGGCTTGCCCTCTTCGGTGAAGCGCACGTCGCCGCCGAAGAAGTTCGGATCCGGCACGAACACCGTGCCCACCTCGCCATAGAGTTCCATCGGCGCGTGGCCGTGAGCCCAGACGTCCCAGCTGGTGTTCAGCGTCACCACGGCGCCATTCTCGAATTCCAGCAATCCATGGATTGTGGTCGGCGTGTTGACCGGGATTTTTTCACCCGCTCGCGGTTTCGATGAAATCGTCCGTTCCTTGGCCGGGGTCGTCGCAAAGGCCGCCACCTGCTTCACCGGGCCGATCAGCTGGATCAGATTGGTGATGTAGTACGGCCCGATATCGAGCACCGGCCCCGCGCCTGGCTGGAAGAAGAAGTCGGGATTCGGGTGCCAATGCTCCATGCCGTGGCCCATGACATGGCAGGTGCCGCTGGTGATGTTGCCGAGCTTGCCCTCGTCGATCAATTCGCGCACCAGCTGATGCGCGCCGCCGAGGAACGTGTCCGGCGCCGAGCCGATGCGCAGCCCCTTTTTACCGGCCCGTGCCTTGAGGTCCTGGCCCTCCTTGAGCGACAGCACGAACGGCTTTTCGGAATAGACGTGCTTGCCGGCATCGAGCACCTGCTTCGACACCTCGTAGTGCACCGCTGGTATCGTCAGGTTGACGATGATGTCTATGTCATCGGCCTTGAGCAGGTCCTCGACGGTCTCGGCGCGCAGCTTGAACTCCTTCGCCCGCGCCTTGGCCGCGTCCATGTTGATGTCGGCGCAGGCGCGCATCTCGATGCCGCGAAACAGCGGCGCCAGCGAAAAATACGCCTTCGAGATGTTGCCGCAGCCGATGACACCGATACCCAGTTTTTTTGCCATGGTGATTGTTCCTAATAGGTCTTGACGGCTGCGATCGAGCGGCGGGCGAAGCGCTCGATGTCGTTGGGGTTGTCCTGTTCCATGATAAAATATCTTGCCGCGCTCTTGGCCCGCAGCACCTTTATCAGGTCGGCCCAATCGATCGTGCCGTGGCCGACATCCGACCAGCCATCCTCATCCAGTCCTTCGCCCGGTTTGGCCATGTCCTTGACATGGACGGCGACGATGCGCTTGCCATGCTTTTCGATCCAGGGCAGCGGGTCGGCTCCGCCGCGTATAATCCAGGCGACGTCCATCTCCCAACCGATGTCGGGCGCGAAGGACAGGATATGGTCCTGCGGCAGCGAACCGTCGGCGAGCGCCTTGAACTCGAAATCATGGTTGTGCCAGGCAAAGCCGTAACCGGCCTTCGAAGCCACCTCGCCGACCTTGGCCAGGCGCTCGCCGAAGCCACGCCAGCCGGCGGCGTCGGATGGCCTGTCCTCAGCCATCAGATAGGGGCAGATCAAAAGCTTGATGCCGAGCGCTTCGGCGATCCTGCGCACGCCGTTGAAATCCTTCTCCAGCGCGTCGATGGAAAAATGGCCGGTCGGCATGGAAAGGCCGTTCTTGTCGAGTTCGGCGCGGAAGGCCTTCGGGTCGTCATACACCCCGCCGAAGCCCTCGACCTCGGTGTAGCCCAGCTTGCCGAGTGTGGCGAGCACGCGTTCCCAGGGCTGGAAATTGCGGGCGCTGTAAAGTTGGAATGACCAGTTCATCGTCTCTGTCCGTTCTGCTTGGGGGATCGTTTCAGGTGGTGATTCTCGGGAGCTAGATGCGGTTGCCGGCAGCGGCATCGAAGAGCGAAGCGCGCATAGGATCAAAGCCAATGCTGACAGCCTCGCCATTGTGCGGCGTGCGCTCGGCCGTGACCCGTACCGTGAAATTCTGCTTGCCGAGCTTCAGCCAAACCAGTGTGTCGGAGCCCATAGGCTCGACGACCTCGACAGTTGCTGTGGCGCTGAATGGCCAGCCGGAGCCGCTGTTCAAGGCGACATGCTCCGGTCGGATGCCGAATACCGTCGGACCTGGCACCGGTTCCGTCTCGAAGGCATAGGTCGAAAGCGGGATACGAACACCCTCGGCGGCAAACAGCCAGCCGCTATTGTCCTTCTCCAGCCTGCCCTCGATAAAATTCATCGCCGGCGAGCCGAGGAACCCGGCGACGAAACGGTTGACCGGGCGGTTGTAAATGGTCTGTGGCGCATCGAGCTGCTGGATGACGCCGCCCTTCATGACAGCGATGCGGTCGGCCAGCGTCATCGCCTCGATCTGGTCGTGGGTGACGTAAATCATGGTGTTCTGCAGCTTGCGGTGCAGCAGCTTGATTTCTACGCGCAGTTCCGAGCGCAGCTTGGCGTCGAGATTGGACAACGGCTCATCGAACAGGAAGACATCGACATCACGCACCAGCGCCCGCCCGATCGCCACGCGCTGGCGCTGCCCGCCGGAGAGCGCCGCCGGCTTGCGCTGCAGCAAGGGCTCGATCTGCAGGATCTCGGCCGCGCGCGCGATGCGCTTGGCGATCTCGTCCTTGGGTACGCCGGCGACGCGCAGGCCGAAGGACAGGTTCTTCTCCACCGTCATCTGCGGATAGAGCGCATAGGACTGGAACACCATGCCGATGCCTCGGTCCTTGGGTTCTTCCCAGGTGACGTTCTTGCCCTTGATGAAGATGCTGCCTTCCGAGATGTCGAGCAGGCCGGCGATGCAATTGAGCAGGGTCGACTTGCCGCAGCCGGAGGGGCCGAGCAGCACGATGAACTCGCCTTCGGCGACATCGAGGTTGAGCGTCTTCAGCACGGAAACCGCGCCGAAGTTCAGCGACAGGTCCTGGATCGCAACGCTGGTGCCGTTTGCCGCCATCGCCATCACCCTTTCACCGCGCCGGCGGCAATGCCGCGCACGAACCATCTGCCGGAGACGAAATAGATGACGAGCGGCACCGCCGCTGTCAGAATGGTGGCCGCCATATTGACATTGTACTCCCGCACGCCGGTCGTGGTGTTGACGATGTTGTTGAGCTGCACCGTCATCGGCCAGTTGGAGCGCCCGGCAAACACGATGCCGAACAGGAAGTCGTTCCAGATACCGGTCACCTGCAGGATGACGGCGACGACCGTGATCGGCACCGACATCGGCAGCATGATGTAGATGAAGATGCGCCAGAAACCGGCGCCGTCGACGCGCGCCGCCTTGAACAGTTCGACCGGCATCGCCGCATAGAAATTGCGGAACAGCAGCGTCAGGATGGGCATTCCGAAGATCGTGTGCACGATGATGATGCCGGGCAGGGTCGCGAACAGCCCGACCGAGCTCAGTCCGATGATCAGCGGATAAATCACGACCTGATACGGCACGAAAGCGCCGAACACGAGCAACCCGAACAGCAGGTTGGCGCCCTTGTATGGCCAGAAGGTCAGCGCGTAACCGTTGATCGAGGCGCAGATGATCGAGATGACCACGCTCGGGACGGTGATCTTCAGCGAATTGTAGAAACCTGGACTGAGGCCGTTGCAGTCACGGCCGGTGCAGGCGTGAAGCCAGGCATCGGCCCAGGGCTGAAAGGTCGGGTCGCCCGGAAAGTTGAAAAGATGCCCCAGCCTGATCTCGGGCATCCCCTTCAGTGAAGTGACGACCATGATGTAGACCGGAATGAGGAAGAAGAGCGCCGCGACGATCAGGAAAGCGTAGATGCCGATGCGGCCGGCCGATATCCGTCGCGGCTTCGGCCCGAAGGGCGCAGCCTGATCCGGCGCTTCTTGCATCGGCCGGCTTGCCGTGGTTTGCACGGCGCTCATACGCCCGCTTCCTGCACTCGGTTGCGCCGCCACAGTACAAGTCCGGCGAACGCCAGCACGATCAGCACCGGCAGCAGCATCATCGTTGCAGCCGCCATGCCCTGGCCGACATTCTGGCGCACGGTGATGAGCTGGATGACATAGACGGCCGGCATGGATGTCGCGATGCCGGGACCACCACCGGTCATCGCGATGACCAGATCGTAGACGCGCACCACGCCGACGCACTGGAGAACGAAGGCGGTAGCGAACGCACCCTTCATCATTGGTGCCACGATGGACACATGCGTGCGCCACGTCGGAATACCGTCCACTCTCGCCGCCTTCCATATCTCCTCGTCGACGCCGCGCAGGCCTGCAAGCAGGATCGCCATCGTCACGCCCGAGCCCTGCCAGATGCCCGCCACGACCAGCGCATAGATCGCGGTATTGGCATCGACCAAGGGGGCGAAGCTGAAGCTCAACCAGCCCAGATTGCGCATCGCCTCCTGCAGGCCGAGATTGGGATCGAGCACCCATTGCCACACAAGTCCGGTGACGATCAGCGACATGGCAAAGGGATAGAGGAAGATCGAGCGGAACAGGTCTTCCTGGCGGATGCGCTGGTCCATGAAAACGGCGAGCAAATAGCCGAACACCATGTTGCAGGTGATCGACATCAGGCCGAAGAACCAGATGTTGTTGACCGAGACGAGCCAGCGGTTATCGGCCCAAAGGCGCCTGTACTGCGCCAGGCCGACAAAATCATAGGTGGGGAAGAGCTTGGAACTGGTGAAGGACCACAGCACCGAGAAGCCGATGCCGATCACGAACACGCCCACGGCGACGAGAATCATCGGTATCGTCCCGATCACCGCGGGCAGGTGAAATCTCTGCCTCCAGCTCTTCTGCATCGTCCGTTCTTCTCCACCTCACCAGGACCCTGGGCAGGCCAGGGCAAGAATGGAGGCGTCACCCCGGGGCGGCGCCTCCAGGTGCCGGTCGGTTCCTAGTCGGAATTGCCGATGATGGTGGCGAACTTCGCCGTGGCGTCGTCGGCCGTCATGGAGTCGTCGGCGAAGAACTGCGCGACGAGTTCATTAAGCTGCTGGTTGGTGTTCTCGGTGATGAACCTATTGGTCGCGGTGACGATCTTGGCCGGATCTTCCACGGCTTTCAGCGCCTTCTGCATGCACGGATCGGCCGTCGACATATCGACGTCGCCGCGCACGGGCATGGAACCCTTGGCATTGTTGAACGCGACCTGGACCTCCGGGCTGATGAGCAGGGCCGCAAGTCGCTTCTGCGCCGCCTCGACATCAGCATTGCCCTGCTTGAAGAACACGATGATGTCGCCGTCGGTGCTGACAACCGGCTTGTCCTCGTTGAGGCCAATCATGCAGCCGAAATCCTTGACACCGGTCATGCCGGCGGCCGCGAATTCGCCGCGCGCCCAGTCGCCCATCACTTGAAGCCCGGCCTTGCCGGTGATCAGCAAGTTGGTGGTGTCGTTCCAGTTGCGGTTGGCGTAGCCGTTGTCGGTGAACTGCTTCAGCGCCCTCAGCTGCGTGAACACGCTTTTCATCTCGGGACCGCCGGCAATTTCGGCACTCTTCTTGGTATACATCTCGTCGCGCTTGGCGACACCGAGAGCCTCGGTAACCATGTCTTGGAAAAGCAACTGGATCTGCCAGCCATTGCCGTCGCCGCCGATAGCGAAGGGAATGAAGCCTGCCTCCTTGATCTTCGGCGCGGCCGCGATGAAATCAGCCATGTTCTTCGGCTCCGGCACGCCCGCTTTCGCGAATACCGGCTTGGAGTACCAGGCCCAGTAATTCGAGTGGATGTTGACCGGGACGCACCACCAGTGGCCGTTAACGAGACAGGCGCTGCCGATCGCTTTCGGGCGAATGACCTCGTCCCATTTGCCGGCGGTCGCGACATCGGTGAGGTCGAGCAGCTTGCCGCCTGAAATCAATTCCTCGTACTGCCGGCCGGGATTGAACTGAGCCGCACCGGGCGGGTCGCCGCCGAGCACGCGCTGCATGACGGTCGAGCGGGCCGTCTCGCCCAGAGCAATGGCGCTGTCCACCCACTTGTCGCCGTGGCCGTCGTTGTCGAAGGCCTTTGCGAACTGCGAGACCGCCGCCGACTCGCCCTTCGACGTCCACCAGTGAATTACTTCCAGGTTGGCCGCGGCCGCGGCAAAATCGAACGCCACCGTCGCCGCGAACGCAGCGGTCAGGACTTTGTATCGCATTTCGGTTTCCTCCCAGAATCTGAAACGTTACAGATTTTCGATAGGGCAATTGCGCTGATGACGCAACCCCAGGCACGAAGCCCGCCGGACATTTTTTCGGGCCCCGAATAAAATGGGACCGACCATCAAAGCTTCTGTGCGTCGCAATATGAGCTATCGCAGTGCAAAACAGCCAAACTCCCACGAGGGTCCGCACCAAGCTCACAAGAGGCGGCGCTTCGCCCTTGGATTCCCAAAGAGAATTCAGGCTCGTGCGTTCACCTTCAAATACGCCGGTCGGCGAACGAGATTGGCAATCTGTAACGTTTCAGTATATTGGCACCCCTCACCGGGCCTGAAGTCACGCCGCGCTGCTAATCGCGGCGATTGCCGACCCGGTGTGCGGCTGCTAAGCGCCTGACGGGCGGGATGAATGGACAGACGACGCACGGACAAGGGTCACGAAACGTCGGCGCAAGGGCGGCCGACGCTGAAGACGCTTGCCTTCATGACCGGGCTCGGCGTCACCACCGTGTCGCGCGCGCTGAAGGATGCGCCGGAGATCGGCGCCGAGACTAGGCGCCGTGTCCAACTTGTGGCCAAGCAGATCGGCTATCGCCCAAACCGCGCCGGAGTGCGCCTGCGCACCGGCAAGACCAACGTCATCAGCCTTGTGCTCAACACCGAGCATGAGCTGATGAGCTTCGTCTCTGACATCATCTATGGCGTCACGGAAGTCATCGCCGGTACGCCTTACCATCTGATCGTCACGCCCTACTCGCGCTTGCAGGATCCGCTTGATCCGGTCCGCTATCTCGTGGAGACGGGCTCCGCCGATGGCGTCATCATTTCACGCACACAGCCGAACGATCCAAGGGCCCGCTACTTGCTGGAGCACGGCATCCCCTTCGCAACGCACGGCCGCACCGACATGGGGCTGGTGCACCCCTTTCATGATTTCGACAATTACGCCTTCGCGACCGAGGCGGTGCGCCATCTCGCCGGCATGGGCCGGCATCGGCTTGCTCTGCTGGCACCGCCGGTCGGTTTGACCTATCACCGCCACACGGTGAACGGCTTTGCAGATGCGCTGAGCGAAGTCGGCGCCTCGGAGGTGCCGTTCAACACGGTTTCCATCGACCACTCGATCGAGGAGATCAGGACCAGGACCGCGCAGTTGATGCGGCGCGATATCAGGCCGGACGGGATCATCAGCAGTGCCGCCGCCGCGACGCTCGCCATCGTGGCCGGCATAGAGGACGCCGGCCTGAAGCTCGGCCGCGATGTCGATGTGGTATCGAAGCAGTCGTCGGAGCTGCTGCACCTGTTCCGGCATGAATTGCTGGTCGTCAACGAAGACTTCCGGCTGGCCGGCTCCGAGCTTGCCCGCTCGGTGCTCGGCTGGATCGGCGGCGCCGCACCCGGCTCGCTGCAGAGCCTGAGCGAGCCGAAGGGGGTAGTGGCCTATGGCGGTTAGCCAGGCTCTGGTCTAGCCGGCAGCGCCGCTGCCCCACGGTCCATGGAAGGCGCCCTGCTCGCCGATGCGCTCGAAGCCATGCGCGCCGAAGAAGTCGCGCTGCGCCTGGATCAGGTTGGAAGTGCCGCGGCCCTGGCGGTAGCTGTCGAAATAGGCAAGTGCGGAAGACAGCGCCGGCACTGGCGAACCGGCCTCCGAGGCCCGCGCCACCACGCGGCGCAGCGACGGATGCGCTTCCTTCATCATGGCGATGAAGGCCGGCGCCATCAAAAGGTTGGTCGAAGCGCCGCCGCTGCCGAAAGCCTCGGCCATCGTGTCCAACATCTGCGAGCGGATGATGCAGCCGGCACGCCAGATCTTGGCGATGGTCGGCATCGGCAGGTTCCAGTTGAATTCCTTCGAGGCGCCGCTCATCACCGCGAAACCTTGCGCATAGGCGGCGATCTTGCCGGCGAACAGCGCCAGTTCGAGGTCCTTCAGCAGCGCGTCCTTGTCGCCGGGAATCTTCGTCACGCCGACATCGCCATAGGCCTTTTCGGCCGCCAGCCGCTCGTCCTTGAGCGATGACAGAACGCGCGCCGCCACCGCCGCCTCGATCGCGGTCGCTGGAATACCAAGTTGCTGCGCCTCGATGACAGACCATTTGCCGGTGCCCTTCTGGCCAGCGCGGTCGAGGATGATGTCGACTACCGGCTTGCCGGTCTTCGGATCGTCGGCGGCCAGCACTTTGGCGGTGATCTCGATCAGGTAGGAGTTCAGCCGGCCCTTTTTCCAATCCTCAAAAACCGCGCCGATCTCCTTCGGCCCCATGCCCAGGCCGTCTCGCAGGACGCCATAGATTTCGGCGATCATCTGCATGTCGGCATATTCGATGCCGTTATGGATGGTCTTGACGAAATGTCCGGCGCCGTCGGTGCCGAGCCAGGCGGCGCAGGGCTCATCCCTGAACTTGGCGGAGATGGCGGTCAGCACTTTCTCGACACGCTTCCAGGAGTCCTCCGTGCCGCCGACCATGATCGACGGTCCGTGGCGCGCACCCTCCTCACCGCCGGACACGCCCATGCCGATGAAGGTGAGGCCCGAGCCGGACAGCTCGGAAAAGCGCCGCATCGTGTCGCGGAAATTGGCATTGCCGGCGTCGATGACGATGTCGTTGTTGGACAGCACACCGCGCAGGGCTTCGATCTGTTCGTCGACCGGCTTGCCGGCCAGCACCATGATGATGATCGGGCGCGGCGGCCGGATCGCCGCGGCAAGTTCCTCCAGGCTGTAGCAGGGAACAATCATATCCCTGAGCGCACCGGCATTCTCGACGAAGGCGTCCGTGCGTGCCTTGGTCCGGTTGAAGACGGCGATGCGGTGCCCATGCTCGGCAATATTGAGCGCCAGGTTGGAACCCATCGTGCCAAGGCCGATCAGGCCTATTTCGGCTTTTTCCATCGTTTCTTCCCTGCTTCCGGATCGTCTGTTGAGCCGCGATTTGCGGGCGATACCCGTTCTTCCCGGGATGCCCGTTCTTTCCAGGATGATTGACGGGCCTTCAGGCCGCCGTCAACCGCCTCGCCAATTTGTGTTGCCAGTAAGCCGCCGAGTCCGCCTTGCAGGCGACCATATGGAAAATCACGGCCTGATGTCCACCGGCGCTTCGATCTTCACCATCTCGAAATCCGAGACCAGGATGTTGAGGCGAACCGTCCAGCGGCCTTGTACCGGGATGACGAGGTTGTCGATACGCCAGCCGCCATTGCCGGATTTGGTCGCCGCGCGCTTCAGCGGTTCGATTCCGGAATCCGGTTTCGACAGCACCAACGTCACTTCCCTGGCATCGAGCGGCCCGAAATCGCCGGTCATGATAATCATCGAGGCGGCGACCGGCCCGGCATGACCCGGCGTGATGGAGAGATCGGCCATTGCCTGCAGCGCATGGATGTGGATTGAAACCGGCTGTGCCGCCGCGATCGCCAGGGCCCGTGGCGGCGGCGTGAAGCGCCAGCCCGCGGCGACGCCGAAGATCGCCAGCACGATCAGCATTTCGACGCCGATCGAGCGGGTGAGCCTGCGTTGCACCTCCGTTGAGCCCCCCTCGGCCGAGGCGGTGAGTTTCCAGCGATTGACGGCGGCAAGCGTGAACAGGAAGACCAGCAATGCGAGCTTGTCCAGCAGCAGCCGGCCATAGGCGGTGCCGATCAGCGCCGGGGGCGTCTGTACCTGGATGATGGCGAGGACGACGCCGGCCGCGGCAAGCACGGCCACGAAGGCAGGATCGTCCATGAGAAGCGGCGCAGGAACGCAAGAGCGTCGACCGTTTGGCGCTTCAGCGCGAGACCGAGCGGCACCAGTGCGCCGGCCCAGAAAGCAATGCCGGCGCCATGGACGAACACCGACGGCCGTGTCAGCCATTGCGGCTCGGCCGCACTGGCATGGCCGCTGGCCGCGAGCGCGAGACCAACGCCAGCCAGACCGGCAAGGGCAAATGGCTTGCCCAACACACGCGGTCCAGCCAGCGACAGCAGGCCCAGCCCTAGCGCGATCAGGGCGATCAGCACCGTCCAGCCGAAGCTGGTGCCGAGCCCGGTCCGCCAGATCATCGGTTGCGCCAGCTGAGTGAGCGGCGCCCCCAGCGCATCGAGCCCTTGGAAACCAAGCGAGAGGGGTGCCGCCACCAGCCCGCACAGGATCGCGGCCGTCACGAAGCGCTGGCCGGCGCGTCCGTCCCCGGCCAGCCAGGCAAGGGCGAAGGCGCCGCCGACGCCGAGGAAAAGGCCGATATAGAGAAACACCTTGCCGATCCAGATCGCCGATCGTTGCGGCCAGTCGACCGCCTCGGACACGACGGGTGGTTCGCTCGGCGCGCCGATGGAAAATAAGAGCGAGCCGCCGACCGGATGCCCGTCGGCGGATATGACACGCCAGCTCAGCACATGGGTGCCGGACTTCAGCGCCCGCGGATTGTCGATCTCGACCGTCTGGTCGCTGAGGCGGAAGGATGTCAGCGGCATCGGCGTGCCGTCAGGTTTCACCAGCGTCAGCACCAGCGGCGAAACCGGCTCGCTGAAAGTCAGTAAGAACCGCGCCGGAGCCTGTGCCAGCACGGCACCGTCGGCCGGTTCAGTCTTGATCAACGCGGCATGGGCAAAGGCCTGGCTCGTCGAAACCATGACGATAAACGCCATGACCACGCAGAGCAGACCGCCGGCTGCCCAGCCGGCGCCCTTGCTGATCACAGCGGCCCTCTGAAGTGGGAATATCGCGTTCATGTCGTCGCCACCGAACTGGCGGCGCGCCCTGCGGACCGAGCGCGCCGCCAGGAGATCATTTCTTCGGCGTGAGCTTGATGCCGGGCGCCGGATTCTCCAGCGCGTCTTCATCCTGCCCTGCCGCCGGAATCTCGATCCAGCGCTCGGAGGCGCCGTCGCATTCCTGCACCACCGGGAAGTAGAGTTTCTGGTTGACGGGCAGATCAGCCGTCAGCGTCGCGCGGAAGACAAACTCGTCATAGAATTCATCCGGCAGGCTGCCGCCGCTCCAGTCGACTTCCTTGACCCCGTCGGTCACCGCCTGATCATAGAGCTGGTAGGATTTTTCATATTTGCCCTTCTTGGTCTGCAGCGTCCAACTCGGCTTCGGCATTGGCTTCACCGCGATCACCCCTTCCGGGATCTGCACGCGTACGGCGGTCGTGGCCTTGCCGTCGCAACCATGCGGCACCCGCAGCACGGCTTTGTAGGTCGAGCCGACCGCCGCTTCCTGGGTTTCGAGCGTTATGTGCGCGGAAGCGGCATTTGTCCCCAGCACGAGAAGCGTGCCGGCCGCCAAAAGATATTTGTTCATGATGGTCCCTCTGATTTCAAAATTCTGGAATAGGCTGATCAATTGGCGTGATCGTCCATGCCGCCCATCTCGCCCATGCCTTCGACAGCGAACTCGACATTGACCGTGCCGGCCTTCTCGAAGGTCAGCGTGGCGGCAAATTTTTCGCCCTGCTTGGGTTGCCGCTTCAGACCGATGAACATCAGGTGATAGCCGCCGGGCGCTAGTGCGACCTTGCCGCCGGCGGGGATCTCCAGGCCACCGGAAACCGGCCGCATGGTCATGACGCCGTCCTTGACGCCCATCTCATGCAGCTCGGCCTTTTCCGAGACATCGGAGGAAATCGACAGCAGCCGGTCCGGCGCGCTGCCTTTGTTGGTGATGGTGAAGTAGCCTCCGGCCACCTTGGCGCCGGCCGGCGTTGCGCGCGACCAGGGATGCTCGATCTCGAGATCGCCGATCTTGAACTCATGCGCCAGGACAGTCTGGGCGCCGACGAACGACAGGACAAGAGCCAGCGCGGCAATGCCGAGACGCTCCTGAAGGTAAGACAATATGCGGCCGAACATAGGGCGCGCCATAGGGGAATGATGGGACATGGTTGCTCCATGAAGTGATGATCGCGCCGTTGCCGGTCGCGAGCGTTTTGATCTTTGGATGGGCGCCCGCGAAAGGTTTCGCCGGGCAAGCAGGCTCAGGCCGCCAGCGGCGGTGCGCGCGGGTTCGACGGTGAGCGCTCGCGCGCGAACTCGAGATGAACGCTCGCCGGAAAGATGAAGGCGACTGGTTCGAAGGAAAGGCTGGCCAGCGCCAGCCCGGCATCGGGCGGCGGCGCGAAGGCTGATGAAAACATGCCGCAGCCGAGCACGCAACATGCCGGCAGATGGCTCGGATGCTGATCGTCGCTCGGAAGCTGGGTAGCGCCATCGTGAGTGCAGATGACGTTGCCGAAAACGTCGAGCTGCGCGGCATCCGGGCTGGTGCCGAAGGCAAACGCACCGAGCGTAGACTGGAGCAGCAGCAGATAGGCCGCGACAAGCGCGATCGGCATGCTCCACCGTCTCCCCCGGCCGTTCAAACCATCTGCCTCTTCGAGTGACTACCGGAAAGGTACTTATCACGGCAGCTGGAGGTCGAAAATTGCCAATTCGAGGCTGCGGCAACGCGGCGCGACAAACTCGGGCAGCTTCGCGACCTTCCGATGCGGTTCAGGGTTTTTGCGCTGGCCGGCTTTCCGGGATCGAGGTGAGCAATGTCTGGCGTGCCGACTTCAAGTGCTTGCGGCAGGCTGCGTCGACCTTGCCGAGATCGCGCGACTTGAGCGCCTCGATATAGGCAAGATGCTCGCCGACCGCGACTTCGTTGCGCTCGCGTTCCTGCGCCTTGTTCCACTGATAGTGGTAATGGAAGATCATGGCGATGACGTCGTAGAAATCGACGATGAAGCGGTTGTGCGAGGCACGATGGATGAGCCGGTGGAAGCGCTCGTCCAGCTCCGAAAACGCGTTGAAGCGCGTGGCGATCTCGTCTGCCAGTTGGCGATGTTCGTGCTCCAGGCGGTCGAGATCGGCCCAGACAGGGCTATCCTGCGGCAGGGCGGCGAAGGCGGCCGCCGAGCGCAGCTCGAACATTTCGCGGATTTCGGTCAGTTCGAGCGCGAAGGCGCGGGTAAAACCCTTCAGAACCCAATGGCTGTTGCGGCGCTTCTCGATCAGGCCGAAGCGGGAGAAGCGGATCAGGAACTCGCGCACGCTGGTGGTGCCGACGCCGATCTCGCGCGCCAGTTCTAGCTCGTTGATCTGCATGCCGGCCTCGGCGCCGTCGGCGAGCAGCCGCCGCATGAAGGACCGCTCGATGATCTCGGCCAGCGTGTCGGTCTCTTCCTCCGGGAAGAAATCATCGGGACGCGGGTCGCGCAGCACCGTCTTGGCGCGCTTGTTCCAGGCGATCAGCCCGGTTTCCTCCATGCGTGAAAGGATGCTGCGCACCGTCGTGCGGCTGACGCCGAGCAGCGCGCCGAGTTCCGGTTCCGACGGCAGGCTGCGTGTCTCGTCAAGTAGCCTGAGGCAGCGGTTGTAGGCGTCCTTGTAGACGTTGTTGCTCTTCGACATCCCCTGACCCATCGATGCCGGCGCTTGCGGCGGCCGGCTTGAAGCGCAATATGACGTTCCCATGACCCTGAAAAGCGGAATCGCTTTCGCTGGAGTCGGTTCATTGTTTGCAGCGCCACCACTTGCGCGGGGCACGCGGAACTGCTCGCGAAAAAACAATTGACGCAAAACTGTTTTTTCACGATAAAAGACATTAACTCTTAACAGGCGCGTGTCAATGCGCGCATCCCAGGATCACCCAGGAAGCCGCCCGTGAACGTCTCGAACACCATTCTTCTGTCCCCCGCCGACAATGTCGCCGTTGCCAATGGCCGCATCGAGATCGGCACCGCGCTGCCGGGCGGCGCGCTTGCCACCGCCGTCATCGAGCCTGGCCATAAGGTGGCGATCAAGCCCATTCCGGCCGGCTCGGCGGTGGTCAAATACGCCCAGGCGATCGGCCGCGCCACGATAGACATCGCGCCGGGCGAGCATGTCCATTCGCACAATCTGGTTTTCGAGGCCGGCCGTCTGCCGGTGGTGCCGCCGAGCGAGGCCGAGCACGCGACCGAGGCCGACCGCGCCCGCACCTTCATGGGTTACCGCCGCGCCGACGGCCGCGCCGGCACACGCAACTTCATCGGCATCATCGCCAGCGTCAATTGCTCGGCCACTGTCTGTCACTCAATCGCCGACACTGCCAACCGGACCCTGCTGCCGAAATATCCCGGCATCGACGGCTTCGTGCCCATCGTCCACGGCCAGGGCTGCGGCATGAGCGGCACGGGCGACGGCATGATGGTGCTGCACCGCACGCTTGCGGGTTATGCCCGCCACCCGAATTTCGGTGGCGTGCTGATGGTCGGTCTCGGCTGCGAGGTCAACCAGCTGACCCTCTACGGCCAGAAGGGCGCCGCCGCCGGCAAGCGCCACTTCAACATCCAGGATGCCGGCGGGTCGCGCAAATCGGTGGAAAAGGCGCTGGGCGTGCTGGCCGAGATCGCAGAGGAAGTCGGCCAGTTGAAGCGCGAACCGATCCCGGTCAGCGAGATCGTCGTCGGCCTGCAGTGCGGCGGCTCCGACGGCATGTCGGGCATCACGGCCAATCCGGCATTGGGTGCGGCCGTCGACATCCTGGCCGGCGTCGGCGGCATCAGCATCCTCTCCGAGACGACGGAAATCTACGGCGCCGAACATCTGCTCGCCTATCGCGCGGCGACGCCCGAGATCGCCAGGAAGCTCGATGGCTACGTGAAATGGTGGGAAGACCATGTCGCCAAGCATGGCGCCTCGATCGACAACAATCCCTCGCCCGGCAACAAGCGCGGCGGCCTCACCACGATCCTGGAAAAATCGCTGGGCGCGGTCGCCAAGGGCGGCCAGACGCCGCTCAACGGCGTGTTCGGCTATGCCGAGAAGGTCACCGGCAACGGATTGGTGTTCATGGACACGCCCGGCTACGACCCGGTCTCGGCCACCGGCCAGGTCGCGGGCGGCGCCAATGTCATCGTCTTCACCACCGGCCGCGGTTCCTGCTTCGGCTGCCGGCCGACACCGTCGATCAAGGTCGCCACCAACTCGACCATGTATCACCAAATGGAAGAGGACATGGACGTCAATTGCGGCGTCATCGCCTCGGGCGAAAAGACTATCGCCGGCATGGGCCGCGAGATTTTCGAACTGATCGTCGAGACGGCTTCCGGCCGCAAGACCAAGAGCGAGGATTTTGGCTACGGCGATAACGAGTTCGTGCCCTGGCACCTCGGCGCGACGCTCTAGCTCTTTGCATTGGCGCAATTCCGGAACGGCGACGAACTTTTCCCGGAATTGCCCTGGATGATATCTTGGTTCCGCGCAATGGAGGAGGTTGTGCATGGAAAAACGCCGCATCGGCCGGACGCCGCTCGAGGTCACCGAGGTCAGCTTCGGCGGCGCCGCGATCGGCGGCCTCTACCGCGCCTGTTCGCGCGAGGCGGCTATGGAGACGCTGCAAGGCGCCTGGGATGCGGGCCTGCGCTATTTCGACACCGCGCCCTTCTACGGTTTCGGCCTGTCGGAACGGCGCTTCGGCGATTTCCTGCGCTACAAGCCGCGCGATTCCTATGTCTTGTCCACCAAGGTCGGCCGCCTGTTCCGCCCGGTCCCTGAAGACCAGGTTCCCGACCACTCCTATGTCGATCCCCTGCCCTTCGCGCTGGACTATGACTATTCCTATGACGGCATCATGCGGTCGGTCGACTTCAGCTACGCACGGCTCGGCCTGAACAGAATAGACATACTCTACGTGCATGACATCGGCGTCTACACGCATGGCGTCGAGAAGACCAAGTTGCACTTTCGCCAGTTGATGGATAGTGGGCTCAAGGCACTCGAGGAGCTTAAGGGGGCCGGCACCATTTCCGCCTATGGGCTCGGCGTCAACGAGGTCCAAATCTGCCTCGACGTGATGCGCCGGGCGCCGCTCGACTGCATCCTGCTCGCCAGCCGTTACTCCTTGCTCGACCGCAGCGCGGAAGCCGAACTGCTGCCGCTGTGCCGGGCGCAGCAGACGTCGCTGGTCATAGGCGGTGTCTTCAATTCCGGCATATTGGCGACCGGACCAGTGCAAGGCGCGCATTTCGACTACCAGCCCGCCAGCCGGGACGTGCTCGACCGGGTCGACGCCATGGAGGAAATCGCCGACGAGGGCGGTTATCCGCTGACCGCTGCCGCGTTCCAGTTTCCCCTGCACGAGCCAGCGGTCGCAACCGTGCTGACCGGCACCGCCAAGCTGGCGAACCTGACACGCAACCTCGAACTGCTCGATATCGACGTGCCGGAGACGGAATACGCCAAATATCGTCCCTACACGGTGGTACAGAGACTGGCGTGAGCGGCCACCCCGACAGACCGGAGGGAGGTTTCACTGCACAAATCCGTCAGCCACAAATAAGAATGAACATTCCATATTGACTAAGATATGGAATTAACGTTCCATACATCGACGGAGCGGAACGGGAGCGTTTTGATAGTGCCAAGGAGCGCGGCGTGTGAATATGTCAGTGCCTGCCATGGGAACGAGGCGTGAAACACCGCTTGCGTCGGTCGGATCGATGCATTATCAAAACAGGGCAATTGTTTTTTATTGATAAAGTTCCGTTTGGGCCGCGCCTATCCAAACAGAACTTCCGTGACGTTTCACCGGGCGACTAGGGAGGAATACCTATGAACTTCGTGACCAGCATTCTCAATCGCCGCGCTGTGGTGGCGCTCGCAGCCGTCTCCATGCTCGCCGGCGTGATGCACTCGGCTCCGGCTTCGGCGGCTGACGTGACCATTCCGATCATCGTCAAGGACACCACGTCCTTCTACTGGCAGATCGTTCTGGCCGGTGCCCGCAAGGCCGGCAAGGATCTCGGCGTCAACGTGCCGGAACTCGGCGCCCAGGCCGAAACCGACGTCAACGGCCAGATCTCCATCCTTGAGAATGCCGTCGCCGGCAACCCGGCCGCCGTCGTCATCGCGCCGACGGAAGCCAAGGCGCTAGGCAAGCCGATCGACGAAGCCGCCGCCAAGGTCAAGATCATCGGCATCGACTCAAGCGCCGATTCCAAGGCCTTCACTTCCTTCCTCACCACCGACAATGTGCAGGGCGGCCGCGTCGCGGCGGACGGTCTTGCAGCGGCCATCGGCGCCGCCAATGGCGGCAAGGTCGAAGGCAAGGTTGCCCTGATCACCGCGCTCCCCGGGGCCGGCTCGCTCGAGCAGCGCGCCCAGGGCTTCAAGGAAGAGCTCAAGGCCAAGTATCCCGGCCTTGATCTGATCGCTGACAAATATGCCGACGGCCAGGCCACCACCGGCCTCAACATCGCGACCGACCTGATCACCGCCAATCCGGACCTGAAGGGCATCTTCGCGTCCAACCTGATCATGGCGCAGGGCGTCGGCCAGGCGGTCGCCGAGAACAAGCTTGCCGGCAAGGTCGCGCTGATCGGTTTCGACAGCGACGAGAAGCTGATCAAGTTCCTGAATGACGGCGTCATTTCCGGCCTCGTCGTCCAGGATCCTTACCGGATGGGCTATGACGGCATCAAGACCGCGCTTGCCGCGTCCAAGGGCGAGAAGGTCGAGGCCAATGTCGACACCGGCGCCAATCTGGTCACCAAGGCCAACATGAAGGAACCCAAGATCGACGCGCTGCTCAATCCGAAGCTCAACTGAGCATCAGCACGGAAACATGGTTTCCGGGGCCCCGGCCCCGGAAACCAACGTATATCGCTTGGAAATCCGCCGCCTTGAGCTAGGCTGCTCCGGCGAGAGTTCCAAAGCCTCGCAGCGCGCCAAATCGTGAGGCCAATCTGGGAGGCCAGTCTGGGAGGACTGTCATGACATCGACCGCGCAAGACCTGCACCCTGCCCCCGTGCTGGAGCCCGGCAGGCCGATCCTGGAACTGCGCGGCCTCGAGAAGAAATATCCGGGCACCCACGCGCTGAAGCCGGTCAACCTCGCCTTAAAGTCGGGCGAGATCCACGCCATCGTCGGCGAGAATGGTGCCGGCAAATCCACCTTGATCAAGCTGCTAACCGGCGTCATGCCGCGCACCTCCGGCGAGGTGATCTGGGAAGGCAAGCCGGCAGCGCTCGCGACCCCGCACGAGGCGATGGAGCTGGGCATCAACGCCGTCCACCAGGAGGTCGTGCTCTGCCGTCACCTGACCGTCGCCGCCAATATGTTCCTCGGCGAGGAGAATTCGCGCTTCGGCATCCTGCAGCAGCGCGCCATGGTCAAGGAAGCGCAGAAGATCATCGACGGTCTCGGCTTCGACCTGCCCGCGCATGTCACTCTTGGCGACCTCACTATCGGGCAGCAACAGCTGATCGCCGCCGCCCGCGCCACCGTGCGCGGCACCAAATTCCTGATCTTCGACGAGCCGACCGCTTACCTGACCCGCAAGGAGGCCGACCAGCTCTTCACCCTGATCCGCCGGCTGAAGTCCGAGGGCGTGACCATCATCTATATCAGCCACCGCATGGAGGAAGTCTTCGAACTGGCCGATCGCGTCTCCGTGCTGCGCGACGGCACGCTGGTCGGCACCAGGAACATCAGTGAGACCAACGACGCCGAACTGGTCAAGCTGATGATCAACCGCTCGATCGAACAGATCTACCACAAGGAGCATTTCACGCCGGGCGCCGCGATCATCGAGGCCAGGAACCTCTCGGGCAAGGGCTTCGAGAACGTCTCGATGACAGTCCGCGCCGGCGAGATCGTCGGGCTCTACGGCCTGATCGGCGCCGGACGCAGTGAATTCGTCACCACGCTCTACGGCCGCCACCGCAAATCGGCTGGCCAGATCCTGTGGGGGGGCAAGGACGTCCAGATCAATTCCGAGCATGATGCCATCAAGCTCGGCATGGCGCTGGCGCCGGAAAGCCGCCGCGACCAGGGCCTCTGCCTCAACCTGCCGGTCGGCCTCAACCTCAACCTGCCGATCTACAAGCGCATCTCCAACAATCTCTTGATCTCCGGCGCCCAGGAAAAGACCCAGGCCGACCGCCAGATCGCCGATCTCAGGATCAAGACGCCGACACGCAATGCATTGGCCTCCAGCCTGTCGGGCGGTAACCAGCAGAAGATCGTCATCGGCAAGTGGCTGGCCCATGGCGCCAAGTTGTTCATCTTCGACGAGCCGACGGTCGGCGTCGACGTCGGCACCAAGGCCGAGATCTACCGCCTGTTCAGCGCGCTCCTGTCGAAAGGCGCCGGCATCATCCTGATCTCGTCCTATTTGCCGGAGGTCTATGAACTGGCCGACACACTGCACGTGTTCCGCCGCGGCAAGCTGGTGGCGACGCATGGGTTTCGAACCGCCGATCACGAGGACATTCTCACACAGGCGCTCGCCGAGAAACAAGAAAAGCTGGGAGGAAAGATATGAGCACCGAGGCGATTCCTGCCGAAAAACCGAAGCGCAACTATAACGCCCTGTTCGGGTTGACGCTGCTGGCGCTGCTGGTGCTACTCTGGGTCATCCTGTCGCTGGCGACATCGAGCTTCGCCTCGGCCAACAACATCTCGAACCTTTTGCGTCAGGGCTCGATGATCGCCATCCTGGCTGTCGGCCAGACCTTCGTCATCATCACCGGCGGCATCGATCTGTCCGTCGGCGCCGTGGTCGGCTTCGCCACCGTCATTGCAGCAATGCTGATCAATGCCGGCGTCCCGGTTTTTCTCGCCATCCTGCTCACCCTGCTGGTCGGCGTCGCCATCGGCCTCTTCCATGGCTTTGGCATCGTCAAGATGGGCCTCCCGCCCTTCATCATCACGCTGGCGACGCTGACGTCGCTGCGCGGCATCGGCCTTCTGATGACCAATGGCAATTCGATCTCGATCAACAATGATGCCTTCCAGGAATTCTCGCGCAATTCCTTCCTCGGCATCCCCAATCTGTTCTGGATGGTTCTTCTGGTCGGCGTTCCCGCCTATGTCTTCCTGCACCATAGCCGCTGGGGCCGGTATCTCTTTTCGGTCGGCTCGAATGCCGAGGCCTCGCGCCTGTCGGGCGTCAATGTCCAGCGCACCATCTTCATGGCCTACACGCTGTCGGGTCTCTGCGCGGCGTTCGTTGGTGTGCTGCTCGCGTCGCGCATCGGCATCGGCAATCCGACCCAGGCCGAGGGCTGGGAACTGCAGGCGATCGCCTCGTCGGTGATCGGCGGCACCTCGCTGTTTGGCGCCGTCGGCTCGGTGCACGGGCCACTGCTCGGCGCCTTCATCTTGGCCACCATCAACAACGGTGCCAACCTGCTCAACGTCAACGCCTTCTGGCAGCGTGTCATCACCGGCGTGCTGATCATCGTCATCGTCTATTTCGACGGTCTGCGCCGCCGCGGCGGCAAGTAGCCAACGAACCGAAAATCGATCGCCGGCCCTGTATCGAGACGGGGCGGCTTTTCGTAAACCGACTGGACTGAAATATGAGAGCCGTCGTCTGCCGCTCACCCGGCGACCTTGTCCTGGAAAACCACCCCGCGCCCGGCTCGCCACCTCCCGGCTGGGCTCTGGTGGCGGTCAGCCATGTCGGCATCTGCGGCACCGACTATCATATCTTCGAAGGCAAGCACCCGTTCCTCACCTACCCCCGCATCATGGGCCACGAGGTATCGGGGACGATCATCGAGACCGGTGAAGGCGTCGATCTGGCCATTGGCGAACCGGTGGTCATCAACCCCTATCTTTCCTGCGGCAGGTGCATCGCCTGCCGGCATGGCAAGCCGAACTGCTGTGTGCGGATCGAAGTGCTCGGTGTCCATCGTGACGGCGCCATGTGCGACCAGATCCTGGTGCCGGCGCAAAACCTCTACCCGGCCAACGGCCTGTCGCTCGCCGACGCCGCCGCCGTGGAGTTCCTGGCCATCGGCGCGCATGCCGTGCGTCGCTCGCGCGCCGATCCCGGCGCCCGCACGCTGGTCATCGGCGCCGGTCCGATCGGGCTTGGCGCCGGCATCTTCGCCCGGATCGCCGGGCTCGATGTGACGCTGCTCGATATGAGCAGCGAAAGACTGAATTTTGCCGCGAACGAACTCGGCTTCCCGATCCTCGATGGATCACGCGGCGCGGCATCCGATCTGGTCAGGGAGGCGACGTCAGGCGAAGGGTTCGACGTGGTCTTCGACGCCACCGGCAACACCCAGTCGGTGAAGTCGGCCTTCGCCCATGTCGCGCATGGCGGGACCCTGGTGCTGGTCAGCGTCGTCAATGATGACATCGCCTTCTCCGACCCGGAGTTCCACAAACGGGAGATGACGCTGATCGGCAGCCGCAATGCCTTGCGCGCCGACTTCGATCACGTCGCCGTTTCGATCCGCAGCGGCGCCGTGCCGTTGGCCAAGCTGATTACCAACCGGACGACATTGGCCGATACGCCGTCCGATCTCGCCCGCTGGGCACATGAAAAATCCGGCCTGATCAAGGCCGTGATCGAGGTCGGATAAGATATCCGTTCCAACACGAGATTCGGCCGATCGTTGAGTGGGGACCTTGGCAGATCGCTGCCTTGGCAACTGGCCGAAACACCTATCGCTTCGTCATCCTGTGGCGGAGCAAGGAGCGAAGCGACGCGGCGCAGACCATGGGATCCAAGCCGTGACCTCGAAGCGTTGCCTCAGTGCAGAACGCTGCATCGTCGGCCGAGATCGCGGCATGGATCCTTGGGTTCCGCGACGGAGCTTCGCCACTGCTTCGCCTGACGACGTTGGGGACTAATTGATCACCGACAACTTCAGTTCGACCCGCTCTGCCGGAAAGCGCGACTCCGAAAACTGGATCGGCTGGCCGTCGGGCGTGACGTTGACGGCGACCGTGACCAGCACGATGGCGCCGGGCTGCAGGTCGAGGTCGGCAAGGTCGGCCGCATCGGCATGGCGCGCCGACAGCACGGTCGATTGCCGGAGATAATCGTCTATTCCGAAACGCGCCAGCGACGCCGTGACCGATCCTGTCTCAGCCATGGCCTTGTCGATACCGGCAAAGCGCCTGGCATCGAACCAGCCGGCGGCGCGCGATACCGGCCGTCCATCGGCTTCGCCGCGTGTCTCCAACCTTATCACCTCGGTCCCCCTGGCCAGCCCAAGCCCCTCGGCGACTCGCTGGCTGGCAGGCTCGACCGAGGAGGCAAGCAGCACGATGTGCCGTTCCGACGTCTGCCCCTGCAGGCCTGTTGAAAAGCGCGTGCGCGCGCCGATCGGATAGGAGAGCCGCGTGCGCGACAAGACGAAGGTGCCGCGTCCCTGCTCCGCCCGCAAAACCCCTTCCTGGACAAGGGCCGATATGGCGCTGCGCACGGTGTGACGATTGACGCCATAGCGTTCGGCCAGCACCACCTCGGGCGGCAGCGCGGCATTCTCGGCGAAATCGCCGATGGCGATCGATTGCAGAATCTTGTCGGCGATCTGGCGCCATAACGAAACGCCGCTGCGTCGCTCTATGCTGTCGGCCATTTGCTGCCCGATCATCCCCTGGCCCACCCTCTCGATCTTGTCATCCACCCGTCATGGACTCACGCTAGATAAAGAGTATAATTTGTATAGTCGTCTATATCAATAGACAAATTTAACAGCAAGGAAAACAGGCGATGCGAGGACAGGAAGCCCGCGACCAGGCCGACCGGAAGGCCGCCATGGCGACGCTGGCGCAATCGAGCGGCGACGACATCGTCCGGCTCTGGAACGAGGCCGGCCTGCCTTCGCAAGCCGAGCTGCTGCGCGGTCCCGAAACCGGCCTGGTGACGCTGCGCGGTCGCATCGGCGGCGGCGGTGCGCCATTCAATGTCGGTGAAGCGACCGTCACCCGCGCCACTGTCCGGCTGCCGTCCGGACAGGTCGGCCATTGCTACGCGTTTGGCCGCGACAAGCAGAAGGCGAAGCTGGCGGCCATCGCCGATGCGCTGTGGCAGGACCCCGCCCACCGCACCGAGGTCGAGACCAGGCTGATCGCGCCTTTGCGGACTGCGCTCGCCACTGCCCATGAAAAGCGCCGCGCCGAGACGGCGGCAACGAAGGTGGATTTCTTCACCATGGTTCGCGGAGAAGACTGATGGACATCGCAGCCCAATCGATCGAGGGCGGATTCGCCGATCCGGTCTTCAACGCGCAGACCGTTTTCCGAGCGATCATGGACGCGATGGCGCGGCCGGGCAGCGTGCAGCCCCTGCCGGTTCTTGCCCGCCCGCCGGCGCCGCTTTCGACAACCGCCGGTGCCATCGCGCTGGCGCTCTGCGACAGCGACACGCCGCTCTGGCTCGACCCAGCCCTGCACGCCTCCGCGGCGGTCATCTCCTGGCTTGGCTTCCACACTGGCGCGCCGCTGGCCAACACGCCCGCCGACGCGCATTTCGCCTTTGTCGCAACGCCCGCCGAGATGATGGCGCTCGACGGTTTTTCGCAGGGCACGCAGGATTATCCCGACCGCTCGACGACCCTGATCCTACAGGTTAGCGAGCTCGGTTCGGGCGTCCCGTTGCGGCTCGAAGGCCCCGGCATCGAGACCAGCGCCACGATCGCGCCGGCACAGATGCCGCGTCATTTCATCGAGCAGTGGAAGCAGAATACCAAGCGCTTTCCGCGTGGCGTCGACATCATCCTCGCCGCCGCCGACGGCATAGCTTGCCTGCCGCGCACGACGCGCATCAAGACGATGGAGGCGTAAGATGTATGTCGCGGTAAAGGGCGGCGAAGCCGCAATCGCCAATGCCCACAGCCTGCTTGCCGATCGCCGGCGCGGCGACCGTTCGGTGCCGGCGCTGCGCCTCGACCAGATCGTCGAGCAGCTGGCGCTCGGCGTCGACCGGGTGATGAGCGAAGGCTCTCTCTATGACCGTGAACTCGCCGCGCTCGCCATAGTCCAGGCGCGCGGCGACATGATCGAGGCGATCTTCCTGGTGCGTGCCTATCGCACCACGCTGCCCCGCTTCGGCTACAGCAACCCGATCGACACCGGCACAATGCTGGTCGAGCGGCGCGTCTCGGCGACCTACAAGGACCTTCCCGGCGGACAGTTGCTCGGCCCGACTTTCGACTACACGCACCGCCTGCTCGATCCCGGGCTGGCCGCAGGCGCCGATGTCGCCGAACCCTTGCGGCGCGACACGGAAGTGCAGCCCATGCCGCGCGTCTCGGCCATCCTCGCCCGCGAAGGCCTGATAGAACCCGACGGCGAGATGCCGCAGGACCATGTCCCCGGCGACATCACCCGCGAGCCGCTGGAATTCCCGATGGCACGCGACATCCGCCTGCAGGCGCTGTCGCGCGGCGACGAGGGTTTTCTGCTGGCGCTCGGCTATTCCACCCAGCGCGGCTATGCCCGCAACCACCCCTTCGTCGGCGAGATCCGCATCGGCGAGGTCGAGTTGGAGCTCGACGTTCCCGAACTGCCCTTTGCCGTGCCGCTCGGCACGGTGCGGGTCACGGAATGTCAGATGGTCAACCAGTTCAAGGGATCGGCCAAGGCGCCGCCGCAATTCACCCGCGGCTACGGCCTCGTCTTCGGCCAGAGCGAGCGCAAGGCGATGGCCATGGCGCTCTGCGACCGGGCGCTACGCGCTTCCGAACTCGGCGAGGATATCGTTGCCGCCGCGCAGGACGAAGAATTCGTCATCTCGCACTCCGACAATGTCCAGGCGACCGGCTTCGTCGAGCATCTGAAGCTGCCGCACTATGTCGATTTCCAGGCAGAGCTCGACCTCGTACGCCGCATGCGGGCCGAGTATGAGGCCCGCGAAAACCCCGCGAAGGCGGAAGAGAAAAGGGAGGCCGCGGAATGATCGACGGCCTATCCCACATGACCTTTATCGTGCGCGATCTCGGCCGGATGACCAGGATTCTCGAGGGCGTGTTCGATGCGCGCGAGGTCTATGCCAGTGACGCCGGACAGTTCTCGCTGTCGCGCGAAAAATTCTTCCTGATCGGCGACATCTGGATCGCCATCATGGAAGGCGAGCCGCTGCCGGAGCGCAGCTACAATCACGTCGCCTTCAAGATCGATGACGCCGATTTCGACCGCTATGCCGAGCGCGTCGGCAAGCTCGGGCTTGAGATGCGCCCGCCGCGCCCACGCGTCGAGGGTGAGGGCCGCTCGATCTATTTCTACGACGACGACAACCACATGTTCGAACTGCACACCGGGACGCTCAACCAGCGGCTGGCGCGCTATGCCAAAGGACTGGAAGTCTCAGCATGACCGACATCGCCACCTACAACTTCGCCTATCTCGACGAACAGACCAAGCGGATGATCCGCCGCGCGATCCTGAAGGGCATCGCCATCCCCGGCTACCAGGTGCCGTTCGCCTCGCGAGAAATGCCGATGCCTTACGGCTGGGGCACCGGCGGCGTCCAGGTCACCGCTTCGATCATCGGACCGGACGATGTGCTGAAGGTCATCGACCAGGGCGCCGACGACACCACCAATGCCGTCTCGATTCGCGCCTTCTTCAAGAAGGTCGCCAATGTCGCGGTGACCACCGATACGGCCAGCGCCACCATCATCCAGACCCGCCACCGCATCCCCGAACATCCGCTGACCGCAGGCCAGGTGCTGGTCTATCAGGTGCCGATCCCGGAACCGTTGCGGTTCCTCGAACCGCGCGAAACCGAGACGCGGAAAATGCACGCGCTGGAGGAATACGGCCTCATGCATGTGAAGCTCTACGAGGACATCGCCAAGCACGGCCGCATCGCCACCACCTATGCCTATCCGGTCAAGGTCGAGGGCCGCTATGTGATGGATCCTTCGCCGACGCCGAAATTCGACAATCCCAAGATGCACCGCTCGCCGGCCCTGCAGCTGTTCGGCGCCGGCCGCGAAAAGCGCATCTACGCGGTGCCGCCCTTCACCGACGTCGTCAGCCTCGACTTCGAGGACCATCCGTTCGAGATACAGACCTTCGACCAGCCCTGCGCGTTGTGTGGAGCCGAGAATGTCTATCTCGACGAGGTCATCCTCGACGACCATGGCGGCCACATGTTCGTCTGCTCCGATACCGACCATTGCGAGAAGCGGCGCGAAGAGGGTCATCGCGGCCATCTTGCCCCTGAAACCCACGTCGCTTCGGGAACCCATTCTACCCCGGAAACAATGGAGCCGGCACAATGACCGACGAACCGCTGCTCCGCGTCTCGGCGCTTTCCAAATTCTATGGCTCGCGCGTCGGCTGCGACAACGTCTCCTTCGACCTGTGGCCGGGCGAGGTCCTGGCTGTCGTCGGCGAGTCCGGTTCCGGCAAGACGACGCTGCTCAACTGCCTGTCGACGCGGCTGCTGCCTTCTTCTGGCACCGCCAGCTATCGCATGCGCGATGGCCAGTTCCGCGAGCTCTACCGCATGAGCGAGGCCGAGCGCCGCTTCCTGATGCGCACCGACTGGGGCTTTGTCCATCAGAACCCGGCCGACGGGCTGCGCATGACGGTGTCGGCCGGCGCCAATGTCGGCGAACGGCTGATGGCCGTCGGCGACCGCCACTATGGCAGGATCCGCGCCACGGCCGTCGACTGGTTGTCGCGCGTCGAGATCGAGGAAGACCGGATCGACGACGAACCGCGCGCCTTTTCCGGCGGCATGCGCCAGCGTCTGCAGATCGCCCGCAACCTCGTCACCGGCCCACGGCTGGTGTTCATGGATGAGCCGACCGGCGGCCTCGACGTGTCGGTGCAGGCCCGCCTGCTCGACCTCTTGCGTGGCCTCGTCACCGATCTTGGCCTCGCGGCCATCGTCGTCACCCACGACCTCGCGGTGGCTCGCCTTCTGTCCCAGCGCATGATGGTGATGAAGGACGGCCGCGTCGTCGAAAGCGGCCTCACCGACCGCGTGCTCGACGACCCGCGCGCGCCCTACACCCAGCTTCTCGTTTCCTCGATCCTGCAGGTTTGATGATGCTCGCTCCGGCGTACCCCCCTCTGGCCTGCCGGCCATCTCCCCCTCAAGGGGGGAGATCGGATGTCGCGTCGGCTTTCGCCAATCTTCAACGTTGCAGAATGAGCGAGGCAAAAGAGGTGCTGATCTCCCCCCTTGAGGGGGAGATGGCCGGCAGGCCAGAGGGGGGCGCTTGGCGCCACGCAGGATCACTATCGAATGGCGACCGGAGGACTTTCTGATGCCAACCCCGCTCGTTGTCTCCGATGTCGCCAAAAGCTTCACCATGCATCTGCGCGACGGCATCAAATTGCCGGTCGTCGCCGGCGTCTCCTTCTCGATCAAGGCTGGCGAATGCACCGTGCTCGGTGGTCCCTCCGGCGCCGGCAAGAGCTCGATCCTGAAGATGCTTTACGGCAACTATGCCGTCGACGAAGGCCAGATCATCGTCAGCCATGAAGGCGGCCTGATCGATCTCGCCAATGCCAGCCCGCGCACCGTGCTTGCCGTGCGCCGGCAAACCATCGGCTATGTCAGCCAGTTCCTGCGCACCGTGCCGCGCGTCTCGGCGCTCGATGTCGTTGCCGAACCGCTGGTCGAGCGCGGCGAAGAGCGCGAGAAAGCCAGAGACAAGGCGCGCGCCTTGCTGGCGCAGCTCAATTTGCCGGAAAAACTCTGGGCGCTGCCGCCGGCAACCTTCTCGGGCGGCGAGCAGCAACGCGTCAACATCGCGCGCGGCTTCATCACCGAGCATCCCATCCTGCTGCTCGACGAGCCGACCGCCTCGCTCGATGCCAGGAACCGCGACGTGGTGATCGAACTCATCGCCGCCAAGAAGGCAGCGGGCGTCGCCTTGCTCGGCATCTTCCACGACCATGATGTCCGAGAGGCGGTCGCCGACCGCGTCATCGACGTTACCGCCTTTGCTCCAGGAAAACTCGCCGCATGACCAGGAAATTGTCGGAGACACCGTTGGTCCACCCGACAGCGGAGGTACACAATTCGACACTCGGCCGCTGGACCGAGATCGCCGACCGCAGCCGGGTTTCGGAGAGCGAACTCGGCGACTATTCCTACATGATGCAGGACTGCGCCGTCTGGTGCACGAGGATCGGCAAGTTTGCCAACATTGCGGCAAGCGTACGCCTCAACGCCACCAACCACCCGACCTGGCGGCCGACGCTGCACCACTTCACCTACCGCGCCTCCGACTATTGGGACGACGCCGAGCACGAGAGCGAGTTTTTCGCGCAGCGCCGCGCCAAGCGCGTCACCATCGGTCACGACACCTGGCTCGGCCACGGCTCGACCGTGCTGCCCGGCGTCACTGTTGGTGACGGTGCCGCGGTCGGCGCTGGTGCGGTGGTCTCCAGGGATGTCGCGCCTTACACCATCGTCGCCGGCGTACCGGCAAAGCCGATCCGCGAGCGCTTCGACCGTCGCACCGCGGAACGCTACCAGGCGCTTGCGTGGTGGGATTGGGACCATGCGAGGCTGCGCGCCTCGCTGGACGATTTCCGCGAGCTCGAAGCGGAAGCCTTTCTGGAAAAGCACGGCGGATAGGCCTCCGCCGCACTGTAGGGATCAGCCGGGTTTCACATCCCTGACACAGGACTCGGACAGGACGCCATCTCCCAAGGAGATCGCCATGCTCGACACTGTCAGACCCTCGCTCGCCGGATTCTTTGCCGGCTACAATCCGACGCCGCCGGCGCACCTTGGCACGCGCTACGATGCATCGGGCAACTTTCTCCTCGAGCCCGGCAACACCGTCGTCAGCCATCTGGTCGGCGGCTCGCCCTCCGAAGCGGTGGTGCTGGCCGTGCGCGATCGGATGACGGCAATGCCGGATGCCGACCGCCTTGCCTTCACGCCGGTCTCCAGCCTGCACATGACGCTGTTCCAGGGCATCATCGAATATCGCCGCCGCTTGCCTTACTGGCCACAGGATGTGCCGCTCGACACCAGCATTGACGCCATGACCCGCCTCTATCTGGAACGCCTGAAGGGTTTCGAAGGCTTGCCTCCCTTCAACATCAAGGTTATCGAGGTCGTGCCGACCGGCCTTACCGTTGCCGGCGCGACGGACGAGGACGTGCGCATCATGCGCGAATGGCGCGACGCACTCGCGGTGCCGTTCGGATACCGGCACCCTGATCACGAAACCTACGTCTTTCACATCACCTTCGCTTATCAGATCCAACGGCTTGCGGATGACAGGGCGTCGGCATGGCAGGCGCTGTTCGACGATTGCCTTGCGCTTTTCGTACGGCAGGCCCCGGTGATCGAGATCAAGCATCCCGCATTCTGTGCGTTCCATGACATGAAGCATTTCGAGGAACTGCTGGTGCTCGGCTGATCGTCCCCTCCAAACGCCTGGCGCAGGCCTGTGGGTAGTAACAAAACTGACATCAATCCGACACCGCAGGTTCATGGCGCTGCGCTAGCGAAGACCCAACAGACCTTCAATCGCGACTGGACTGGAGCCCGGCCCCATGTCAGCTACCTCTGCCACGCTCGAAATCCGCGGTGTCAGCCGACGATTTGGCAAGAACACCGCCGTCAGCGACGTCAACATCTCGATCCCGCAGGGTCAGATGGTCGGTATCATTGGCCGTTCCGGCGCTGGCAAGTCGACCCTTCTTCGCATGATCAACCGTCTTGTCGATCCCAGCCAGGGGTCGATTTTTTTTGACGGCGCCGAGGTCTCCAGGCTGCGTGGTTCGCCACTGCGGCGCTGGCAGCGCGACTGCGCCATGATCTTCCAGCAGTTCAACCTGGTGCCGCGTCTCGACGTGCTGACCAACGTGCTGCTCGGCAAACTAAACCATCGTTCGACCCTGTCCAATCTTCTGGGCATGTTCTCGCGCGCCGAATGCGCCGAGGCGGTCGCGGCGCTGGAACGGCTCGACATCGCGCCCACGGCGCTCCAGCCCGCCGGCACGTTGTCGGGCGGACAGCAGCAGCGCGTCGCGATAGCCCGCGCCATGATGCAGCAGCCCAAGGTGATCCTCGCCGACGAGCCGATCGCCTCGCTCGACCCGCTCAATGCCAAGGTGGTTATGGATTCGCTGCAGGACATCAACCTGCGCGAAGGCATCACCGTCGTCACCAACCTGCACACGCTGGACACCGCCCGCGCCTATTGCAACCGCATCATCGGCATGGCCGCCGGCAAGGTCGTCTTCGACGGTCCGCCCGAAGAACTCGACCGCGACGCCGTGCGTCTTGTCTACGGCGCCGATGCCAATGGCAGCGAAATCTCGGAGGCCATCACCTCGACCAGCGTTGCCTACAAACAAAAGATTACCGCATCCGCCGGACCGCTCGAACCCGCTTTCCCGGGATACTGAGCCCATAATCCCGAAAAGTGGAATTCGTTTTTCGGGAAAGATCATGGGCCAAGAAAAGCCGTACTGGATCGTCCGCCCGCGTCAAGGGCACCGTCAAAATCAAGAACGCTGCCGGCGCGGGGCCGGAACCTACAGGAGAGACGTCATATGTTCAGGAAAATGATTTTTGGCGCCGTTTCGGTGCTCGCGATGGCCACCAGCATGGCCCATGCCGCCGACATGAAAGAATTCCGCGTCGGCATTCTCGGCGGTGAAAACGAGACCGACCGCCTTCGCAACTACCAGTGCCTGGCTGACCACCTGAAGACCGAGTTCGGCTTCGAGAAGGTCTCGCTGTTCCCCGCCGCCGACTATGACGGCGTCATCCAGGGCCTGCTCGGCGGCACGCTCGACTTCGCCGAGCTCGGCGCTTCCGGCTATGCCAGCGTCTACATCAAGGACCCGAAAGCCGTCACCCCGATCCTCACCACCAAACAGACCGACGGTTCCACCGGCTATTACTCGATCGGCATGGCGCTGAAGTCCTCGGGCATAAAGGACATCATGTCGGCCAAGGGCAAGAAACTCGGCTACGCCGACCCGGACTCGACTTCGGGCTATCTGATCCCGCTGACTCAGATTCCGAAGACCACCGGCATGCCGAACGACAGCTTCTTCGCTTCGACCCAGTTCAACGGCGGCCATGAGAACAACGTTCTGGCCGTGCGCGACGGCAAGGTCGATGTCGCTGTCGACGATTCCTCGGGCATCGGCGACTTCAAGAACGGCTACAGCTCCGGCACCTTCCACAAGGAAGTCGCCAAGGGTGCCGTCGATCCGAACGACTTCGTCGAAGTCTGGCGCTCGGGCCTGATCCCGAACGGCCCGCTGGTCGTGCGCACCGCGCTCGGCGACGAGATGACTGCAAAGCTCACGGCCTTCTTCACCGACCTGCCCAAGAAGGACAAGGCTTGCTTCGAAGGCGTCGAAGGCGGCGATTTCACCGGTTACGTTCCGGTGAAGCCGGACTTCTACAGCGTCATCGTCGAAGCCCGTAAGGCAGCCATCGGCGGCTGATGATGAAATCGGAAAGGGCGGTGCTGAAAGCGCCGCCCTTTTTGCATCCCCGATCATGACCCTTTCCGTTCCCGCCCCTTCCGGCGCCCCCCACCAGATGGCTGATGCCTGGCGACGCCAGACGTCGCTTCGCCGCTTCTATACGGCGTTGGGCGTCGCCCTGCTGCTCGTGGCGATGTTCGCCAGCATGTGGTTCGCCGACGAAGCCAATGCCGGGCATTTCTTCGACCGGCTGCCCCACCTTCTGGATTTCCTGAGCTGGCTTGTTCCCAAGGATTGGAACGACGTCTGGCGGGCCCTGTTCGACATCGCCTCGCCACATGATACCGGCACCCAGGAATTCAACTTCCCGCTCGGCCGCGTCTATATCTGGGGCGGGTTCTACGTCCCCGAATATTTCGAGCTGATGCTGACCACCGTGAATGTGGCGCTGGTCTCGACCTTCGTCGGCTTCGTCTTTGCCGTGCCGTTCTCCTTCATCGCGGCGCGCAATCTGACGCCCCATCCGGTGCTGCGGCTGATCGTCAAGCGGTTCATGGAACTGCTGCGCGCCTTCCCCGAGATCGTCATCGCCGGCCTGTTCGCGGCCATCGTCTCGATCGGTCCGATCGCCGCCATCATCGCCATCGGCCTGCACTCCATCGGCGCATTGGGCAAGCTGTTCTACGAGATCAACGAGAACATCGACATGCGTCCCGAGGAGGGCCTGCGCGCCGTCGGCGCCAACTGGTTCGAGCGGGTGCGCTTCGCCGACCTGCCGCAAGTGCTGCCCAATTTCATGTCCTACACGCTGCTCAGAATTGAGATCAACGTGCGCGCTTCGACCATCATCGGCGCGGTCGGCGGCGGCGGTATCGGTGAGGAACTGAAGCTCTCCATCTCGCGCGGCTTCGGCGCCAAGACGCTGGCGCTGGTCCTGCTCCTGTTCACCACCATCTTCCTCGTCGACCAGTTCTCTGCCTGGCTGCGCCGCAAGCTGGTGGGCGAACAGGCCTTTATGATGAACGCCTAGAGCCGGATGATTTCAGGTCGAGTCGACCTGAAATCTGAATCCGTCTCTAAATCAAAAAGTTAGAGCATGATGTCGTCCGAAAACCGCTTCACACTTTTCGGCATCATGCTCTAGACCGTTTTTCGGAAGAGATCATGGTCAACCAGAAAGACAAGACATGGCCGCGATGACCGCCGACGAAATCCTGTCGATCGAGGAGCGTTACCCGCAGGTGTTCCGTCGCCCGGCCTACAAGCGCTACGGCCCGCTGTTCCTGGTCACGGGCACAATGCTGTACCTCGTCTATGCGATGTGGTTCTTCAGCCTGCCTCAGGTGCTAAGGGAATCGCACTGGGAGCGCCTGCCGCTCTTCCTTACACAGTGGATCAGCTACGATCTGCAGCCGGAATTCCGTCTTGATCAACCCGAGATCACGCCAAAATATCCGCGCTTCTCAGCCCTTGGCGATAATCCGAACCCCGACTGGGTGATCAGGAACCCGGACGGCACTTTCACCGTGCAAATAGATGGGCCGGCAAAATCCGTCACCTTCGACAAGACGCAGGCGACGATTACCGCCCACGGCCAGACGGTTCCCGTCTCGCTGACCAGTGGCAAGCCGGTGGTCGAGGGCCAGGTGCCGGACTGGATCACCGCGCATGATGACGAGGTGGTGGCCAGTATGGGCTTCGTTGGCGAGGTTCGCGTCACCGTCGATCGGGTCAAGGTGCGCAAGCGCTTCCTCGGCTGGGCGAATTTCGTCTTCGACACACGCTCGCCCTTCTTCGGCAAGCCCGCCGGCGAAGTGATCTCGCTGATCGTATCGGGCCCTGAACTGAAGCCGGGCACTTCGAACCTCGCGCTTGCCGGCGACAACATCTGGAACAACGCCCAATGGCAGCACGGCGATGTCTGGACGAAGCTGCTGCAGACCATCGTCATGGCGTTTCTCGGCACGCTGCTCGGCGGCATCGTCGCCTTCCCGCTGGCCTTCTTCGCCGCCCGCAACATCACGCCGAGCGGCGCGCTCAGCCAGGTGCTCAAGCGCTTCTTCGACTTCATGCGCTCCGTCGACATGCTGATCTGGGCGCTGTTCTTCACCCGCGCCTTCGGCCCCGGGCCGCTGGCCGGCAGCGCGGCGATCTTCTTCACCGAGATCGGCACGCTCGGCAAAGTCTATTCGGAAGGTCTTGAGAACATCGACGACAAACCGCGCGAAGGCATCAAGTCGACCGGTGCCAACGGCCTGCTGGTGCAGCGTTATGGCGTAATGCCGGAAGTCATACCCATCTTCATCAGCCAGACACTCTACCAATGGGAATCCAACACAAGGGGCGCGACCATTATCGGCGCCGTCGGTGCCGGCGGCATCGGCCTGAAATTGTGGGAAGCCATGCGCACCAACTCCAACTGGGCCAACGTCTTCTACATGGTGCTGCTGATCCTGCTGGTCGTCTTCATCTTCGACAACATCTCGAACTTCCTGCGCCGTAGGCTGAGCCGGACCATCCACGACTACAACAGGATGCAAGCCCGGCAGGGTTGATCAACGCCCTGCTTGGTAGCGGCCCGCGCCGCCTTCGTCATCCACGGGCGGAGCAAGGAGCGAAGCGACGCGGCGCAGACCCGAGGATCCATGCCGTCACCTAAGCCGTAGAATATAGCGATGCAGAATTCTGAACCGTTGCGGAGCATCGAGGTCGCGGCATGGATCCTCGGGTCTCCGCGTCCGCTTCGCTCCCGCTCCGCCCGTGGATGACGAAGGGAGGAGCCTAAGCCGCCTTCTTCCACCCGTTCCGGATGTGCTTGTAGCCATCCCGATAAACCGCCTCCGGCGTTTCGGAAAAATCGCGCCACACCTTGGTCGCCGCCGCCAGGTCTTTCAACGAGCGGCCAAAGGCCTCGATCGTCAGCCAGTCGTCGTAGCCACTCTTGCGGATGGCCGCGAAAGTCTCCTTCCACTGGATGTTGCCGCGCCCCGGCACGCCGCGATCGTTCTCCGATATGTGGATATGCACGATGTTGCCGCGATGCTTCGTGTAAGCTCCGATCGGGTCGGCCTCCTCGATGTTGGCGTGGAAAGTGTCGTACATCGCCTTGATGTGCGGGCGGTCGATGGCGTCGATATGCTCCGACAGGTCCGCCATCGTGTTGACGAGGTAGCATTCGAAACGGTTGAGCGCCTCGAGCCCGATTGTGACGTTCCGCTTTCCGGCATGGTCGCCGATGGCGCGTTGCGAAGCAATCGAGCGCTTCTTCTCCGCTGCCGTCGGCCCGCTGCCGGAAAAGGCGCCGAGCGTCGAATGCAGCGGTCCGCTCAATGTGCTCGCGCCAAGTGCATCGGCGCAATCGACAGCCCATTTCATATAGTCGATTCCCGCCTTGCGCGTTGCCGCGTCGGCCGAGATCAGGTTCATCGCCGGATCGCCCATCGCCGAAACCGCGGTCCGCTCCAGCCCGATGCGATCGAGCAACTCGCCCAGTTTCCTGTAGTCGTCGGGCGTGCCGGCGAAGACCGGTATCTCGACGCCGTCGAAGCCTGTCGCCTTGATGTCGCGAAGCAATGGCTCGTGCTTCTTCGATACCGCCGTCGTCCACAAGAACATGCACATGCCGATTTTCATCGACGCTCCTCCCCACTTTAAGCCCGCCGGGTTTCCAAGCTTCAGATCAGGCCGAGCCAAAATGGTCGTTTCCGGGAACCGGAGCGTACTTTTCGCACGTGAACACCGGAAGCGCAGGAACAGCCGCTTGCAGGCCGGCATCACCTGAAGATCGGCACGCCGGTCAAAGCTTCGTCCACGCTCCGTTTTTCTTGGACGACTTCACGCAGGCCTCGATGAAGGCCATACCTTCGACGCCGTCCTCGATGGTCGGGAAGACGACATCCTTTGCCGGCTTGCCGCCCTTGCGGCGCGCCGCGCGGATGGCCCGCGCCGCTTCCTGATAGATGTTGGCGAAACCTTCGAGATAGCCCTCGGGATGGCCTGACGGCACGCGGCTGACGCGGCCCGCCACCGGCAATGCGCCGGCGCCGTTGCGGGTGATCAATTGCTTTGGCTGGCCGAAGGGCGTGTACCAGAGATAGTTCGGGTCGGCCTGCACCCATTCCAGCCCGCCCTTCGAGCCATAGATGCGCAGCTTCAGGCCGTTTTCATGGCCCGGCGCCACCTGGCTTGCCCAGATCATGCCCTTGGCCGGATGCGTTTTTCCGTTCGGCTTGAAGCGCAGCATGACGTTGACGTTGTCGTCGAGTTGCCGTCCCGGCACGAAGGCATCGAGATCGGCCGACAGGGAGTCCAGCTCCAGTCCGGAAACGAAGCGAGCAAGATTGTAGGCATGCGTGCCGATGTCGCCCAGAGCCCCGCCGGCGCCCGCCTGTTTCGGATCGCCGCGCCAGGATGCCTGCTTCTGGCCGGTGGCGGCGAGATCCTCGGTCAGCCAGTCCTGCGGATATTCGGACTGCACGATACGGATGTCGCCGAGCATGCCCTTGGCCACCATCTCGCGCGCCTGCCGCACCATCGGATAGGCGGTGTAATTGTGCGTCAGCACGAACACCTTGCCGGTCTTCTCGACGATCGCCGCCAGTTTTTTTGCTTCGGCCAGCGTCGTCGCCAGCGGCTTGTCGCAGATGACGTGGATGCCGGCCTCGAGGAAGGCCTTGGCTGCCGGCACGTGGACATTGTTGGGGGTGACGATGGCCACCGCCTCGATACCGTCGGTACGCTTCGCCTCGGCCTTGGCCATCTCGGCGTAGGACGCATAGCTGCGGTCCGGATCGAGCCCGAGTTCGGCCGCCGAAGACTTGGCGCGGGCGGGGTCGGAAGAGAGTGCACCGGCAACCAGCACGAACTCATTGTCCATGCGCGCCGCGATGCGGTGCACCGCGCCGATAAAGGCGCCCTGGCCGCCACCGACCATGCCATAGCGGATCGGGCCGCCTCCCGTTTCCGACTTCGATGCGCCGACCATTTTTTGTTGTCTCCCTCGTTGTGCTTACCTCCCCTTGAGGGGAGGTCGATCCGCGCAGCGGATCGGGTGGGGTCGTAGGCCGAAGATCTCGGCCTGAACCTATCCCTCCCGGCGCTAAATGCCCATCATTGCGCGCAGCAGCTTCTTGTCGGTGGTGCCGCCGGCGAAATCGTCGAACGCCCTCTCCGTCACCCGGATGATGTGATGCTGGATGAAGGGCGCGCCCTCTGCCGCGCCATCCTCCGGATGTTTCAGGCAGCACTCCCATTCCAGCACTGCCCAGGAATCATAATCGTACTGCGTCAGCTTGGAGAAGATGCCGCCGAAATCCACCTGCCCATCGCCCAGCGAGCGGAAGCGGCCGGCCCGATTTACCCAACCCTGATAGCCGGAATAGACGCCTTGCCGGCCGGTCGGATTGAACTCGGCGTCCTTGACGTGGAAGGCCTTGATGCGCTCGTGATAGATGTCGATGAATTCGAGATAGTCGAGCTGCTGCAACAGGAAGTGCGACGGATCGTAGTTGATGTTGCAACGCTTATGGCCGCCGACCGCATCGAGGAACATTTCGAAGGTGGCGCCGTCGAACACGTCCTCGCCGGGATGGATTTCGTAGCCGACATCGACGCCATTGTCCTCATAGACATCGAGGATCGGCTTCCAACGCTTGCCGAGTTCGGCGAAGGCCTCCTCGATCAGGCCGGCCGGCCGCTGCGGCCAAGGGTAGAGGTAAGGGAAGGCCAATGCGCCGGAGAAGGTCACAGAGGCATCGAGGCCGAGGTTGCGCGACGCCTTGGCGCCGAAGGTCATCTGCTCGACCGCCCATTTCTGTCGCGCTTGGGGATTGCTGTGCACCGAAGCCGGCGCAAAGCCGTCGAACTGCGTGTCGTAGGCCGGATGCACCGCCACCAATTGACCCTGCAGATGCGTCGACAATTCGGTGATCTCCACGCCGGCATCGGCACAGATGCCCTTCACCTCGTCGCAATACGCCTTGGAGGACGCCGCCTTCTCAAGGTCGAACAGGCGTCGGTCCCAGGTCGGGATCTGCACGCCCTTGTAGCCGAGACCGGCAGCCCATTTGGTGATCGAGGCCAGCGAATTGAATGGCGCGGCATCGCCCGCGAACTGCGCCAGAAACAGCCCGGGACCCTTCATTGTCGTCGGCATAGGCATCCTCCCCTTCTTTGTCGACCAAGCATAGCGCTGATTGAAAACAGGGCCAGCCACTTTGGTCTTTCGCATCGTGCGCTTTGCAGGCATTGCCATTCTGGTATTACCAAATAGGGGAATTTGGTCAAGCCTCACAATGGTTCGGCCAAGCCCTCCGCACATCCGGGATATCGGCACATATTGCAATATAATCAAGGGAATAATTCGCATGCCGCGTTACGCCGCCACGCTTCTTGCCGTTCAGGAGAATTTGCTGTAGACCTCGCCTCAGGCCCAATTGGTCGAACCAGTTTGCGGGGAAGGGCTGGGGAGGCCTTGGGGAGGAACGCTTGCGTCGTCTTTCGGCGATGCATGTCGCAGGCAAACCATACGGACCAATTTGGAAGGACAGACCATGCATCTTTCGACGCACAACTGGATGCGCGCGGAACCCCTGGAGACCACGCTCAAGCGCATCAAGAAATTCGGCTATGAGTCGATCGAGATTTCCGGCGAGCCCGAGCAATACAAAACCAAGGAGACGCGGGCGCTCTTGAGAGAGCATGGCATCCGCTGCTGGGGTGCGGTGACCTTGATGCTGGGCGAGCGCAACCTTGCCGCCAGGGACCAGGGCCAGCGCGAGCGCTCCGTACAGTACGTCAAGGACGTGCTGACCATGGTCAGCGAACTCGATGGCGAGATCATCACCCTGGTTCCGGCCACGGTCGGCAAGGTGGTTCCTGACGGCACCGAGGAAGAGGAATGGAAGTGGGTGGTCGACGCAACCCGCGAATGCTTCAGCCACGCCAAGAAGGTCGGCGTCAAGATCGCCGTCGAGCCGCTCAACCGCTTCGAGACTTATCTGTTCAATCGCGGCGCCCAGGCGCTGGCACTGGCCGACGCGGTCAGTCCGGAATGCGGCGTCTGCCTCGACGCCTACCATATCCACATGGAGGAATTTAACGTCCATGACGCCATCCGGCAGGTCGGAAAGCGGCTGTTCGACTTCCATGTCGCCGACAACAACCGCTTCGCCGCAGGCCTCGGCCAGATCGACTGGCCAAGGATCGTCGCCACTTTGAAGGAAGTCGGCTACGACGGCGCGCTGACCAATGAGTTCGTCGCTCCGGTCGACCGCACGCCGGCGGCACCCTATCCCGACATGGTCGAGCGCCACCCGGTCGATATCTCGCCCGAGCAGTTGAAGTTCATCCAGGACCATGGCTCCAGCGTGCTCACCGAGAAATTCTACACCGACCAGATGCGCATTACCGCCGAAACGCTGCTGCCGCTGATCAAGTAGTCGACTGTCTCTGGGAAATTTGCCCTTCCGCCTCGACCGGCGGCAGGGCTGGGGAAAAACATGCGCATCAAGACTGTCCAGGCCTGGTGGGTCCGCATCCCGATCGAAGCCGCGCGGCAGCACCGCAGCGACTTCGGCCAGGTGACGACCTTTGATGCCGCCATCTTACGCATCGGGACCGATGACGGGCTGGTCGGCTGGGGCGAAGGCAAGAACGCCGCCGGCAGCGCCGGCAGCTACAGCGCCCTCGTCCATATGCTGAACCATGAGGTCGGGCCGCAATTGATCGGCCGAGATCCAGCCGATATCGGCGTCATCTGGGAGATGCTCTACAACGGCGTGCGCCACGACGGTGCGGCCCGCGCCGGCCACGCCATGCCGCAGTTGGCGCGGCGCGGCATGAGCATTGCCGCCATCAGCGCCGTCGACATCGCGCTCTGGGACATACTGGGCAAATCGCTCGGCCAACCGGTCTGGCGGTTGCTCGGCGGACGCAAGGTCGATCGCATGCAGGCCTATGCCTCCGGCGGCTGGGCGTCCGCCGATGCCATCGGCGAACAGCTGAAATCCTACATCGCCCAGGGCGGCTTCAAGGCGCTGAAGATGCGCGTCGGCGCCATGGATCGCGCCGCACACATTTCCGCGGCCCGCGTGCGCGCCGCCCGCCAGGCGATCGGCCCCGATGTCGAGTTGATGGTCGATGCCCATGGCACCTATACGGTGGCGGAGGCCAAGCGCTTCATCCATCTCGTCAACGACCTTGATCTCGCCTGGTTCGAGGAGCCTGTCATCGCCGACGACAAGCCGGGCATGGCGGAAGTGCGTGCCTCCGGCGCCGTTCCGATCGCCACCGGCGAGAGCGAGGCGACGCGCTATGCCTTCCGCGATCTCGCAATGCTCAAGGCCGCCGACATCTTCCAGCCTGATCCCGCCTTCTGCGGCGGCATCAGCGAGGCGATGAAGATCGGCACCATCGCCAGCGCCTTCAACCTGCGCTTTGCACCGCATCTATGGGCCGGCGCGCCCTGCTTCTTCGCCGGGCTGCATGTCTGCGCCGCATCGCCATCAAGTTTCACCGTCGAATATTCGCTCGGTGCCAACCCGATGATCCACGACCTGATCGAAGAGACTGTCGAAGCAAGGGACGGTATGATAGCGATCCCCGAAAAGCCCGGATTGGGGTTCACCATTTCGGAGCGGTTCCTGGAGGCGCACGCGCAACGCAATTGACGATGAAAGAAAAGAACCTTCTCGCGGAACTCGCCGCCTATCTGTTCTCCCACTCCGACAAGGAGACGGGCCGTACGCCGTCGGAACGCGAACTGGCGGAGCATTTCGCCGTCAGCCGCGGCCAGATCCGCGAGGCGCTGGCTATCCTCGAAGCCATGCGCATCGTCGAGCGCCGGGCCAAATCAGGCATCTATATCGACACCAAGCAGGCAAGCGTCGAGGCGCTGGCGCTGTTCGCGCGCGCCGGCCTGCCGCTTGATCCGTTGCAGATCTATGAGACCGTCGAATTGCGCAAGATCCATGAGATCAAGGCCGCCGAGCTTGCCTGCTCGCGCGCCACCGAAGAGAATTTCGAACGGCTGCGCGAAATCCTCAAGGCCTCCGAGGAGCGCATCGTCGCCGGCGAAGGCCTCGCCAAGGAGGACCGCGAGTTTCACCTCGAGATCGTGCGTGCCACCAAGAACGGCGTCTTCCACAACATCTGCAGCGTCTACTATCTGATGGGCGAGCAGCGCCTGCCGATCTACTTCAACGATCCCGAACGCAGCGTGCGTTCGCATGCCGAACACGTGCAGATCTACGAGGCGCTGCTGCGCCGCGACGGCAATCTCGCCCAGGCGCTGATGAGCGCCCATCTGCAGGGCGCGGAAAGCTACTGGAAAGGCCTGATCGAGGGCGGCAAGGCGGTTGCGCCAGCGAGCCCGGCGTTCGAAAAGGCCTGACCGTGGCCGAGACCGTGCCGAAGATCCTGTCGACGCATCCGCTGCATCCGCGCGCTTCAGCCAGGCTCGCCGGCGCCGGTCAGATCGTCATCGCTTCGGCGCTCGATGCCGGCACCCTCACCAAGGAGGCCAGGGACGCCGACATCGTCATCGTCCGCGCACCGCTGCCGCCGGCGTTGTTCGAGGGTGCCTGGAAGCTGCGAGCGGCGATCCGCCATGGCGCCGGGCTCGACATGATCCCGATGGAGGCGGCGACCGGCGCCGGCGTGCTGGTGGCCAATGTGCCGGCGGTCAATGCGCGCTCGGTGGCCGAGCATGTCATGTTCGCGGCCCTTGCGCTGCTGCGGCAATTCCGCAGGGTCGACCGCGACCTGCGCGCCAAAGGCTGGCTCGTCGGACGCGAGCATGCCAACGCCAATATCGAGCTTGCCGGCAAGACCATCGGCATCGTCGGCCTTGGCGCGGTCGGGCAGGCCGTCGGCCATATCGCCGCGCACGGCTTCGACCTGAAGGTGGTGGCAACGACACGCAGCATGCAGCCGGCGCCGGAGAAGGTCGGCTTCCTGTCGATCGACGCGCTGGTCGAGCAGAGCGACATCATCGTGCTCTGCTGTCCGCTGACGCCGGAGACGCGCGGCCTGATCAGCCGCGAGCGCATCGCGCGCATGAAACCCAACGTGCTCTTGATCAACGTGTCGCGCGGGCCGGTCGTCGACGACGATGCGCTGATCGAAGCCTTGCGGGGACGCCGCATCGGCGGCGCCGCGCTCGACGTGTTTTCGACGCAGACGCTGCCGCCAGATCATCCCTATTTCGGCTTCGACAACGTCATCATCACCCCGCACATGGCAGGGATCACCGAGGAATCGATGATGCGCATGGGGATTGGCGCGGCGGGCGAGGCCTTGCTGGTGCTGGCGGGCAAACTGCCGGTCAATCTGCGCAATCCGGAAGTGGTCGATCACTACCGGCGACGGTTTCCGCTCGACATATAGCGCATTGCGGTTTCGCCCTGCCGATCAGCCGCCCAGCAGCCTCTCCACTTCAGCGGCAATCCGCAGCAGATGCCGATCATGGCCGTTGCGCGCCACCAGCATCAGCCCGGCCGGCAGCGTCATGTCAGGCATCGGCAGCGAGATCGCGCAGAGGTCGAACTGGTTGGTGATCTGTGTGTTGCGCAGCAGCAGGTCTTCGACATGGTCGCGCAGTTCGGGGTCTTCTGTCATGGAAACAATGGTCGGCGCCGTCACCGGCGTGGTTGGCAGAACCAGCACATCGACCGATGCCAGCCGCTCGTCCATGGCGGCGACGAGCGCGCCACGGCGTCGCAGTGCCCTGATATAGACCGGCGCCGGCAGCATCGCCGCCTGCGACAGGGGGCCGCTGACATGGGGATCGACCGGCACCGATGCACCCGTCGCCAGCCAGTCGGCATGGATCTCGGCTCCTTCCATGGCCGCGATCGAGCCGCGCTTGGTGGCTGCGCGCAAATCCGCGATCATATCGTCGATTGACAGATCCGCAATGCGCGCGCCAGCCTGTTCGATCTTGCCAAGACAACGCTCGAAGGCCGCGGCAATCTCGCCGTCCGTATCTCCGAAAAGAACGCCGCGCGGGATGCCAACGCGAAGCCCGGCGAGTGCAATGCCCGCCAGTTCGCTCGGCATCCCGCCGGCCATCACCGCATCGGTAGCGGCACAGTGCGCGACCGTTCGGGCAAGCGGCCCGATCGAGTCCAGAGTGCTCGACAGCGGAAAGGCACCGGCAAGCGGCACGCGCCGCGCCGTCGGCTTGAAGCCGAAGACGCCGTTGAGCGACGCCGGAATGCGGATCGACCCGCCGGTATCGGATCCGATCGATATGTCGCTCGTCCCCTCGCCGACGGAAACGCCGGCTCCGGACGACGAACCGCCGGGGATGCGGCTGGCATCGACGGCATTGCCTGGCGTGCCGTAATGCATGTTGTCGCCGATCGCGGTGAAGGCGAATTCGGTCATGTTGGTCTTGCCAATGATCACCGCGCCAGCCTGCCTTAACCGGCTAACGATGGCGGCATCGCGCAGCGGGGGCGCGGCGGTCTTGCGCATCAGCGAGCCGACCGTGGTCGGCTCACCGGCCACATCGAACAGATCCTTGATCGAGACGATCGTGCCATCGAGCGGTCCAAGCGTCACGCCGGCTCGGCTGCGGGCGTCGCTGGCGTCGGCCGCCGCGCGCGCCGGCTCCGTGTAAATCCTCGTGAAAACGCGTTCGTCGCCGGCGCGGGCGGCAAGGCGCGCGAGAATAATTTCGAGATGATCGCGGACGGATTGCATTGTCGGTGTCGGACTCCGGACTGCCTGAACGTCTTAAGATGAGAAGCCAGTTGCATGGCTTGCCGAGACTTAACCCGGCGAAGGCGGTTTTGCACCCCTGTCGGATGCGAGGAAGAAACGATGCTCTACAGAGGCAGCTGTCACTGCGGCAAGGTCGCCTTCGAATTCAAGGCGAAGCTGACCGGTGTCGTGCGGTGCAATTGTTCAATCTGCTCGCGCAAGGGCGCGCTCCTGTGCGCCGTCCCGCATGAAAGCCTGACAGTCCTCGCCTGGGGTGATGACCTCAGCACCTATACATTCGGCAATCATGCCATCGCGCACCGTTTCTGCCGCACCTGCGGCATCCACCCTTTCGCCGAGGATGTCCACGAAGGGCGGTCAACGCAGCGCCTACATCAACCTCAACTGTGTCGAGGGTATCGACATTTCCGTTCTGTCGATCTTCGACTTCGACGGTCGGTCGGCCTGAGCCTCTCGCTCGTTCCGGCGGGAACGATCCGATGCCGCAACCCGCTTTGTTACCGTCACCAGAACGGCATCGGCCCGAAAACCGTGACGGTTCTCGGGCCGCTGCCAGGAATGGCTGTCGGCGGACGCTATTCGGCCTGCTTCGGGCCGCGCAGGAACACCACGACCGCAGCCAGCAGTGTTGCGATGCCGCAATAGGCGAAGGCACTGGCGACGCCGGCATGGTCGACCAGCAGGCCGCCGAAGACGGCGCCCAGCGCGATCGCCACCTGGAAGGTCGCCACCATCAGGCCGCCGGCGCTTTCGGCCTGGTCGGGCGCGGCCCGGACCAGCCAGCTTTGCAGCCCGACCGGGACGGCGCCGAAGGCAAAACCCCAGGCCGCGACAGCGGCAGCGGCGATCGTCGGCGAAGCGCCGAAGATCAGCATCGAAGCGGCCGCCAGGGCAATCAGCAAGGGTGCCAGCGCCACGGCTGTCTTGAGGCTGCGTTCGGCCAGGATGCCGCCGGCGATATTGCCGAAGAAACCGCCAACGCCATAAGCCAGAAGCACCAGCGAGATCGTCTCGATGTCCAGCACCGGCACCTTTTCGAGGAAGGGACGGACATAGGTGAAGCCGGCAAAGTGCCCGGACGCGACCAGCAACACGACCAGCAGGGCCACCCTGATCGACGGCCGCTCCAGCACCTGGAGCAAGGTGCGGAAGCTCGCGACGCCAACCGGCGGCAGCTTCGGAATGGTGGCCAGTTGCACCAGCAGCGCCAACGCACCGACGATGGTCGCGATCATGAATGCCGTGCGCCATCCCCACAAATCGCCGACATAGGCGCCGACAGGGGCGGCGGTGACGGTGGCCAGCGAAACGCCGGTCAGGACGATCGACATGGCGCGTGGCATCAGCCGCATCGGCACCAGCCGCAGCGCCATCGCCGCCGACATCGCCCAGAAGCCGCCCAATGCGACGCCGAGCACCACGCGGGCAAGCAGAAGCATGGGCAGCGACGAGGCGAAGGTGGCCAGAAGGTTGGACAAGATCAAGAACGCCGTCAGCATCCACATCACCAGCCTGCGATCCATGCGCCCTGTGACGATGGCCATGGTGGGCGCGGCGATGGCCCCGACGATGGCGGTTGCGGTCACCGCCTGGCCGGCGACACCTTCGCTCACACCGAGATCGCGTGCCATCGGCGTCAGCAGGCTGGCGGGCAGGAATTCGGCGGTGACGAGGCCGAAGACGCCAAGCGCGAGCGAAACCACGGCACCCCATGCCGGCTCGGTTCGTTCATCGGATTCTGCGGGATTGAGAAGTGCGGCGTCGATGACGCCTGTCGCGGGTTCGGCCATGGTCAGTCTCCGATCTGTTGGCAGCGCCACATAGGGAACGACCGGCTGGGGCTCCACCCGTTACATGCCTTGCCGTCACGGCTTGGCTATGGGCCGGTCGTCGATTTGTTTGCGGCGCAACATCAAGCTACACCGCAACATAAGGAGTGACGGGCTGGAGTTTCCATGCTAGAAACCCCATTATGTTTGACCGTTCGTCCAAAATTCCGGTCACCGGCGACCCACTGACAGACATATTGCGCGGCCTGCGCCTCGATGGTGTCGAGTATGGCCGCTGCGAAATGAAGGAGCCGTGGGGTATCCAGTTCCCGGCTCAGCCCGGGGCGCGGTTTCATTTCATCGGCCGCAAGGGCTGCTGGCTGAAGCAGCCCTCCGGCGAGTGGGTGCAGCTCAATGCCGGCGATGCGGTGCTTTTGCCGCGCGGTGAGGCCCATGTGCTGGCCAGCGAACCCGGTGCGCAGACCTGGCCGATCCATGGCTACGAGCTCGAGGAAGTCTGCAAGGACGTCTACTGCACGTCCAACGCGGAGATGTGCGACAAGAATTGCCAGCCGGGAACGCTGCTGTTCTGCGCCAGCATGTATTTCAATCTCGACGGCTTGCATCCCCTGCTCGGCATGATGCCGGACGTGATGCGAACGCACGAACTGGAAGCCTATGAGCCGGGCATTCCGCATCTCCTCGAATCGATGGCGCGCGAAGTCACGATGGAACGCGTCGGCTCCGGCGGCATTCTGGCGCGGCTGGCCGACGTGCTTGCCGCGACAGTCATCCGCTCATGGGTCGAGCGCGGCTGCGGCGACTCCTCCGGCTGGATCGCGGCGGTCCGGGACCGCGATATCGGCCGCGTGCTGGCCGCCATTCATCTCGAGCCGGACCATGACTGGACGGTCGAGGCGCTGGCCAGGATGATGGGCGCCTCGCGCTCGGGCTTTGCCGAGCGTTTCGCCACCATCGTCGGCGAGACGCCGGCAAAATACGTCACCCAGGTCCGAATGCATCAGGCGAGGCAGTGGCTGGTCCGCGACCGCATGAAAATATCAGTCGTTGCCGCTCGTCTCGGCTATGAATCGGACGCCGCCTTCAGCCGTGCCTTCAAGCGCGTCATCGGCTCGGCGCCCAGCCATTTCCGTGCCGAGGAACAGGCAGAGATCCGTCAGGCCGGTTGACCTTTCCTGTCCCGCGCCCCTCGAACGAAGCAACACCTATGAGGCATGCCGCAGGCTGACACCGCTGCCCTTGTCGAACAGCACCACCTTGTCCGGGTTCCAGGCAAAGCGCACCGGCTGCTCGATCGTGACATCGGTCCTGGCCGGCACCGTGGCGCGCAGCATCGCCTCTCCGACGCGCAGCGTCAGGATCTTTTCCACGCCATGATTTTCGACGTCGTGGACACGCGCCTCGACTGGCGCACCGCCCTCCAGATGGACGTCCTCGGGACGGATACCGAAGACGAGCGGGCGACCATCTGTCGCCGCACTCGCCTTGGCTCCCCCCGAAAAGGGTAATTCGAAATTCAACGGTGCCATGACCGCGCGGCCATTCACCAGTCTGCCGTCGATGAGGTTCATCGGCGGCGAGCCGACGAAGCTCGCCACATAGGTGTCGCGCGGATTGTTGTAGATCTCGTGCGGCGTGCCGGTCTGCACGATCCGGCCATGGTTCAGGACGCCGACCTTGTCGCCCATCGACATCGCTTCGATCTGATCGTGGGTGACGAACAGGAATGTGGCGCCGAGCTGCATCTGCAGGTTTTTCAACTCGGTGCGCAGCGCCTCGCGCAGCTTGGCGTCGAGCGCCGACAGCGGCTCATCCATCAGGAACACGCGCGGCTTGCGCACGATGGCGCGGCCGATCGAGACGCGCTGCATCTCGCCGCCGGACAGACGGTCGGTCTTGCGGTCGAGCAGGTGCTCAATGCGCAGCGTGCGCGCCGCACGTTCGACACGGTCCTTGATCTCGGCGCCTGGCAGCCGACGGATCTTCGGCTTCAGCGGAAATTCGAGGTTCTCCCGCACCGTGTAGCGCGGATAAAGCGAATATTGCTGCAGCACCAGCGCCACGTCGCGCTCGGCCGCGCCCCAGTCCGCAACGTCGACGCCGTCGATGAACACCTGCCCCTCGCTGGGTTTTTCCAGGCCGGCGATCAGCCGCAGCGTCGTCGTCTTGCCGGCGCCCGTCTCGCCGAGCAGGACGAAGAACTCGCCATCGGCGATGTCGAGATCGAGCCCGGTGAGCGCCGTGTGGTTGCCGAAACTCTTGGAGATGTTCTTGAGCTGGATATGGGCCATCAGAGCCTCACCTCAAGCGACTTGCCGCTTGCCTTGTCGAAGAAATGCGCCTGCGTCGGATCGATCCGGGCGAACACCTTCTCGCCTGGCCCGCTTACGAAGCCGCCCTTGGTGCGGGCTCGCAGCATCTTCGAACCGACTTTGAGATCGACGATGTCGAAGGAGCCGAGCGGTTCGACGATCTGCGTCTCGACGGCCATGAAGCCGTCGGCCGCGTCACGGCGGATGAGCACGCCTTCCGGCCGGATGCCAAGTGCCAACTGCCCACCGGCATGGCCGTTGAGCTTCGACAGCAAGGCACTGGGAAACTCGAAACCGGTGGTCGCGTCGCCGACGATCACCGATGCGAAAGATGCTTTCTCGGTCACCGCCGCGTCGGCGACATTCATCACCGGGCTGCCGACGAATTGCGCCACGAACAGATTGGCGGGATGTGAATAGACCTCGTCTGGAGTGCCGACCTGCTGGATGAAACCCTCATGCATGATGACGATGCGATCGGCCAGGCTCATTGCTTCGATCTGGTCATGGGTGACATAGATCGTGGTCGAACCCTGCTTGACGTGCAGCCGCTTGATCTCGGCCCGCATCTCCTCGCGCAGCTTGGCGTCGAGCGCGCCGATCGGCTCATCCATCAGCATCGCCTTTGGCCGCCGCACCAGGGCCCGGCCGATGGCCACGCGTTGCATGTCGCCTCCGGAGAGCGCCGACGGCTTCTTGCCGAGCAGGTCGGTGATGCGCAGAACCCGGGCGACCTCCCGAACCGACTTGTCCACCTCGCCGCTGCCCATGCGCGTTGCACGTAGCGGAAAGGCGATGTTTTCGAAGACCGTCATATGCGGGTAGAGCGAAAACGATTGAAACACCATGGCGATGTCGCGGTCGGCTGCCCTGAGGTGCTGCACTGCCTTGCCGTCGATCAGGATGTCGCCCTGGTCGATCGTCTCGAGCCCCGCTATGGCGCGCAGCGTCGTTGTCTTGCCGCAGCCCGACTGGCCGAGCAGCACGATGAACTCGTTGTCGGCGATGGCGAGGTTCAAATTGTGGATGACCTGAACGGCGCCGAAGAATTTCTCGATGCCGCGAAGTTCGATCTGCGTCACTACCGGGCTCCCTCATGCGCCGTGGCGCCGGTTTTCTCGCTGCGGGCCGGTGCAATCTTTGACGTGATGTTGAAGCCGATCAGCCCGATCAGGATGATCGTCACACCGTAGGAATGCAGGCCGAGACTCCATGGCTGGCAGAGCGCGACGATGCCCAGCACCATGAGTATCTGCGAGGCCGGCAGCAGGTATTTCTCGTTGACGGCGCGAAAACTCATTTGCGGATCGCTCCGAAGGTCACGCCGCGAAGCAGGTGGTTGCGCAGCAGGAAGGTGAAGATCGCGACCGGCAGCAGGAACAGGAAGGTTCCCGCCGCGATCGTGGTCCAGTCCGGCAAGCCGGAACCGATCTGGCTGGGAATAAAAGGCGGCGCCGTTTGCGCGCGCCGGTTGGTCATGATCAGCGCGAAGGCATACTCGTTCCACGCGGTGATGAAGCAGAACACGGCGGTGGCGGCGATACCGGTCGCGGCTTCCGGCAGCACGATCTTGAAGAAAGCCTGCATGCGCGTGTAGCCGTCGACGAGCGCCGCCTCCTCATACTCCTTCGGGATCTCGTCCATGAAGCCCTTCATCAGCCAGACCGAGAAGGACAGGTTGAAGGCGACGTAGAGGATGATCAGGCCGATATGCGAGTCGTTGAGGCCAACGACCCGGTACATCAGGAACATCGGGATCGCCACGACCACCGGCGGCAGCATGCGTGTCGACAGGATGAAGAAGAGCAGATCCGCCTCGCCCGCGATCTTGAAGCGCGAGAAGCCGTAGGCGGTGAAGGTTCCCATGCCGACGGCAAGCACTGTGCTGATGACCGCCACGATAAGGCTGTTCATGAACCGGTCGGGGTACTGCGAAAGCTGCACATCCTTGCCGACCTTCAGCACCCGCTCGCCGCCGTCGTAAATGCGCTTTTCCCACCAAGGTGCGGCCTCGTAGACTTGGGGGTCGACGGCCTTCTGCATCTGTACCCGCTTGGTGAACAGACGGATGAATGGCGTGACCTCCGGCTGGAAAAGAACGGTGGGCGGCACCGTGATCGCCAGTTCCTTCGGCTTGAAGGCCGTGGAGGCGATCCAGTAGATCGGCGCGAGGAAGATCAGCGTCGCGATCAGCACCGAGACGACGGCGATGCGGTTGAGCGCGATCTCGCTGGTGGTACGCACGGCGGCCATCGGCTAGCGTTCCTTCACCTTGTTGAGGTACTTCACGTAGAGGTTGGTGATGGCCAGCACCATGATCAGCACGATATAGGCCAGCGCGCAGGACTTGCCGGTGTCCCACTGCTGGAAGGCTTGCTTGTAGAGCCGAATTGCGATGAGCTCGGCGGTCGGTTGGGTTGTCATCGTGTAGGCGATGTCGAAGGTCTTGAAGGCTTCCATCGTGCGGAAGATCAGCGCGATCAGCAGGATCGGCGAGACCAGCGGCAAGGTGATGCGGGTGAAGGTGTACCACCAACCTGCGCGGTCGATCGCGGCGGCCTCGTAGAGATGCTGCGGCACGGCCGAGAGGCCAGCAAGCGAGAGCAGCATGACGAAGGGCGACCACATCCAGATGTCGGTGATCGCGACGGCGTAAAGAGCGCTGTCGGGATTGGAAAGCCAGGCGAAGTCGCCCAGGCCGAAGACGTAGTTGATAGGCCCCCAGGATGGGCTGTACAGCAACTGCCAGAACAGGCCGACGACCGCCGCCGACATCATCATCGGCAAAAGCAGCAGTGTGGTGATCAAGCCTTTCATCGGAAAGCTGCGATTAAGCAGCAGGGCCAGGCCGAAGCCGACGATCATCTGGCCGGTCACGGAAACGATGACGTACTTCGCCGTAGTGACGAAGTTCGACCAGATGTGGTCGTCGCTGAGCAGCTCGCGGTAGTTCTGCAGGCCGACGAACTGCCACGGCTCGCTCCGATTCGCCGCGAAGTTCGTGAAGGAGTAGCCCAGCGAATAGATCAGCGGGAAGATGTTGAAAACGATCAGGAAAGCCAGCGTCGGGATGATGAACATATTGCGGATGGTCAGATCCGACCAGCCCCGCGCGGCGGCTCTGGAAGCAGGATCAAGATGGGTGAGGGCTACCGAAGCCAATGATCGTCTCCCCGAAACAGGAATGCCGGAGGGGAACCCTCCTCCGGCATTCCGACTTTGATGCTTACTTGTAGCGGTTGTACTTGGTGAACGTCGCCTTCCAGTCGGCGGCGGTCTTGTCTAGCGCCTCCTGAGCGGTGCCCTTCCCACCGACCACGAACGGATAGATGTTCTGGTTCAACTGATCGAGCACTTCGGCGTACTCAGGCGTCGCCCAGAAGTCCTTGACCATGAACATCGTGTCGTAGAACGCCTTGTTGTAGGGCGTGGCCTTCTGAAAGGCTTCCGACTTCAGCACGGCCTGGCTGCAGGTGTAGCCGCCGAGCTCGGCCCACTTCTTCTGGGTGTCGTCCTTAATGAACCACTCCAGGAACTTCATCGCCTCGTCCTTGTTCTTCGAATACGAGACGACCGAAACTCCCTGGCCGCCCAGAGCGGCAAAGCGCTTTCCGTCCGGGCCGCCCGGGTTGGCGAAGAAGCCCGTAACGTCGGCGTAGGGGTTGGTGGCCTTGTTCACCAGCGGCGGGAAGAAGGCGAAGAAGTTCATGCTCATCGCGGCGAGACCGCCGGTGATTGCCTGGTTGTCCTCCACGAAGAAGGTTTTTCCCCAGCCGGGAGGCGTGAACTTGTAGAGGTCCTTGTACATTTCGAGGCCGGCGGCGGCCTGTTTCGAATTGGTGATGCCGTCGACCTTGTAACTTGCATAGTCGCCGAGATCGCCGCCGTAGCTGAAGATGGCGCTTTCGACGCCCATCGCCATCGCGTCATAGGAATTGTCGGTGTAGATGGCGACACCGTACCGCTTCTGGTCCGGACGGTGGAAGAACTCGGCGATGTCGCGCAACTGCGCATAGGTTTTCGGCACATCGAGGTCGTAACCGTACTTCGCCTTGAAGGCTTCCTTCTCCTTTGGGTCCTCGAACCAGTCCTTGCGATAGGACCAGCCGATCGCATCCCCTTCCAGCGGGATCGCCCAGTATTTGCCGGAACCGCCAGGGTATTCGGCGTAATACTTGATGGTCGCGGGTGCCATCACGTCGGTGAGCTTGTGCTGGTTGAAGAAGTCGGTCAGGTCGACATAGTGGCCCTGCGTCGAACCGGCGCCCAGCCATTGCGAGTCACCGACGACCAGATCGTAAGCGTCGCCATGCGCGTTGAACTCGGTGAAGGCCTTGGTTTGGAAATCGGGCCATGGCGTGGTCTGCACCGTGACCTTCACACCGGTCTCGGCCATATAGTCGTTCACGAGCTCCTGCAGATAGTTCGCAGGGTCCCATTCCGCCCAGAAAATGGTGAGTTCCTTGTCCTGCGCGTGGACGGACGTTCCGTAGGCAAGCGTCAGGCCGATACCAGCAAGCACGCTGGTCACTAACTTGCGCATAATGATTTCCTCCCTTGTGCGCATTCTACCTGTCATGCGAGCCGACGACGGAGCCGGCCCTGGTAGTTCCTCCCTTGCTCGCACCTTTCCGGTTCCGGGCCTCCTCACCCTGCCGGAAAATGGATCGAAGCCCTCGCTTTTGATCCACTTTTCTTTTCTGATCTGGTATTACCAATTTTGCACCTTGGTCAAGCCCTTTCTTGAGAGCCAGATCGGATCATCACAGTCGAATTGCAGGTTTACCTGACTGTTTTCACATGATTTTCCTACTCAGTGATGTGCAGTGGCCTTGTTTGAAGCCCGGCACCGCAATTAAGATCAATAGTTGGCATGCAAATCTGGTCGAACCAGACATAGGCTATTTCACCACTGCCGCCGTATTGGCACCATCTCCACCGTCGATCGAATCCGTCACCGCCGCGCGCACCAGCGCACCAGCCGCCCATTGCGCAACGGACCGCGTCCCGCGGCTGTCGAGCCCCCAGATGTCCTTGAGCACGATCAGCACCTCGACGCCGAAGATCAGCGACAGCGCCTGCGCCAGCCGGTTGAAATCGCGCGGCGGCAAACGGCCCTTGAGCGGAGCGATCGCTTCCTTGAGCAGGTCGACGCGATGGCCGCGCGTGAAGGCCGGTTCGCCGCCCAGCGTGCCGGTCTGGCGCCTCGCCCACTGATCAAGTGACAGTTTCAGCGCCGCCTTGAACGTCGCCTCGAAGGCCTCAATGCGTGGCATGGCGGTGTCGAACAGGTCGGCGACCCGGCGCTCGGCATCGTCGGAGATCGATTGCCAGGTCAGGATTGGGCCCAACCCCTCGTCGACGACGGCCTGCACGAGTGCCGCCTGGCTCGGGAAATAGCGATAGGCGGTGGCGCGCGATACCTCAGCCGCCTCGGCAACTTCGCTGACCGACGGCGTGACGCCCGCCTGCATAAGCCTCGTCGCCGTCTCCAGCATCAGCCGTTTGGTGCGCGCCCGGGGTCCACGCTCGGCCCTCTCGCCTGTGTCATCGTTCGTCGTCGCTTGTTGACGTGAGATATCCATGTCAATATGATACGCTCGTCTCAAAAATTTGCAACGACCTCGCTTTGTCACGGCGCGGTAAAGCACCAAGGTCTTCATCCACTGAACAGTGCCGCTGCCGAGCCAACCAACACAGGGCGGCCCATGAAACGCATCTATGTCGTGGGCACCGCTGATACCAAGGGCGAGGAGCTCGCCTTCCTGGCCGACACGATCGCCGCCAGCGGCGCTGCCGTTTCCCGGGCCGATGTCGGAACGCGCGACGCGACCATATCCGTAGACATCACCGCCAAGGAAATTGCCGGCCATCATCCCGCCGGCACCGAAGCCGTGCTCGGCGGCAATGATCGCGGCACAGCGGTGGCAGCCATGGGCGTCGCCTTCGCTCGCTTCATCCAGTCACGAAGCGACATATCAGCCGTGATCGGTATTGGCGGTGGCGGTGGCACCTCGATCATCACCTCGGGCATGCGCGCGCTGCCGCTCGGCCTGCCCAAGATCATGGTCTCGACGCTCGCCTCCGGCGACACAGCCCCTTACGTCGATGTTTCCGACATCATCATGATGCCCTCGGTGACAGACATGGCCGGGCTGAACCGGCTGTCCCGCACCGTGCTGCACAATGCGGCTCAGGCGATCGCAGGTATGGCGGCCAGGCCAGCGCCTCCGTCCGACGGCAAGCCGTCGATCGGGCTAACCATGTTCGGTGTCACCACGCCCTGCGTGACTGCCATCGCCGAGCAGCTGCGCGCCACTTACGACTGCATGGTCTTCCACGCCACAGGCACCGGCGGCCGCTCGATGGAGAAGCTGGCCGACAGCGGCCTGCTGGCAGGCGTCATCGACATCACCACGACCGAGGTCTGCGACTTGCTGTTCGGCGGCGTATTGCCAGGAACGGAGGACCGCTTCGGCGCCATTGTCCGCACGAAGCTGCCCTATGTCGGCTCGGTCGGCGCGCTCGACATGGTCAATTTCTGGGCGCCGCCGACAATTCCTGAGCGCTATCGCGCGCGGCTGGTCTACGAACACAATCCCAACGTCACGCTGATGCGAACTACCGTCGAGGAATGCCGCCAGATCGGCGAATGGATCGGCGGCCGCTTGGCGCGTTGCGAAGGTCCGATCCGCTTCCTGATTCCGGAAAAAGGCGTCTCGGCGCTCGACATCGAAGACGGCGCCTTCTTCGATCCGAAGGCCGATGCGGCGCTTTTCGAGGCCATCGAGCGCACCATCATGCCGAACGGAACGCGCACGGTGACGCGCCTGCCGCTGCACATCAACGACCCCAGATTCGCCAAAGCCGCGGTCGCGGCTTTTCTCGACATCGCCAAGAAGTGAGATCCGATGGCCGCCATCCCGCGCAAGAATATCCTGGAGAAATTCCGCAAGATGATCGCCGAGGGCGTGCCGATCGTCGGCGGCGGCGCCGGCACCGGCCTGTCGGCCAAGGCCGAGGAGGCCGGCGGCATCGACCTGATCATCATCTACAATTCCGGCCGCTACCGCATGGCTGGACGCGGCTCGGCCGCCGGGCTGCTCGCCTATGGCAATGCCAACGAGATCGTCAAGGAAATGGCCTACGAGGTGCTGCCGGTGGTCAAGCGCACGCCGGTGCTGGCCGGCGTCAACGGCACCGATCCGTTCGTCATCATGCCGCTGCTGTTGGCCGAGCTGAAGACAATGGGCTTTTCCGGCGTACAGAATTTTCCGACCATCGGCCTGTTCGACGGCACCATGCGCCAGAGTTTCGAGGAGACCGGCATGGGCTTCGGGCTGGAAGTCGACATGGTCGCCGAGGCGCACAAGCTCGATCTGCTCACCACGCCATACGTGTTCAATCCGGAAGAGGCGCGCGCCATGACCAAGGCCGGCGCCGATATCGTCGTCGCCCATATGGGCGTCACCACTGGCGGCTCGATCGGCGCCACCTCGGCCAAGTCGCTCGACGACTGCATCGTCGCGATCGACGCCATCGCCGAGGCCGCCCGCGCGGTGCGCAAGGACGTCATCCTGCTTTGCCATGGCGGCCCGATCTCGATGCCGGACGACGCCGGCTACATCCTCTCCCATGCCAAGGGCCTGCACGGCTTCTATGGCGCCAGTTCGATGGAGCGGCTGCCGGCGGAAGCCGCGATCGCCAGACAGACCGCTGATTTCAAGGCTGTGACCCTTGGCGACAAGACCAGGAAAAAGAAGGGATGATGGGAGATGACCGACAAGAGCAAGGTGTTTGTTTACCCGAAGGATGTCAGTGCCTTCGGCTTCGACTGGGGAAAATTGTCGTTGACGGTGGCGCCGGAAGTGAATGGTGCAACCCGCTTTTCCGGCGGCGTCGTCGACCTGCCATCGGGCAAGGGCCATACGCGCCACAACCACCCGGGCGCGGAAGAAATCATCTTCGTCATCTCGGGCCATGGCGAACAGATGGTCGAGGACGAGCAGGGCAATCCAATGGTCGAAAAAGTCGGCCCTGGCTGCACGATCTATGTGCCGGAGAGCCGGTTCCATTCGACGCTCAACACCGGTGATGGACCGATGCAGCTCTTCGTCGTCTATTCGCCGGCCGGGCCGGAATTGGCGCTGCGGGAACTGCCGGATTTCCGATTGATGCCGGCGGGGGAGTGACTGATGTGCCAGGGCAGCGCCGCCCCTCATTGTCCTGCCGGACATTTCTCCCCGTATAGTGACGGGGAGAAAGACGCTTTCATCAGCGCACCCGCCGATTTTCAGCGTTGCAAGACGAGCGCCGAGGTTGCGACTGCTGTCTTCTCCCCGTCACTATACGGGGAGAAGGTGCCGGCGGATGAGGGGCGGCGCCGACCTTTATCCAATCAGGCCACCCCGCCTCTATTCCACCCCCTGCCCCGATCCCCAAACATCACATAGCCCGTCTCGGTTACGGCAAGAGTATCCTCCAGCTTGATGAATCCGCGCGTCGGGTGGAGCATGGTCGTCTCGACCGACAGCACCATGTTCTTTTCCAGCGGCTTGGCCGCGTAGGTGCCTTCATAGGTCACCGGATGGTTGGTCATCAGGAACGGCGCTTCGTGCGTGATCAGCCCCATGCCGTGGGCGAAGAAATCGGTGTACGCCGCGACCTTCGAGGCCTTCAGCACGCCCTCGGCATGCGCAATCATGTCGCCGCCCAGCGTGCCCGCCCTGACCTTCGAGAACGCCGCCTGCTGCACCGTCTCGACCTCGGCCAGGAGATCCTCGAGCTCGGCATCCGGTTCGCCAAGAAGGCCCATCCGGCAGAGGTCGCCGATATAGCCGTGGTAGTTGCCGCCGGAATCGATCGACAGCACCTCGCCCTTCTTCCACGCCTGGCCTGATGAAGCGCGGTTGTGGCTGGAGCCCAGCGTCAGCAGGCAATATTCGAAATGCGCGCCGCGATTGGTCTCCTCGCGCCGCAGTTGCTCGATGATCTCGGCCTTGCTCGTGCCTTCGCGTGCCCAGGCGATGGTCGCCAGCATGGAATCGGTGATCAGTTCGGAGGCCATGCGCAGCTTCTCCAGCTCGGCATCGGTCTTGATGGCGCGCATGCGCTCCAGCATGTCGGTCGCATCGACAAGCCTGGCGTCCGGCAGCGCCTTGCGGATCAGCGTGTAGGCGTCGGACGGCAGGAAGGCAGGCTCGATGCCGATGCGCGCACCTGCCTTGCCGATCTTCTGCAAATGCTCGACGGCAAGGTTCGCGGCGTCTAGCGTGCCCCAGCAGGCGGCATGCAGTGTCGGTGTCCAGAACGGATGGTTCTGGTGCTCGCCGCCTTCCATTTTATTGCCGATATAGGCCGCGTGCTCCGGTCCGCCCTTCTCGTAGATGACAACGGGCAGATAGCGGCTGTGGCCGATCGCATCCATGGCGGCGAAGAAGATGAACTTGTAGCCGCCGAGCAGATACTGCGTGTTGTGCTTGGAGGTCGCGAGCAGCACATCGATGCCGGCCTCCTCCAACAGCCGGTCGACTCTCGCCTGGTCGAACGGGACAGTGCTGACGGCATTCTTGCCCGGCGCAACGTTCATCTCTCTATCTCCCTGAATTGCCCGTGATCGGCGCGGCTCCGCTCCCGATCCGATGGCGCGCGGCCAAATCTGTACCATTTTGTCTTCTCTGGTCTATCCAGAATACGCGAATAGACCGGATTGAGGATAGATAAGTCGCCATTCGCCCTTTATCCTGTCAATTTGGTCCTACCAGATAGGCAAAAATGCACCCGCGCGACGAAACTGGTCCAGCGGACGAAAATTTCAAAGCCAAGCGAGGGTGCGCCAATTCCGTCTCTGGCGAAACCCTCGGCAAGGCTCATAATCGCCGCCGCGAGGATACCGATGCGCTTGCCGGCATCCGAGGGGACTTGTCGCGCCACGCGGGTCGCGCAGAGGAGGGAGTTAAATCATGTCGGATTTCACGATTTCGAGACGCAAGATGCTTGCCGGCTCGGCGATGCTGCTGGCCTCCACGGCCATGCCGTCGCTCGGCTGGGCACAGACGCCGAAGAAGGGTGGCCGGCTGGTGCTCGCCGCCGATTCCGAGCCACACAACCTCAACCCGGCGATCGTCGCCTCCAACGGCGTCTTCTTCATCTCCAGCAAGATCGTGGAAACGCTGGCCGAAGCCTCTTTCGACGGCAAGGATGGGCTTGCCCCCCGCCTGGCGGTTAGTTGGGAAGCTGCGGCCGACGGGCTGTCGGCGACCTTCAAGCTGCGCGAAGGCGTCAAATGGCACGACGGCAAGCCGTTCACCTCGGCCGACGTCGCCTTCTCGGCGCTGCAGATCTGGAAGCCGCTGCAGAATCTCGGCCGCACCGTGTTCAAGGACCTTGCCGCCGTCGACACCCCGGACGATTTCACCGCCGTGTTCAAGTTCGCCAAGCCGACGCCGTTCCAGCTGATCCGCAATGCGCTGCCCGCGCTGAGCAGCGTCGTGCCCAAGCACATCTACGAGGTCGGCAAGATCGAGGACAACCCGGCCAACACCGCGCCCATCGGCACCGGCCCGTTCAAGTTCGGCGAGTATAAGGCCGGCCAGTATTACCGGCTGACCAGGAACACGGACTACTGGGGCAAGGACGAGCCCTATCTCGACGAGATCATCTATCAGGTGTTGCCCGACCGCACCTCGGCAGCGAGCGCGCTGGAAGCCGAAGAAATCCAACTCGCCGCCTTCTCGGCGGTGCCGCTGGCAGACCTCGACCGTATTTCGAAGGTGCCGGGTCTGAAGGTCATCACCAAGGGCTATGAAGGTCTAACTTATCAGCTCGTGGTCGAGATCAACCATCGCCGCAAGGGACTGGCCGACCTCAAGGTGCGCCAGGCAATCGCGCATGCCATCGACAAGGATTTCGTCGTTAAGACGGTGTTCCTCGGCTATGCCGCCACCGCCACCGGCCCGGTGCCGAAGAACGATCCGCAATTCTACACCGCCGACGTGCCGACCTATCCATTCGACGTCGCCAAGGCCAACGCGCTGCTCGACGAGGCCGGCTACAAAAGGGGTGCCGACGGCAACCGCTTCTCGCTCAAGCTGCTGCCGGCGCCCTATTTCAACGAGACGAAACAGTTCGGCGACTATCTGCGTCAGGCGCTTGCCGCCATCGGCATTGACGCGCAGCTGGTCAACAACGACTCCGCCGCGCACATCAAGGCCGTCTACACCGACCACGCCTTCGACCTCGCCGTCGGCCCGCCTGTGTTCCGTGGCGACCCCGCGATCTCGACCACCATACTGGTGCAGAGCGGCATTCCAGACGGCGTGCCATTCTCCAACCAGGGCGGCTACAAGAACGACGCCCTCGACGCGCTGATCACCAAAGCGTCGGAGACGCTCGACACATCCGCCCGTACCGACCTCTATAAGCAGTTCCAGAAGGAGGTCGCCGCCGACCTGCCGTTGATCAACGTCGCCGAATGGAGCTTCATCAGCGTCGCGAGTGACAAGGTCGGCAACATCGCCAACAATCCACGCTGGGCGGTTTCGAACTGGGCGGACACCTATCTGGAATCGTGACAGATTTGCGCGGATGAAAGTTCGCGAAGAAATCCGTGTTGAGACATGGCCTACGGCCGGGTTTCTTCACACCCCCCTCTGTCCGGCAGGACAGAGGGGGGTGCCTAGGCGCAATCCTGACCAGCGTATCGCCACACCTTGGAGGCGCACATGACCCGCGCCCTCATCCTCCTCCGCCGTCGCCTCGTCGGCAGCATCTTCGTGCTGTTGATCGTCGTCATCGGCACCTTCCTGCTTCTCGAAGCCGCCCCCGGCGATGCGGTCGATGCCTACATCGTCTCCACCGGCGGCGATGCCGGCATGATCGAGCTGCTGCGCCACCGCTGGGGTCTCGACCAATCCGAGGTGACGCGGCTCGCCAACTATCTCTGGGCGCTGCTGCATCTCGATCTCGGCCAGTCGGTGACGTTCTCCAGGCCGATCCGCGACGTGATCCTCGAGCGCTTGCCCAACACGCTGCTGCTGATGGTCAGCGCCACCGCGCTGTCCTTCGGGCTGGGTTCCACCCTCGGCATCTATGCCGGCGCACGGCCAGGCAGCTTCCGCGACCGCTTCCTGTCGATCGGCTCGCTGGCGCTGTATGCCGTGCCGGGTTTCTGGCTCGGCCTGGTGCTGATCGTGATCTTTGCCGTCGACCTGCGCTGGCTGCCGATCGGCGGCATCGAGACCCTGGCTTCGGACAGGACCGGCCTCGACCGCGTCGCCGACATCGCCATCCATTTGGTGCTGCCGGTCTCAGCACTCGGCTTCATTTACCTCGCCCTCTATCTGCGCATGATGCGCGCCGGCATGGCGGAAGCCTGGCGGCAGGACTTCGTGCTGGCCGCCCGCGCCAGGGGGCTTTCGCGCCGCCGCATCGTGCTCGCCCACGTCGCCCGCAACGCATTGCTGCCGCTGGTCACCATGCTCGGCCTGCAGTCGGCGCAGATGCTTGGCGGCAGCGTCGTCATCGAAAGCGTCTTTTCCGTTCCGGGCCTCGGCCGGCTGGCGCAGGAAGCCGTCGCGGCGCGCGACACGCCATTGCTGCTCGGCATCATCCTCACCAGCGCCGTCCTTGTCATCGTCATCAACCTCCTCGTCGACATCGCCTACGCCTTGCTCGATCCGCGCGTCGGCGCCGGAGAGGCCGGCGCATGAACCCGCTCCGCCGTTTCCTGCGCACGCCTGAGGCAATCGCCGGCGCCATTCTTCTGGGCGCACTGGCCGCGATGGCGCTGTCCGCCTCGCTGCTGTTTCCCGGCGACCCGCAAGCCATCGCCGGCCCGGCGCTGCTGCCGCCCTTCCAGGACTGGTCGCTGCCGCTCGGCACCGACCGGCTCGGCCGTGACGTGCTGGCCGAGCTCTTCCATGGCGCCCGCACTTCGCTGGCTGTCGGCCTGGCGGCAGCGGCGGCGGCACTCGCGATCGGCGCCGTGGTCGGCACGCTGGCCGGCTTTGCCGGCGGCCTCCTCGACGAGGTGCTGATGCGCGTCACCGATGCTTTCCAGACCGTGCCCAGCTTCCTGCTGGCACTGGCTTTCGTCAGCGTCGTCGGACCGTCGCTCGGCATCGTCGTAATTGCCATCGCGCTCGGCACCTGGACCGGACCGGCGCGTGTCGCGCGTGCGGAAGTCCTCTCCATCCGTGAACGCGATTATGTCGCCGGCGCTCGCGTCATCGGCATGCATCCCCTGGAAATCGCCTTTCGTGAGGTGCTGCCCAATGCCTTGCCGCCGGTATTGGCGATGTCGTCGGTGATCGTCGCCGCGGCGATCCTGACCGAAGCGGCCTTGTCCTTCCTTGGCCTTGGCGACCCCAACCGCGTCACCTGGGGTGGCATGATCGCGGAAGGCCGCACGGTGCTGCGCACCGCACCCTTCCTGTCGATCGTTCCGGGTATCGCCTTGGTGCTGACCGTGCTTGGCGTCTATCTCGCCGGTGAAGGCATCGTCGAGACGACAGCGGTCAAGAAAGGCCTGTCTTGACCTCGCTGGCTTCGATCCGCGACCTGGCGGTTAGCTATCGACGCGAAGGTGCCGAGGTGGCGGCGCTGAAGGGGATCAGCCTGGAGATCGCCGCAGGAGAACGTCTGGCGATCCTCGGTGAGAGCGGTTCCGGCAAAAGCACGCTGGCGCTGGCGATTGCAGGATTGCTGCCGGCAACCGCCAAGGTTGGAGGCCTCATCGAGTGGTCCTTGCCATCATCGCCGTCCTTTGGTGCCAAGGCATCCCCCTCTGCCCTGCCGGACATCTCCCCCTCAAGGGAGGAAATTAGCAGTTCCACTGTCGGTTCCCCCCTTGCTGCCGACGTAGTTGGCGAAGGTCGACATGCGGGCCTGATCTCCCCCCTTAACGGGGAGATGTCCGACAGGACAGAGGGGGGCTTCCTAGAGCGCCGAGCGCAAAAGTCTGTGTCCAAACAAAGCCTGGCACCCCTCGGCGGCCGCGACATCGGCTTCGTGTTCCAGGATCCGTCCGCCAGCCTCGATCCCGTGATGACCATCGGCAAACAAATCGCCGAAGTGGCGCACACACATCTCGGCCTCGACTGGCGGGCATCATATGCGAGAGCCAAAACCCTGCTCGAACGCGTCCGCTTGCCCGATCCGGACGCAGCCCTGCGATCCTTCCCGCATCAACTCTCCGGCGGCCAGAAGCAACGCGCGGCAATTGCGGCTGCGATCGCCGCCGGGCCGAGATTGCTGATCGCCGACGAGGCGACCAGCGCACTCGACACCATCGTGCAGGCCGAGATCGTCGCCTTGATCCGCCGGTTGGTTGCGGAGGACGGCATGACGCTGCTGTTCATCAGTCACGACATCGCGCTGGCGGCCGAACTCGCCGAGCGCATTGCCGTGTTTCGGCACGGCAAACTGATCGAGCTTGGCACGACGGCGCGGATTGTGAATGCACCGACCGAACCCTACACACGTGCCCTGCTCGACGCTCATATCGGCCTCGATGCTGACCCGCTGTTGAATCGCGGCGAGTTCCACGCATGAGCCTGCTCGCGGTCTCCAATCTCTCCAAGATCTACCGACGAGGCGGCAAGGCGATAGCCGCTGTCGACGACGTTTCCTTTCACATCGGCCCGGGCGAAACGCTGGCGCTGGCCGGCCCCTCCGGCAGCGGCAAATCGACGATCGCACGGCTCGTGCTGCGCCTGATCGAGCCGGACGCCGGGCGCATTGAATTTGAGGGCAGCGATTTCCTGGCCCTGCGCGGCGCAGCGCTCAGGGCACGCCGCGCGCGCCTGCAGATGGTATTCCAGGATCCGCTGGCCGCCCTCAATCCGCGCGCCACGGTGGCTCGCGTTCTCGACGATCCCTTGCGTATCCATGGCGTCGCGTCGCGCGCCGAGCGTCCGCGCCGTATCGCCGTCTTGCTCGAGCGCGTCGGGCTGGCGGCCGATCTCGCGCCGCGCGCCATACACGAAATCTCCGGCGGCCAGCGACAGCGTGTGGCCATCGCCCGGGCCATCGCTATGAAGCCGTCGCTGATCGTGCTCGACGAGGCGGTGTCGGCACTCGACGTCTCGGTGCGCGGCCAGATCCTCGACCTTCTGCTCGACCTGCAACGCCAGGACCAGATCGCCTATCTCTTCATTTCACATGATCTCGGCGTCGCCCGCGCGGTCGCCCACCGTGTCATCCTTCTCGACGCCGGGCGGATTGCCGAGAGCGGCGATGCCCGTGCCGTCATTGACGCACCCCGATCGGCCATTGGCAGGGCGCTGGTGGCTGCTGCGCCTAGATTGAACAGAAGTAACCCATGATCCCGTCTTCGAACAGGATGTGACAAGAGCCCGGCCGCCCATGCCTGCGTGCTGTGCCGGTCTTTGCCAAATGGACCTTCGACAGGCGGCATCCATGCCGTCTTTCCGCCCGCCCGGTTCCGGCGCCAAGGTACGCGCCTTCGTTGAACCTGCTGGCCGCTGCCGAGAAGAAACGGGGCCCGCCGCATTGAAGCGGCGTGAAGTCGCCGCGTACGAGATTGTTAGCGAAAGCTTACATTTGGGAAGGCTCTTGCCCATCAAGGCGCTCCGGTTCTGCTTTCCCCTCATTGGTGACCATCATCGGCTCCCAGATCAAACCGGCCGCCGGCTTGGTGCCATGCCATGCGGGCTATTTGATTTGGCTTTGGGGGTTCGATTGCCAGCGTTGATCCGGTTGCGGGGGCCAGGTCGGCATAGCAAAACGGCCCGCTGGTTTGAACCAAGCGGGCCGTTTATGATTTGGTTGCGGGGACAGGATTTGAACCTGTGACCTTCAGGTTATGAGCCTGACGAGCTACCGGGCTGCTCCACCCCGCGTCAACGCTGAGCAAGCGTTTGCTTGCGTAGTCTGCGATCGCCTGGGCGATTGCGTTACCTGACGATTGCGTTTTGCAATTGCCTTTTTTGGTTTTGCCAATGGAAAGGGCCGCGTTAGCGGCCCGAGGTTTCCCGTTGGCGGGCCATGTTCAGAGAAGATTTCCACACATTGATCCAAAAATCATTTTTGATTTTTGGAAAGCACGATGTGCGGATCAAACGTGCGTTTAGCAGACCTGGCAGCGACCTACTCTCCCGCGTCTTGAGACGAAGTACCATCAGCGCTGGAGCGTTTCACGGCCGAGTTCGGAATGGGATCGGGTGCAGCCGCTCCGCCATAACCACCAGGTCGGCAAAACGCACGTTATTCGAGAAGCTGGGTTAGGGGATTAGGCAGCAGGGAATAGTGAGTAGGAGATACCTGCTCGCCATCCGGCTGTGCCGTTGCCTGTCTTTCCGTGCCAAGGCGATGCTTTTGCAGGTTGCTTCGGGCAAAGCCCGCAAGCGCGACTGCGCGTCGCCGGTTTTCCGGCGCCCTCGCGGAGCATAGGCCCCAGAGGGGCCGCTCATGCGTGAGCGCTGGTAAGACCATCTGACTATGTCAGATGGGCATAAGGAATGAGAACGATCAAGCCGATCGAACTATTAGTACCGGTAAGCTTCAAGCGTTGCCGCTCTTCCACACCCGGCCTATCAACGTGGTCGTCTTCCACGGTTCTCAGGGAATACTCGTTTTAAGGTGGGTTTCCCGCTTAGATGCCTTCAGCGGTTATCCCGTCCGGATATAGCTACCCTGCTATGCGGCTGGCGCCACAACAGGTCCACCAGAGATCCGTCCATCCCGGTCCTCTCGTACTAGGGACAGATCCTTTCAATATTCCTACACCCACGGCAGATAGGGACCGAACTGTCTCACGACGTTCTGAACCCAACTCACGTACCGCTTTAAATGGCGAACAGCCATACCCTTGGGACCTGCTCCAGCCCCAGGATGCGATGAGTCGACATCGAGGTGCCAAACAACCCCGTCGATATGGACTCTTGGGGGTCATCAGCCTGTTATCCCCGGCGTACCTTTTATCCGTTGAGCGATGGCCCTTCCACGCGGGACCACCGGATCACTATGACCGACTTTCGTCTCTGCTCGACTTGTCAGTCTCGCAGTCAGGCAGGCTTATGCCATTGCACTCAGCGAACGATTTCCGACCGTTCTGAGCCCACCATCGCGCGCCTCCGTTACTCTTTAGGAGGCGACCGCCCCAGTCAAACTACCCACCATACATTGTCCCGGACCCGGATAACGGGCCGCGGTTAGACATCCATAGTGATAAGGGTGGTATTTCAAGGGTGGCTCCACCTGAGCTGGCGCCCAGGTTTCAAAGCCTACCACCTATCCTACACATGCCACTACGAATGCCAATGTAAAGCTATAGTAAAGGTGCACGGGGTCTTTCCGTCTAACCGCAGGAACCCCGCATCTTCACGGGGAATTCAATTTCACTGAGTCTATGCTGGAGACAGCGGGGAAGTCGTTACGCCATTCGTGCAGGTCGGAACTTACCCGACAAGGAATTTCGCTACCTTAGGACCGTTATAGTTACGGCCGCCGTTTACTGGGGCTTCGATTCAGAGCTTGCACCCCTCCTCTTAACCTTCCAGCACCGGGCAGGCGTCAGACCCTATACGTCGCCTTGCGGCTTCGCAGAGCCCTGTGTTTTTGATAAACAGTCGCTACCCCCTGGTCTGTGCCACCCTCCTCTGCTTGCGCAGAAAAGGGTCACGCTTCTTCCGAAGTTACGCGTGCAATTTGCCGAGTTCCTTCAGCATAGTTCTCTCAAGCGCCTTGGTATACTCTACCAGACCACCAGTGTCGGTTTCGGGTACGGTCTATAAGGAGGAGCTATTTCCTGGAACCACTCCGCTGCCCGTTCAATCCGATAAGATTGGACAACTTGTGTGATCCGTCACTACCTCCAGGCCCACGAATATTAACGTGGTTCCCATCGACTACGCGTTTCCGCCTCGTCTTAGGGGCCGGCTAACCCTGCTCAGATTAACTTTAAGCAGGAACCCTTGGTCTTTCGGCGGGGGAGTCTCTCACTCCCCTTACGTTACTCATGTCAGCATTCGCACTTCTGATACCTCCACCACCCCTCACGGGTATGGCTTCATCAGCTTACAGAACGCTCCGCTACCGCTCGTGATTGCTCACGAACCCTAAGCTTCGGTGTATGGCTTTAGCCCCGTTACATTTTCGGCGCAAAGACCCTTATTTAGACCAGTGAGCTGTTACGCTTTCTTTAAATGATGGCTGCTTCTAAGCCAACATCCTGGTTGTTTTGGGATCCTCACATCCTTTCCCACTTAGCCATAACTTGGGGACCTTAGCTGTAGGTCAGGGTTGTTTCCCTTTTCACGACGGACGTTAGCACCCGCCGTGTGTCTGCCGACTAGTACTCCCAGGTATTCGGAGTTTGGTTAGGTTTGGTAATCCGGTGAGGACCCCTAGCCCATCCAGTGCTCTACCCCCTGGGGTATTCGGTCGACGCTCTACCTAAATAGATTTCGCGGAGAACCAGCTATTTCCGAGTTTGATTGGCCTTTCACCCCTAGCCACAAGTCATCCCGAACTATTGCAACAGTTATGGGTTCGGTC